>CAWCDV010000015.1:0-58779 GCA_963794365.1 uncultured Acidobacteriaceae bacterium
AGGAAAGTATGAGTTGCGCGGGGATCTGACCGTAAACGAAGCCGTGGCCATTGCCGGCGGCTTCACGCAGCAGGCCCGTCATTCGCAGGTCGTGGTCTTTCGCCGGATTTCCGCGAACTTTCCGAATCCCACGTGATTGACGCGAAGAAGATGTTAGGTTCCCACGATCTTCACGAAGATCTTCACCTTCAATCCGGCGACTTTATCTTTGTGCCCCAGAGCCGGGTTTCAAAGATTCGCAAGTTCGTTCCGACCAACGCCCTGAGCTGGTACATGAACCCATTGCAATTCTAAAGGAAAGGATTGGCAGCGTTCACTTTGTCTCCAAAATCTGGCGGGTTCCCATCAATCTCGCCGGGTCTGATCGCTCGCTCTACGACCCATGCCCGCGGATATGATCCGAAGCTCGCGCACCACTCTTTCCCCAACACCCCGTGAACTTGCCGCCACGCTGTTCCGGCGTCCGCGCCTCGTGGCTGCTGCTTTTGGCTTCGTACTGCTGGCAACCATGCTCTTCGCGGTCCTCTCGGCGCGATATGAATCGCACTTCAAGGTTCTGCTGCGCCGGGGCCGCTTTGACCCCATGGTCTCTTCCCAGCCCGCCAGCCCCATGGATTTCACCCGGCCCGATATTACGGAAGAAGAACTCAATTCCGAAGTCGAACTCCTAAGCGACGAAGATCTTCTGAAGCAAGTTGTAAAAATGGCGGGACTCGTTCCAGCGGACACACCGGACTCCGAGCGCCCAGCCGAGATCGAACATGCCGTTCGCAAGCTGTCCCGCCGTTTGGATGTCGAAGCCCTGAAAAAGTCGAACCTTATCCAGGTCAGCTACAAGGATACCGATCCGGAACGCGCCGCCCGTATCCTCTCCGCGCTTTCTACCCTCTATGTGCAGAGGCACATGAATCTCCAGCGGCCCCCGGGGGAGATCCAGTTTTTCGACCAGCAAACCGCGGAATCCGAAAAGAGACTGCATCAGTCCGAAGCCGAACTCGTGCACTTTACTCGCGCCCGGGGAGTGGTTTCGGCAGCGCTGGAACGCGATATTGCGCTGCAGAAGTTGGGCGAAGCCGACGCAGCGTACCGCCAGATCGATCAGGATCGCGTCGAGACCGAGCGCCGGATTGCGTCGCTCGGCGAACAGCTCAAGTCGTTTCCCTCCGGTCGGTCACCCTTAAGCGCTGGGCCGATAACCCGGAGGTTCTCGAAAAGATGAAAACGCACCTGCTGGAGCTCCAACTCAAGCGCACCGAACTTCTCACCCGCTTTGAACCGTCTTACCGGCTGGTGCAGGAAGTGGACCAGCAAATCGCGGAAACTCTAGCGTCGATTGCCGCCGAAGCGCTCACCCCGGTGCGCGACGAAACCACCGACAAGGATCCCAACTATGAGTGGGCCCGCATGGAAATGGAGAAGGCCCAGGTGCAGCGGGACGGCTTGCGGGCGCGGCAATCCGACGCTTTCACCCAGGTCGCATCCCTGCGCACGTTTGCCCAGCAGATGCAATCCGACTCGGTGGACCAGCAGGACCTGATGCGCGCCGCCAAGGCCGACGAAGACAACTACTTGCTCTACCTTCACAAGCGCGAGGAAGCCCGCATCGGCGATGCGCTCGACGAGCGTCGCATCCTGAATGTGGCCATCGTGGAACCGCCCGTCGCCCCCGCCCTGGCCGTGCACTCCTTGCTCCTTTATTTCCTGCTCGCCTTCGGACTGGCCATGGCGTTCAGCGTCGGCATCGCCTTTACGTCCGAGTATTTTGACCCCACGATTCGCACTCCTAACGAAGCTCACCGCCTCCTGGAAGTACCGGTGCTGGCCTGGCTGCCCGCAGCTGAGCCCGTGGTTCTGCGTTCCCCCATTTATCCAATCGGACGACCGAAAGTGGTGATCCAGTGAGCACTCTCCGTGAGCTTCTTGCCGAAACACTACCGGCCGCGGAGCAGCCGCGCGCAACTCCGATTACCGAGCAAGTCCAGCGCGAAGCAGTTTCTCCGATGGCTTCGGTGCACGACTGAGCAGATCCATGCCCTGGTTCAGCAACTCTTCTTCCGCCCCGAATCGGGGCCGGTTCGGCACGTCGGACTTCGCCACCATCGAACCATCGACTGCGACTGCAACACTATGCCTCGAGGTCGCCAGAGCCCTGGCTGCGGAGGACCGGTACGACGTCGGGCTGATCGACGCCTACCCGGACTCGGTCCCCTGAAACCCAGCTGCAGATTCCCTCCCCCGACTCCACGGAGGCTACCTGGCCGATCGCACCTCGGCTCTGGATGGTTCCCCGCCAGAGCTGGCTGCCGGACGCCGGCGGGTCCCGCTTGACCGATCGGAACTTATCGCGGCTCCGCGAACTTACGACGGAGTTCGACTTTTCCATCCTGTGGTGTGCTCCGGTCTCCTGGCTTACGGCGAGCATTGGCCAAGCCTGCGATGGCCTGGTGCTGGTGCTGACCGCCAACAAAACAAGACGCCTTGTCGCCGCTCAAATCAAGGACCAGCTGAGCAGGGCGCAAGTTCCTCTGCTCGGAACCGTCCTCGCGGAACGCCGTTTTCCCGTGCCGCAGGGCCTGTACCGGAATCTGTGAATCTTATGGGCGAATTGACCACAAACCGACTGTGGAACACCGGGCCCAAAAATTGCCCGTCGCCGTTCGCGCGCATGATTCCTGGGACTCCTGCCATGCCCCCTCCTAGGGTCGCGCCGGCGCGGTACCCCTACACGTCCAACTAAAGGAGAAAAAAGAAGCCACCGGCACCCGACGCAGTCAGGCGCGAGCGCCAACTCGACGATCGACACGACAAACTGCCATCGATCGATTCACGCTTTGGGAGTTGGTAGCAGCCGATTTGACCGTTCTCGTGGTAGGGTGCGGCGCGGCCTCGCTCTTCTTTCCCGCTTGGGCCATACCATGGGCTTATCTGCCCATTTTTGCCGTTCTGGTAGCGCTGTTCGGGTTCTGTGAGGGGCTCTACAAACGCGCCGGGGATCCGTCCTCCGCCGGGACCGTCCCAGCCTTGGCCAGGTCAACCCTGTTCGCGATCGGATTCGTCCTCATTGCTGAGTGGGGCGGAATGAGTCTTCTCACCGCCCTCAGAATATTTGCCAGCAGCCTAGCTGGACTCGCGGTGTTGCGCCGGTTGAGGCAGATGGCATGGAGGCGGCGGCGCCGCGAAACCGAGACGCGCAAGATCCTCATCGTTGGCGGGGGTCCAATCGCCCGCTCCATCGCTCAGGCGCTGCGCAACGATTCCCTCCACCGCGCAACCGTCTGCGGCTTCGTGGACGACGAACTGCCTCTCTCCCCGGTTGTACTGGGGCGAATCGGAGACTTGGAGTGGCTGGCGCGCGCTGAATTCATTGACGAAGTCATCCTCGCTCTTCCCGATCAACCAGCCCGGGCGCGAGAAGCTGCCGAGATCGCGTTCCGTAACCATCTGGACATTCGTGCCGTTCCCGATCTGCCTCCGGGTCCGTGGCCTGATTCTGGCGTCGATCTGATCGGAGAAGTACCGGTCGTCACACTGCATCGCGAGTCATTACCTAACGCCGCCTTGTTTATGAAGCGGTTGCTGGATGTTACCGGGGCGGCATTGGGTCTGGTGTTGGGCAGTCCTCTAATGGCGATCATTGCCCTGCTCATACGGCTGGACTCGCCCGGTCGGGTCGTCTACTCGGCGGAACGCACCGGCGCCAAAGGCCGTCGCTTCCGATGCTACAAGTTCCGCTCCATGGTGGCCGGCGCCGAACACCTCAAGGAAGAGTTACGCGACCGCAACCAGAGAGAAGGCCCAATTTTCAAGCTTGACGACGACCCCAGAATCACTCCCATCGGCCGTATCATCCGCCGCTACAGCCTCGACGAACTCCCGCAGCTCTGGAACGTGCTGCTCGGAGAAATGAGCCTGGTGGGACCGCGGCCTCATCCCGTCGACGAGGTTAATCATTACGAATTACAACACTACCGCCGCCTTGACGTGAAACCTGGCATCACCGGTCTCTGGCAGATTACGGCGCGCGACTGTCCGTCGTTCGAACTCAACATGCACCTTGATCTCACCTACATCGAAAACTGGAGTCTGCGCCTGGACCTCCGCATCCTCGCCGGTACGATCCGGGTTCTGTTCGCGCCGGAAGGAGTCTGACTTTCGCCATGGGCACACTAACCGCGACCACCCGCGACCTGGCTTTCACCCGGGACAGTGACGACAACCCGCTTTGGCGAGTTGCCGGTCTGCTGCTGCGCCCTCTTCATCTGGGATTGGCATTTCCCTCCATCCTTTACGTGGCCGCAATGACCGTTTTTCTGTTCCGGCCACCGGACCTTTTTTCCTTCTACGCCGACCGAATCGCCTTCGGCGTTCTAGTCTTCTTCGTTGCGCTGCGTACGATGGCGCTCCGCGACAAGATCCCATTCTTTGCCGGACTCAGTTTGCCCATGCTCGGTCTCCTGGCGCTCGCCGTGTTCCGGGCACTTCGGGAGCCGTTCGACGCACAAATCTGGAGCATTATTGCCAGCAAATACATCGTTCCCTTTGCGCTATTTCACATCGCGGTGATGGTCTTCCGAGGCGCATCCCAAGTCAGGCACTTCGAAATTTTCGTCGTCCTTGCGCTCGCCTACCTCGTCTTCATTGCCATCGCCTTCTTCGCGGACGCCCGCTCACTCATCTTTCCGCGTTTCATTCTTGACGAAAGCCTGGGTTTTCATGCCGACCGCGCTCGCGGCCCATTTCTCCAGGCGGTGGCCAACGGCGTTTCGTTGAATATTCTTGGGATTCTTGTCATTGCGCTCTCGCAAAAGCGCAAAACCGTCGTCGGGCTGCTGTGGCTGGCTCTGCCCCTGGCGGTGCTCGCCACCATGACGCGCGCGGTTTGGATCTCGTTCGCCGTCTCCACCATCGTCCTGGGATTCCGCCTGATCGAACGCCGTCTGCAATCAGCGTGTATCCTCTTGGCGATT
Organism: uncultured Acidobacteriaceae bacterium; assembly: GCA_963794365.1. Lineage (GTDB taxonomy): Bacteria > Acidobacteriota > Terriglobia > Terriglobales > Acidobacteriaceae > Acidiflorens. The sequence goes on from CAWCDV010000015.1 coordinate 4,968, forward strand.
TTGGGCTTCCTGGTTGGCCTGGCAATCAGCTTCAGCGACCATTCGCTCAAAACTGCTCTTTGGGATCGAACCGGAGAACGCGGTCCGGTGGCAGCGCGCCTGGCCGTGTACGACGCGGGTTGGGCGATGTTTCAGGAGCGGCCCTTCACCGGTTGGCCTGCCGGAGGTATGTACGCTGAGCTTGCCCGCCGCATGCAGGGCTACCACCTCCGCACCTTCTACGTGCACAACACTTACCTCGCCTTGCTGGTTGAGTTCGGTGTGCCGGGGTTGGCCCTGTATGGCGTTCTCTTCTTCAACCTCTTCCGGCTTTCCTGGCGCGGTCCGCCCGGTGAGTCCGCCCCCGTCGCTGCCCTGCGCAAGATCTGGCCTATCTTGCTCAGCGTTTATCTCTTTAACGCATTCTTCGTCGATATGGCGTACCAGTTCGTCATTGGACTCGTGTTCACCGTTGCCGGCATGCTCTGCGCCTCCGAAGAGTCCCTGGCATGACCACCATCGCCTATATCGCCAACGAGTTTCCTTCGCCGCTCGAACCTTACGTGATCGATGAAATCACAGAACTGCGCTCTCGCGGGGCGCAAGTGATCTGCTGCAGCGGCAAACGCGTTTCGCCAAATAATCTCAGCTTGGCGGAACGCACTTTCTGGAGAGAAACGCACTTCTTTCAGCCGCTCTCCGACGATGAACTGATGCGGGCGGCGCGCCGGCTCGCCTCCGATCGTCACAACCTCTGGCAGCTGTTGCGGCCCTTGCTCTGGGAGCGCGGGACTTCCCCGGCCCGCCGCCTTCGTGCGCTAGGCCACACCCTGATGGGCGCCGCGCTGGCAGAACAACTCGCGCCCCTCGATGTCGACCACATCCACGCTCATCACGGATACTTCGCGTCATGGATGGCCTTAGCCGCCGCCCGTCTGCTCGGAATCGGCTTCAGCTTCACCCTGCACGGCTCGGATCTCCTGCAGCGCGCCGACCTGCTCTCGCCCAAGCTCCGTGCTTGCCAGTTCTGTGTAACCGTCTCCGACTTCAACCGCCAGTACATTCTTCGCACCTATCCTTCCACGCCCGCGGAGAAAATCATCGTCCAACGTCTTGGGGTAGATCGCGTGCTGCCCTGGCCCACACCCACTCCCGCATCCGAGGCGGAAGTCGAAGCGGAACAGCGGAGGCTTTGCCTCCTCTCCGTCGGACGCCTGCATCGGGTGAAGGATTATCGCTTTCTCATCCAGGCCTGCGCCGCGCTTCGCGACCAGGGTCTCGACTTTATCTGCTGGATCGTCGGCGAGGGGCCGGAACGCCCGGCTCTCGAAAGCCATATTGCGGCGCTGCGACTCCAAGAGCGTGTTTACCTGATCGGCCACGTGCCTCGCACCGAACTTCAAGGTTATTACCGCTATGCCGACTTGGTCGTCATGACCAGCAAGAGCGAAGGAATCCCGGTGGTCCTGATGGAGGCCATGGCTCACGAAAAACTCGTGCTTGCTCCTGCCCTCACCGGGATTCCCGAACTGGTCGAGCATCAGCGCACTGGATTTCTCTACCAATCCGGCTCTTTGCCCGATTTCGTCAGCGCCGTCTGTTGGATTCAGGGTCACAAACTTTCTCTGTCCCACATCCGGCGCGCGGCCGCGGCCAGCATCGCCGCTTCCTATGATCGCCAGCGAAATCTACGCGCTTTCGCGGAGCAATTCCTGGCCCGCATTCCCCAATCGGACGGTAATTATGCGCATCCTGTATTGCAACAAGTACGACTATCCGTTTAGCGGCACTGAAGCCTACCTCTTCGACCTCATCCACCAAATGGATAAGCGCGGCCAGGAAACCGCTCTATTCAGCATGGACCACGGCCGCACTCCCGCGTTCTCAGGCCGCTGTTATCGCATTCCATATCTTGACTTCAAGGATCCGAACGCCAGTTTGCTGAAGAAGGTTAAGATGGCCGCGCATGCCCTCTACTCACCGTCGGCCCGGCGCGCCATGCGCAGATGCCTTGCCGATTTCTTACCCGATCTGGCCCACGTTCGCGGAATCTACCACCACTTGTCGCCTTCGATTCTTTGGGAACTGAAGCGCCAGAGGATCCCCGTGCTCTACCACCTGAACGATTTCAAGATTTTGTGCCCCACCTACAATTTTGTGGCCGATGGTCGCGCCTGCCAAGAACACTGTAAGAACGGCGCCTTTCACAACGTCGTCACCAAAGGCTGCTACAGCGGCCCGCGTTCCAGCGCGGTCGTTCTTGCCGCCGAAGCATACCTGCACAAATGGTTGCGAACTTACGAGCGCTGCGTGGACCTGTTCCTGGCGCCCAGCGAATTCGTGCGCGACAAGCTGATCGCCAGTGGTTTCCCCGCGCAGCGCATCGAAGTCCTGCCCCATTTTCAGGCTCTGCCCGGCAAAGAAGAGATCGCCATCGATGAAGGGTACCTGCTCTATTTCGGCCGGCTCTCTCCGGAGAAAGGTGTCGATGAGCTCTTGCGCGCTATGGTGCAGCTGCCACACATTCCTATCGTGATCGCGGGAGACGGTCCCGAGCGCCACCGGCTCGAATCGCTGGCGAAAAAATTGAATTTGAACCAAGTCCTATTCGCAGGCATGGTCTTGGGCGACGAACTCCAGAAACTCATTGCCGGTTGCAGCTTCTCCGTGTTTCCCTCCCATGCCTATGAGACTTTGGGGAAATCCATTCTGGAATCCTATGCCTGGGAAAAGCCCGTCATCGCCTCCGATCTGGGTTCCCGCCGGGAACTCGTCCAACACGGCGTCACCGGCCTCCTCTATCCCGAGGGGGAACGCGAACAGCTCGCTCACTCCATTGGATTTCTGTTTGACCGCCCCGATCTGATCCAGAAGATGGGCGCTGCCGCTCGCCGTCGCGTCAAAGCTAACCACGACCCTGACCAACAGGTGGAGAAGCTGCTCGGTCTCTACTCCCGGCTCACATCCGCCAAGAAGCTGCTGTCCTTCCCCGCCGCAGTGAAGCTCCCTCGCCCGCGCCGCAGCGTCCGCGTCGCGTTCATTGGGGGTCGCGGCCTGGTCTCCAAGTACAGCGGCGTTGAATCCTACTACGAGCAAGCTGGCCACGAACTGGCCCGCCTGGGGCACGAAGTCACCGTGTATTGCCGCAGCTATTTCACTCCTCCAATTCCCATGAACACGCACAACGGCATGCGCGTGCGGCGCTTGCCGACCATCCGCTCCAAACATCTGGAAACTTTCGTCCACACTCTGCTAAGCACGGCGCATGCCATGACCTCGGACTACGATGTCGTCCACTACCAATGTCTGGGACCTGCGTTGTTTTCTTTTCTCCCGCGCCTCGCCGGTATGAAGACCGTCGTTACCGTGCAAGGTCTCGACTGGCAACGCAGCAAATGGGGACGAATCGCCTCGCGCGTATTGCGCTGGGGAGAAGCGGCCGCCGTCTCCTCGCCCGATGCCACCATGGTCGTCTCGCGCACCCTGCAGCAGCACTACCGCCAGCGGTACAATCGCGATACTATTTACGTCCCAAACGGAGCCACGCTGGCGCCCCGTCGCATCCCCCGGAAACTGATCGAGTGGGATCTCCTCCCCGACAACTACGTCCTTTTCTTAGGCAGATTTTCCCCGGAAAAAAACTGCCATCTCCTGATCAAGGCTTTCGAACGCCTCAACACGGGCATGAAACTGGTGCTCGCCGGAGGATCGAGCGCGGGATCCAACGGACGACCGAGTCGCTCCGATGCCTACGCCCAGAGCTTGCGCCGCCACCAATCCGACCGGATCCGTTTCCTTCCCTGGGTAGCTGGTGCCGATCTCGAAGAGCTTCTCTCCCATGCCGCTCTGTTCGTGCTTCCATCCGAGATTGAGGGCCTGTCTTTGGCACTGCTCGACGCCATGGCGGCCGGTGTCTGCGTGCTGACCAGCGATATTCCGGAAAATAACGAGGTAGTCGAGGATGCCGGTTTCACCTTCCACCGCGGCGACCAGGCAGATCTTGAGCGCATGCTCGACTTGCTCGTGCACAACTCCGAACTTCGCTGTCAGTTCGCCGCCCTGGGCCGGGAGCGGATTCAGAGCCAGTTTCTCTGGCCCGCAATCGCCCGCTCTATCGAAAAAGCCTATTACAAGGTACTGGGCTGGAGCCCGAGCGAGCACCGGCCGAGTGCGCCGATCCAGATGCGCACTTCTGCCGTTCCGGTCGCGCCGCTGCTTCGAACCCTCTTCCCCCCACCCCAGCCAAACCGCACCCGTCTGATCCGGATATCCGCCGTCGAAGCTGGGTGCGACTTCGCGTCCGGCGGTGATAATGATTAGAATCGGAGCGCAGTGTCTTTTGCGTAACGCGGCATATCTAGCATGGAAGATCTCATCCTCGTCACCGGTGGCGCGGGCTTCATTGGCTCGAACTTCATCCTCCAATGGATTGCCACTAAAGACGCGCCGGCCCGCATCCTGAATCTCGATAAGCTGACATACGCGGGCAATCTCCACAATCTGCGCGCCGTCGAGGCCGATCCACAGTATCGCTTCGAGCAGGGCGACATCGTCGATCGCGATTTTCTGCGCAACTTGTTGCGGCGCGAACAACCCCGCGCCATCGTTCACTTCGCCGCCGAGAGCCACGTCGACCGCTCCATCCACGGCCCCGATGATTTCGTCCGCACCAACGTCAACGGCACCTTCAACCTGCTCGAAGAAGCGCGAGCCTACTGGTCGGCGCTTGCGGAAACCGAGCGCGCATCGTTCCGTTTTCTGCACGTCTCCACCGATGAAGTCTATGGATCGCTCGGCCCCGGCGACCCGGCTTTCAGCGAGACCACCCCCTACGCGCCCAACAGCCCGTACTCGGCGTCCAAGGCGGCTTCCGATCATCTGGTCCGCGCCTATCACCACACTTATGGCCTTCCCGTTCTGACCACCAACTGCTCCAATAATTACGGACCTCACCAGTTTCCCGAAAAACTGATCCCGCTCATGATCCTGAATGCCTGCGCCGGCAAGCCGCTCCCGGTGTATGGTGACGGCAAAAACGTTCGCGACTGGCTCTACGTCGAGGATCACTGCCGCGCCATTCGCACCGTGCTCTCCCGCGGCCGCGTCGGCGAAACCTACAATATCGGCGGGCGAAGCGAAAAAAAGAACCTGGACATTGTTGGGGCTATTTGCCAGTTGCTCGACGAACTGCGCCCGAAAGATTCCGCCGTTCCCCACAGCAAGCTCGTCACGTTCGTTAAAGACCGCCCCGGCCACGACCGCCGCTACGCCATGGACGCGCGCAAAATCGAACAGGAGTTGAGTTGGCGCCCGCTGGAGACATTTGAGAGCGGCATCCGCAAAACCGTTTGCTGGTATCTTGAACACGAAGACTGGGTCCGCGATGTCACCAGCGGCAGCTATCGTCAATGGATGGCAAAGCATTACGCGACCGAGCGCTGACAGCCCGTGGTGAAAATAGGAGAGCGGAAAAGGAGCAACACTTTTTTATGAATTGTCATCCCGAGCAAAGCGAGGGACCTGCAGTTCGCCGCAAAGATGCAGATCCCTCGCTCCGCTCGGGATGACAACATCTGGTGGATGGACGGCGAATAGAGGAATCTTACTTTCACCGCTGGCTGCTGAGACTGAAACTCGACATGACCAAAACCGCGCCACCGAATTACAAAGGCATCATTCTCGCGGGAGGATCGGGCACGCGCCTCTATCCCGTCACCCATGTAATCGCCAAGAGCCTGCTGCCGGTGTACGACAAACCGATGGTGTACTACCCGCTCTCCACGCTGATGCTGGCCGGCATCCGCGAAATTCTGCTCATCTCAACCCCCGAGGATCTGCCCCGCTTTCAGCACTTGCTCGGTGATGGTTCCCGCTACGGCGTCAATTTCCAGTACGCGCTGCAACCGAAGCCCGAAGGCATTGCCCAGGCATTTCTGATCGGCAGGGAATTTATCGGCTCCAGCGGCTGCGCGCTCGTGCTCGGCGACAACATTTTCTACGGACACGACCTGGTCAAAGAATTGCGCGCCGCCACGTTCCAGCGCAAAGGTGCTCGCGTTTTTGCCTACCCAGTTAATGACCCCGAGCGCTACGGCGTAGTCGAGTTCGATCCGCAGGGAAAGACGCCAAGAGCGCTCAGCATTGAAGAGAAACCGAAGCAGCCGAAATCCCGTTACGCGGTCACCGGGCTTTATTTTTACGATCGGCAGGTGGTCGAAATTGCCGCGAGTCTCAAGCCTTCGAAGCGCGGCGAACTTGAAATCACCGACGTCAACCGCGTCTATCTCGAGCGCAATCAACTCAACGTCTGCGTGATGGGCCGAGGCACGGCCTGGCTCGACACGGGCACGCACGAAGCCCTGATGGAAGCCTCTTTGTTCATTCAGACCCTGCAGAAGCGCCAGGGCCTCATGGTCGCCTGCCCCGAGGAAATCGCCTATCGCTCCGGCTACATCACCGCCGCGCAACTGGAAGCTGTGGCGCAGCCGATGCGCAACAACGGATACGGCGCCTACCTGCTGCAATTGCTCCGGGAACGCGTCTTCTGATTTGATGAAACTTTCCGATGAAAAAAATCGCCACTAGCCTCCCCGGAATTCTGCTCCTCGAACCGCGTGTGTTCGGCGACGACCGCGGCTTTTTTCTGGAGAGCTACAACCAGCGCACGTTTACCGAGCTCGGCATTCCTGAGCCATTCGTACAGGACAATCATTCCTATTCCGAGAGAAATGTCATCCGCGGCTTGCACTACCAGATTCGCCAGCCCCAGGGAAAACTCGTGCGCGCCATCACCGGCGAGATTCTTGATGTCGCGCTCGACCTCCGCCGCAGCTCGCCCACCTTCGGAAAGTGGGAATCCTTCAAACTCTCCGGCGAGAACAAACGTATTTTATGGATTCCGCGCGGATTTGCTCACGGCTTCCGGGTCGTGTCCCAGACCGCCCATGTCCTCTATAAGGCGACGGACTTTTATGCGCCCGAGCACGAGCGCACGGTGGCGTGGAATGATCCTGCGCTGAACATTGATTGGAAACTCGATGACTGGCAACTCGACGGCGAGCCGGCGCTGTCTCCGCGATCGTCTCTGCAAAAGACCAGCGAGGTGTCCCCTTCCAGCAGGCTGAAAAATTCGAGTAGCGCCGCGTCAATTCAGCGGGTCGCGTCCGGACACGGCCGCAAACGGCACCTTCGTTACAATCTGCCTTTCGATGGCTTCGGGAGAGACTCGCAGTCCCGACTCCCTACTCGGCGCCCGCTTTTCCAGTTCGTTCCAGGACTTCTGCCATTGCCACCATCCCAAACCGGCCAGAGCCAGCAGGCAAGCGACCAGCACATAAAACTCCTCGCCGCCCAATGCGAATTCTGCGCCTTGGCTTGGCAGCCGGTGCCGCCGCGACCACGGGCGCTTCCGTCTTGGCATCTGCAACTTTCTTTTCTTTTTTGAAATCTCTGGAATCCACCGGCTGTGATGCGGATTGGTAAACCCAATACCGGATCATCTCCCGCTGCTCCACCGACAATCCAACAAACTCAAGACCGCAATGGAGCCGTGACTGATAACGAACCAGCGCCCGCGCTCGGACCGGCACGCCCACATTCGGAAGCCGCAGTTCGACTGCCACCTGTTGGCCGGCAGCCAGTTCTCCCGCCACAACCGCGCCCACACCGGCTTCGCTGAGGTCGGTGCAGCGCCCAGGTAAATTTTCGGGGACCCCGGATCGCAATGCGATCAAATCCAGGGGTACATTGATCGGGTGCCGGGGAAAAACACGCCGCGGCTTTTCTTGGCGCGCCATCGATGGAGCTGCACTCATCAGACTGCCTCCGCAGGATCGAAGATCCTTTTCATGCGGCTGGAATCAACCGGCTGGAACGAACCGGCTGGAACGAACGACGAAGGCGGCGCTTGCAAAAACTTTCCTTCGAGTATATCGGAAACGCTGGATTAGTTTTCCTCAGCCTCGGCCCACATCATTTATTGTCTCGGTGCCTCTCCCTACTCCATGTCCCGCCAGTTTGGCCCCACTCCGATTTCTACCTGCAACGGAACCGCAAGCGAATGCGCTTCCTCCATGTGTTCCCGCACCAGCGGTCTCATTGCCTCCACTTCGCGCTCCGGCACTTCGAACACAAGTTCATCGTGCACCTGCAAAGTCATCCGCGACTTCAGCCCGCGCTTCCGGATTTCCTCATCAATCCGGATCATCGCCAGCTTGATCAGGTCGGCGGCCGTTCCCTGCAGCGGGGTGTTCACCGCCGTGCGCTCCGCAAACCCGCGCTGGGTGGCGTTTTTGCTGTTGATGTCGGGGATCGGCCGAATGCGCCCGAACAGCGTCTTTACTCTCTGATCGCGCCGCGTCTGCTCGAGCGTTGCATCGATGAACGCCCGCACTCCCGCATATTTTTCAAAATAGGCATCGATGAATTTCCTGGCCTCACCCGGCTCAATGCCCAACTGCTGCGAAAGCCCAAACGCCGACAGCCCATAGACAATCCCGAAGTTCACCACCTTCGCCTGCCGCCGGTGGTCCGGCGTAACCATCAGCGGCGGCACGCCAAACACCTGCGATGCCGTCAGCGTGTGAATGTCATCCCCGCGCCGAAACGCCTCCACCAGCAGCTTGTCTTTCGAAAAATGTGCCAGCAGCCGCAGTTCGATCTGCGAATAATCCGCGGCCAGCAGTACGTGCCCCGGCTCGGCGATAAAGGCCGCCCGAATCTCTCGCCCAAGTTCCGTGCGAATCGGAATATTCTGCAGGTTCGGATTCGCCGAAGAGAGCCTTCCCGTCGCCGTCCCAGTCTGCCCAAAAGTCGTATGCACGCGGCCGCTCTGGCTGCGAATCAGCGCCGGCAATGCATCCACATAAGTCGACTTCAACTTCGTCAGTTGCCGGTACTCCAGCACCAGCCGCGGAACTTCGTGATCCGCAGCCAGCCCTTCCAACACATCCACCGCCGTCGAAATCTTTTTTCCTTTCCCGTATTTCGACGGCATCGGCAGGGCCAGCTTGTTGAACAGCACATCGCCCAGTTGCTTCGGCGAATTGATGTTGAACTCCACGCCGCAACGCTCATAAATGTCTCGCGCCTTGGCGTCCGCCGCGCGCTGCAACTTCACCGACATCTGCCCCAGCGCCGCCAGATCGATCTTCACTCCCGCGTTTTCCATGCGCGCCAGCACAGGCACCAGCGGCGCATCGATCTCCTCGTACACCGAGGTCAGTCCCTGGTCGTCAACTTCTTTTCGGAGCGCGCTCGCCAGCCTGCCCGTTACATCCGCCGCTTCCGCCAGGTTGCCGCTCAGCTTCAAATTGAATCTCCGCAGCGCAACCTCCGGCAACGAATGCGACGAATAGGTCGGATCGAGCAGGTAGGAATACAGCATCGGATCATGCTTCACTCCGGCCAGCGCAATGCCCGCTCGAGAAAATGCTCTGAAAAATAATGCAGGGCCAACTTGAGATCGTGAACCGTCTTCGGCACAGCGGCATCTTCGAGCACGCTCTTTACCAGCTCGGCGAGCGCCCGGTCTTCCAGCGCGACCATCGCCCCCGCCCCCGGCGCATTCGAAACCGCAATGCGCTCTACACCTCCAGCACCCCGATCCTCCGCATCCGCTGGCTGCAAAGCCAGAAACCCCGACTGAGCCGGCTGAGGCTCGCCTTCTTCGCGCTGCCGCTCTCGTTATAAATGCTATCAGTGTGCTCGGTCGGAATCGCCAGCGCGAGCGGTGCGCCTCTCGCCCAATCCTCTCAAATATTCCTCGAATTCAGCCTTCGACTTGATCTCCCGGTAGTCGCCCTCCTTCACCTCAACTACGGGAAGCAGTTCTTTCAATAAAGAAGTAAATTCCAGTTCGGCAAACAGCGTCCGCAAAGATTCAACGTCCGGTTCGCCCGCTTTCATCGCCGCAACATCCAGCTCGACCGCCACGTCGGTATCAATCGTCACCAGTTGCTTGCTGTACAGAATATTGTCGCGATTGTTCTGCAGCGATTCCCGATACGTCTTCTTCTCCACCTCAGCCGCATGTTCCAGCGCCTGCTCCACGCTTCCAAAGCGCTGAATCAGTTCCACCGACCCCTTGTCGCCGATCCCCGGCGCCCCCGGAATGTTGTCCACCGCGTCGCCGCGCAGCGCCATCACATCGACCACGTTCGACGGAGGCACTCCGAGAATTTCCTCGACTTTCGCCGTATCGCAAATCAGGTTGTCTTTCGGCGGATTCAGCACCTGCACCTTATCGTTCACCAATTGCAGCATGTCTTTGTCGCTCGAAACCACAAACACTGGAAACGATTCCGCAGCCGCTTTCCGTGCCAGCGTTCCGATCACATCGTCGGCTTCGTAACCTTCGAGCTGCAGAATTGGAATGCGATAGCCCTCCAGCGCCCGCCGAATGTAGGGAATCTGCTGCACCAGGTCGCCCGGCATCTCGGCGCGATTCGCCTTGTAGCCGCCATACTCCGATTCTTTGAACGTCTGCGTCTTGATGTCAAACTTGCGGATCTTCGTAATCGCTTCCGCCTGCTGATTGCGGATCGTCGGCGCGCCCACATCGAATACGGCCGCCAGATACTCGGGCGAAAAATCGTCCCGCAGCTTCCGCAGCATGTTGACGAAAACATACGTCGCCGCCGTCGGCACCCCCGTCTTCGTGGACATCGGACGCTGCCGCGCCATCGCGTGATAGGCGCGAAAAATGAACGACATCGTATCGATCAGGAAAATCCGCCCTTTGGCTTCCCCATGACGCTGGGCGGAAGCGGGCACAGGCCCAGGCGTGTCACTGCTTTGCGGCGGCGATTTCTTTTTGGCAGGCAACCGGCCAAGTTTAACAGTTGTGGAAGATCAGGAGCCGACGACGAATGGCGAATTGCGGCTCCCGAACAGCGAACCGCGAACGACCGACAGCGTACGACGTTCTTCCAAATCCCGGGCAATCGCGTATGATATGGACTTTTGAGCTCTCCGCCCCGCTGAGTGCTGAATGCTGAGTGCTTCATGCTGCCCTTCAAGCTCGTCTACAGCGACGACTACTACCTGCCCATCGGCTCCCATGTTTTTCCCTCCGAAAAGTACAAGAGCACTCATGGCCGGCTGCTCGCCTCCGGAATAGCCGCGCCCTCCGATTTTGTCGCTCCTCGTCCGGCCACCGACCAGGACGTGCTGCTCGTGCACACTCCGCAGTACGTCCACAAATTGAAGACGGGCACGCTCACCGCGCTGGAAGAGTTAGAACTCGAAGTGCCGTACTCGCCGGCGTTAGTGCGCGCCTTCTGGCTCGCCGCCGGCGGTTCCGTGCTGGCCGCCGATCATGCCCTCGACGACGGCGTGGCCATCAGCCTGGGCGGCGGATTCCATCATGCGTTCCCCGATCACGGCGAAGGTTTCTGCATGATCCACGACGTGGCCATCGCCATCCGCTGTATGCAGCGTGACGGCAAGATTCGCACTGCAATGACTGTCGATTGCGACGTCCATCAAGGCAATGGTACGGCTGTGATTTTTGCCGGCCCGCGCGTCCCCCGCGAACCACCGCCCCCGACATTGGCTTCTGTTCTCGATTCCACGGACCACATCGCGCACCCGGCCCCGCACGAGAGGCCGCGCACCGCCCACGCCGGGGACGTCTTCACCATCTCGCTCCATCAGCAAAACAACTACCCGGTGTTTAAGCCCCCTTCATCGCTTGACCTGAATTTGTCCGACGGGATGGGCGACGCCGAATATCTGGCGTGCGTCGGCGACGCGCTCAGTTTGGGATTGAGCATGTTCAAGCCGGAACTCATCTGTTACCTCGCCGGAGCCGATCCTTATCGCGAAGATCAGCTTGGCGGATTGTCGTTGACGATTGAGGGATTGAAGGAGCGAGATGCTCTTGTGTTCCGGGCCGCCAAGACCGAGGGCATCCCCGTGATGGTCACACTCGCCGGCGGCTACGCCCTGAACGTCGAAGACACAATCACGATTCACTGCAACACGGTGGTCGCCGCGAAGGAAGTGTTCGGCGAAAAGGGCTGACGGAGTGAGTAACCGAGTGAGTAACCAAGTGAGTAACCAAGTGAGTAACAATGTGCAGAAGATATACTCGACGCCATGGACGGCACCCCTTCTCAACTTGCGCACCGTGAGTTCTATAACATTCTGATCAGCGCCGTGGGGCCGCGGCCGATCGCGTGGGTTTCGAGCCTCAGCGCTTCCGGACAACCCAACTTGGCGCTTTTCGTTTTTCAACGCCGTATACGCCAATCCTCCGCTGCTGGCGTTTGCGCCGGCGATGCGCTCGCCGAAGAACTTGGGAGCAGAGGCGGGAAAGCCTGCAGGCACGCCTAAAGACACGCTGAGGAATATTCGCGAGACTGGAGAATTCGTGATCAATGTGGTCACCTTCGAACTGGCCGAGGCCATGAACCTGACCAGCGGAGATTATGACGCGTCCATCAATGAATTCGAATGGGCAAAGGTCGCATCGGCGCCTTCGAAAGTGGTTCGGCCGCAGCGAGCGGCGGAGTCTCCCGTCAGCTTTGAATGCAAGCTGCGTCAGATTCTCGACTTCAATCCCGCCTCCGACGGCGGCAGCTTGGTGATTGGTGAAATCGTCTCGGTTCACGTCGACGACCGCCATCTGAAACAAGGCCGCCTGGACCGGAACTCGCTCGATCTGATCGGACGCATGGGCGGCATGCAATATACGCGAACCATACAACGCTTCGAAATGGTGCGTCCGAAGGTGGAGTGACGGGCGTCCTGCCGAGAACGCTCTGGGATGCGTTATTCTAGTTGGCGGCTTCCAGACCAAAGGACAAATGTCTTCAAACGCGCTCGACTACATCACGGTTCGGGGCTTCAAAAGTATTGCTTCGATCGAGAAGCTTCCGCTGCGGCCCATCAACGTTTTGATCGGCTCCAATGGCTCAGGCAAATCGAATTTTATCGGCGTTTTCTCGTTTCTTCATGCAGTTCGCGAGGGGCGCTTGCGAGATTACGTAATTCAAGCTGGAGGCGCGGAAAAAATACTGCACTTCGGTTCTAAGACGACGAAGCAAATTGAGGCTCGCCTATCCTTTGAGGAAGAGGTCAATCAATACGAACTTATACTCTCCCCGACGCAGGATGACGGCCTGTATCCGTCTTCGGAGGCGGCCCTTTACTGGGGAGGGAAGGCCTATAAGAAACCCTTCGACGTGCCCCTCGCGCCCCGTGAACAAGGACGTGAAGCTGGCATCAGTAATCCACACCTCGAAAAGACCCCTGGTTGGGTGCGAGCGCGCCTTGGTGGCTGGCGGCTCTATCACATGCACGACACAAGCCTGTCTTCGCCGATGCGCAAGACCGCTAAGGTCAATGACAATCAATTTCTGCGTCCCGATGGTTCCAATCTCGCCGCTTTTCTCTACTTTCTACAGGAGCGGCATCAAGCTTCTTACACTTTGATCCGTCGGACAGTCCAGCGGGTGGCCCCGTTTTTTGACGATTTCAGACTAGCTCCATCTAGGCTGAAACCGGATGACATTATGCTTGAATGGAGACACCAAAACTCGGATCAGTACTTTGACTCGGGTTCTTTTTCCGACGGTACACTTCGCTTTATTGCCCTGGCTACGTTGTTTCTTCAGCCTAAGGAGTTTCTACCCTCGGTAATCCTTGTTGACGAACCCGAATTGGGCTTGCACCCCTACGCGATCGAGATGCTGGCCTCTCTCATGCGGCAGGCCTCGACAAGCACACAGGTGATTGTCTCCACGCAATCATCTCTGCTGTTAGACCATTTTGATCCAGAGGACGTGCTCGTTGCAAACCGTGTGGATGGCGGGACCCAAATCGCACGCCTCGAACCTTCGCGACTGAAACAATGGCTGGAAGATTACAGTCTCGGTCAGCTCTGGGAAAAGAACGAACTTACCGGAAGACCGCTCTCGGAGTAGACATGGCCCGTTTGCTGATTCACGTTGAGGGCCAGACCGAAGAGAGCTTCGTGAATGAGGTTCTTCGAGATTACTTGGTAAACGCAGGCTATCAATCTGTGAGCGCCAGGATCGTTGGCAACGCCCGTTTGCGCCAGCGAAGAGGAGGCATCCGACCTTGGCCTTCAGTTAGGAAGGACATCATCAACCACCTTCGCGAAGACCTCGGATGCATCGCAACCACGATGGTTGATTTTTACGCTTTGCCTCAACACGGAGATGGAGCATGGCCTGGTCGAGCAACGGCCTTGGGAATTGAGGCGGGGTTTAAGGCATCGCACGTGGAAGCGGCCCTCGCCGGGGACTTATCAATGGAGGTTGGATCAAGTCTCGATCCCAGGCGCTTTATGCCTTTCGTAGTGATGCATGAGTTCGAAGGATTATTGTTCAGTGACTGTCCGGCATTCTGCCAAGGGATCGGGCGACCGGATTTGGAACTTCAATTCCAACAGATTCGGAATGCCTTTGAAACGCCAGAAGACATTAACGACTCTCCGATTACCTGCCCCTCCAGGCGAGTGAAAAACCTTGTACCAGGGTATGAGAAGCCTCTCTACGGCACCCTTGCTGCGCTGGAAGTTGGGCTGTTCCGAATTCGGGCGCAGTGCCCTCATTTTGATAGCTGGCTGCGACAGCTTGTGTCGCTCGTCAATTTTGCTGTATAGCCGGAATGACCGGGGCGCCTGAGTGTTTAGAAATCCAGACTGCTAAAATGATTCTTACGCTATGTTCGAGAATCTCCAGGAAAAACTTCAGCGCGCCTTCAAGTCTCTTCGTGGACAAGCCGTCCTCACGGAAGAGAACATCTCCGAGGCGCTAAAACAGATTCGTCTGGCGCTGCTTGAAGCCGACGTCAACTTCAAAGTTGTCAAAGAGCTCATCGACCGCATCCAGGCCAAGGCTGTCGGCCAGGAAGTGCTGACCGCGCTTTCGCCGGGCGAGCAGGTTATCAAAATTGTCCGCGACGAACTGGTCGCGACTCTTGGCAAAGACACGGCTAAATTAAAGTTCGCCTCGCAGCCGCCGACCGTTGTGCTCATGGCCGGGCTGCAGGGCTCGGGCAAAACCACTACCTCCGGCAAGCTTGCCAACTGGCTCAAGAATGGTGGACACCGTCCGCTGCTTGTCTCCGTCGACGTCTACCGCCCGGCTGCGCGCGAGCAACTCAAAGTCGTTGCGGCGGCGATCAAGGCCAATCTCTACGAAGGCGAGGTCGGTGAAGCGAATACGGCGACCGTCGAGCGCCTTGCCAAAGAAGCGCGCCGCGAAGCGATCAACACAGGCTGCGACGTGCTCATCGTCGATACCGCCGGGCGTCTGCACATCGACGACCAACTCATGGAGGAGATGCAGTCGCTCAAGCGACTGCTCAATCCGCAGGAAATTTTATTTGTCGCCGATTCGATGACTGGGCAGGACGCCGTCAACTCGGCTGACGAATTTCATAAGAAGCTCACGCTTACCGGCGTCATCCTTACCAAGATGGACGGCGACGCTCGCGGCGGCGCGGCGATCTCCATCCGCCAGGTCACGGGGCAGCCCATCAAGTTCATCGGCATCGGCGAAAAATACGACGCGCTTGAGCCCTTCCACCCCGACCGCATCGTCTCGCGCATTCTCGGCATGGGCGATATCCTCTCGCTCATCGAAAAAGCCGAGTCGCAGATCGACAAGAAGAAGGCCAGCGAGCTTGCCTCCAAGGTCCTCAGCGGCGACGGCTTTTCGCTGGAAGATTTCCGCGACCAGTTGCGGCAGGTTCGCAAAATGGGATCGCTGCAAAGCCTCATGGGCATGCTGCCCAGTGTCGGCGCGTTCTCCGGCCTGCAAAAAGCCGCCGACAAGGTTGACGAAAAACAGATCAACCGGGTCGAGGCCATCATCAATTCGATGACCGGGTACGAGCGCAACCATCACGAAGCCATCAACGGCAGCCGCCGCAAGCGCATCGCCCGCGGCTCCGGCACCAGCGTGCAGGAAGTCAACAGCCTGCTTCGGCAGTACGCGCAGATGAAGAAAATGTTCAAGCAGATGGGCAAGCCCAGCTTCGCGCGGCGCATGGCGGGGATGAAGTTTCCGGGAATGTAGGCAGTAGTCAGTGGTCGGTGGTCAGTGGCCAGTAAAATCCTCATCCAGCTCAGACGCCAGGGGGTCGCGGCACAAACTCGAGATGTGTTCCACGTGGAACGTTATACTGGTATTTTTGTTAGTATCATGGTGTACTTACAACGGGGCTCAAATGAAACAAAGGAAGCGGGTTACGAAGCGGGCACGGGCGTCGCGAAAGGTGACGCGGATTGAGGCGTCGGCGAGGTCGAGGCGGCGTCCGCGGTACCTGCCGGAGGAGTTGGCGGGCATGTACAAGCCGGTGAAGAAGCCGGTGACGCTGCGGCTGGATGCCGACCTGCTGGCGTGGTTCCAACGGGCCGGGCGGGGCTACCAGACGCGGATCAACCGGGCTCTGCGGAAGGTGATGGTTGAGGAGAGAAAGAAGGCGCGGGAGTGAGGGTTATTCCGCAAATGTAAGTAAGGGATCCGTTACCGCCATGCTTTCCTCGAATTCATCCAGTGTTGGTGCCGTCGGCACCGGCCATCATGGGAATTAAAACAACTCGATTGGCGCTGCGTGGCCGGAAGCAGAAGCGAGGCGGCCGTCACGCGTAACTAATGCAGCGCCGAGTTTTTCGGCAAGCACGACATAGGCGGCATCATATGCAGACAAATTGTGACGGAGTTGCCAAATCCGGGGCAGCAGTAGGAAATGGGGATAGCGAGTGATCCGGAGGTCCAACAAATCGCGGACCGCCGCATCAGCGCGGTGTGCTGAGACCGCTCCTTCCCGCACCAGACGCCGCAGTACCTGGGTGACCTCAAGATCGAGGAGGTGAGGAGCATGCAGTGATTCGTTATGCGAATAAATTCGCTTCTCAATACGCTGTCCTGCAGATGTCTGAAGAAGCCAGTCAACTGCGGCGGACGCATCCAGGACGATCACAGGCGATCACCGTAGGCTCTGCGCTTCTTCTCGCACCAAGCGAGCGGTATCAAGTTGAACGGAAACTGGTTTACGCTTATGCAGACGGTCCCGCAACTCTGCGAGCGTTGGCCGCTCCGCGATTTCTTTGATCTCCGCCAACAGATAATCTGAAAGCGACATCCCCGCCATGGCAGCGCGAGCCTTCAGCTGCGATGAAGCCGTCAGGTACATTACGAAGCTGAATCATCTTTGACATGTTGCAAGCGTACTTTCATGTTTTTCACATGTCAAGAAACTGGGCCACGCGACCTGGATTGGTGAGGTCAGCTTGAAACCCCAAGTTAGCGCCCAAAGGACGGGCGCGAACCTGGGGCACCGTGCTCAGGATGACTCGGTGAGGAGAGTTGAAAGGGCGGTCACTGTGCAGAGGCCCACACATTCGCAACAACGCGAATGTGTGGGGCACCCGGCTACATAAGGTTGAAACGCTGATCACTACCGCCGTAACTTTGGCGAGTGAATTTTTCTACAATCACTTTGTGGTTGTGAATTTGCCGCCATTCAAGAGCGATTTCGTCAATAGTTCGACCGTAAGCCAAAACAGTTTTATCTGCGTCCTCTACCGTGTAGAACGCGCCTGCGTCTTTTGGCGGTCGGACAAACAAATGGATGTCGTCCCTCATGGGGTTCCCGGCTTATAGTATGCGACACAGGCGAGTGGCGGGGTATCGTTCGGTGGGGGCATGACTTCAGGTTTTCTCCGTGTGTCAGACCACTCTTTGTTGAGAGCCAGAAGTTCCTGAATCAAGTCGTCGGTGAAAAGCCCGATCTCAATGCCTGCTTCGGTCAGGGAAGAATGCCCGAACACCGTCTCATCTTTATCCGCCAGACCGTATACAACACGTGCGACCTTGCCGTTGATTAGACGATTGGTGCAAGGCGTCTTTCCGGGTTTGCGGATGGAGCAAGGCTCCAGTGTTGTGTAGACGGTGCAACCACTCAGATCAACATTATCCACATCATCGTTCAATTTTTTTAGAGCACAAAATTCTGCGTGCCTTCCTTCGCCCGTTTCGCCTCGGTATCCCGTAGACTACAACGTTGCCATCTTTCACGATCACTGCGCCGACATACGGGTGGAGTTCGCCGTCGTCTTCAGCGACACTCTTTCGGGCTTCAGCGATTGCCATCTCGCAGAACTGCCGATCAAAAAAGCCTTGAATAAGCTCCGATCCCGGCTTCGTTAAAGTTACATCTGCAAGAAATTCATCGGGTATCGCCATGCACTTCGTTTTCTTGAGATGTCCACTCGCGATAGCGGTATCCAACATCCGGGCTTGCGGCGTGTTCGCGATAACCGTAGCCCCTAGATTGTCGTCAATAGTGTGACCACCACGGAAATAGTTCAAAAAATCAGCGTAGTTGGTGATCGGTGCCTGTGTAATCTGAGGATAGATGCTTCCCTGTGGCAGCTTTTCTGGATAAGCATGATTCTATCGGGAGGGATTTTTCTTCTGGTAATCGGCGACCTCTTGCGATACTTTATTCGACTCTTCGACAATCCGAGGCAATTCCTTTTTGAAGTTCTCGACTTCTTTCCGATGCGAGATTGCCGTGTGCTCGCCATCGGGAGTTAGCTTCAATTCCTTGAAGTAGATGCCATCCGCGCCTTTAAGCCGTTCGCCACGGATGAACCCGCGTTCGATTAGGCTTTCTACCGCATCGCGAGTTCCCTTGAACGCTTCCTCCGCTTCTGGGCTGGGCACGTGCACAATCGGATTCAGCTTCCAAGCAAGCGTGTAAGAGTCGTAGTGACCATTCGCTTCTTCGTACATCGCAAGAAGGATGGCACTTTCCGTACTGCTAAACACAGGTGCAAATTTCGCCATGATCCGCTCCGTTCCTGAACATTATATTCTTCCCTGAACGGGTCGCTACACAGGTTAAGAAGAGGGAAACCACTTGACGATTTAATCTTCGATATCAAATTCTAGCGTTACTTCCTGATCTCCATCACCAGCGAAGCCGGGATCAATCGTATCGGCGGAAAAATGGCACTGGCGAACCACTCCGTTGTCATCCATAAAGAAAGTCCCTGCCGACCTTGACAAGCCATGAACAGACCGACCACCTGACTGAGGGAAGAGTTCGGAGAATCTAAACGCCCCGACACTTTAACCAAAGCCGTGTAGTGAGTTCCATCCCGGTGAATTTCGGCAGGGAGGCTGATTCGATTTGCAACTTTGTCCTTAAGCGATGCAGTGAAAACTTCCATATATGCCTTCTCAATGGGAGGAAACCGGCTTCAGACGCAAAACAAAATATACATAAGTTTCGATTCGGATGGGAGAGAACAGTTCGCTCAACGTTCGCCGCGAGGCACCCTTTCTAGATGAATCCAGTTTGTCGGGAGGACACCTCGCGACCGGCGGCTGCTGCGAAGCGGTGCAGGGGTCCTTCGACTCCGCCGTGACATACGCTTCGCGTATGACTCGGCTGCGCTCAGGATGACAATGGGATTGGGCGACGTGGTCTCTCGGCTGGACGCGCGGTCGCGCCTAAATGCGGCCGCATCTTCTTCTCCTTCCACCGCATCTAAAACTTGACAATGATTCGCTCAGGTTATAGCATGACCTAGAGCGTAATCATCATTTTATTGATTGTAAAGCACTTATATGTTTCGGAGGATGCGTTATGGGCAAGACTATTGGAATTGACTTGGGCACTACCAACTCCTGCGTGGCGGTTATGGAGGGCGGAGAGCCGAAGGTTATCCCGAACGAAGAAGGTGGGCGGACTACTCCTTCGGTCGTTGGATTTACGAAGACCGGCGAACGGCTGGTGGGGCAGGTCGCTAAGCGGCAGGCTATTACCAATCCTGAGAATACCGTTTACTCGATCAAGCGGTTTATGGGACGGCGCTATGACGAGGTCAGCGAAGAATTGAAGATGGTCCCTTACAAGGTCGAGCGGGACGGCGACAATGTGGTCGATCTTGGCGCAGGGGAAGAAGTATACTCCGCCCGAGATCTCGGCGATGATTTTGCAGAAACTTAAGAAGGCGGCGGAAGACTATCTGGGCGAGAAGGTCACCGATGCGGTCATCACCGTGCCGGCTTACTTCAACGATGCGCAGCGGCAGGCTACGAAAGATGCGGGGCGGATCGCCGGGCTGGACGTGAAGCGAATCATCAATGAGCCGACCGCGGCCGCGCTGGCTTACGGGCTCGACAAGGGCAAGGACGAGACGATCGCGGTGTACGACTTTGGCGGCGGGACTTTTGACATCTCGGTGCTGGAAGTGGGCGAAGGCGTGATCGAAGTGAAAGCCACTAACGGCGACACGCATCTGGGCGGCGACAACATCGATCAGCGGCTGGTGGATTGGCTGATTGACGAATTCAAGAAGGATGAAGGTCTCGACCTGCGCGGCAAGGGCAACGAGATGGCTTTGCAGCGTCTGCGGGACGCGGCGGAGCGGGCGAAGATCGAGCTTTCGACCACCATGGAGACCGAGATCAATCTGCCGTTCATCACGGCGGATGCCTGCGGGCCGAAGCACCTGGTCAAGAAGCTGACGCGGGCTAAGCTCGAAACCATGATCGAAGATATTTTGCAGCGGTCGGTGGGGCCTTCGAAGCAGTGTTTGAAGGATGCGGGCGTCGATGCCAGCAAGATCAACGAAGTGGTGCTGGTCGGGGGACAGACGCGCATGCCGCGCATTCAGCAGATCGTAAAAGAACTGTTTGGGCGCGAAGGGCATAAGGGCGTGAATCCGGATGAAGTGGTGGCGATTGGCGCTGGGATTCAGGGCGGCGTGCTCAAGGGCGAGGTGAAAGACCTGCTGCTGCTTGGACGTTACTCCTTTGACTTTGTCGATCGAGACTTTGGGCGGCGTGGCTACGCCTATGATTCCTCGGAACACTACGATTCCTACTAAGAAGACGGAGACGTTTTCTACGGCGGCCGATAGTCAGACTTCGGTGGAGGTGCATGTGCTGCAGGGCGAACGACCGCTGGCGGCGCAGAACCGGACTTTGGGTAAGTTCCATTTGACGGGATTGCCGCCGGCGCCTCGGGGCATTCCGCAGATCGAAGTTACGTTTGACATTGACGCTAACGGCATCCTGAACGTGACCGCGAAAGATATGGCCACGGGCAAGGATCAGAAGATCACGATTACTTCGTCTTCGGGCTTGTCTAAGGAAGAAGTCGAGCGGATGGCTAAGGAAGCGGACGCGCACTCGGCCGAAGACAAGGCGCGGCGCGAAGAGATCGAGGCCAAGAATCAGCTCGACTCGATGGTCTACAACATCGAGAAGATGCTGAAGGAGCATGGCGACAAGATCTCGGGCTCGGAGCGCGGCGACGTGGAGAATGCTTTGGCGGACGCGAAGAAGGCGATCGAAGGCGGCGACAAGGCGGCGATGGACTCGGCACGCGAGAAGCTGACTGCGGCTTCGCACAAGCTGGCGGAGCAGATGTACA
The DNA here is from genome assembly GCA_963794365.1 of uncultured Acidobacteriaceae bacterium. Taxonomy (GTDB): domain Bacteria; phylum Acidobacteriota; class Terriglobia; order Terriglobales; family Acidobacteriaceae; genus Acidiflorens. The sequence continues at coordinate 26,376 of CAWCDV010000015.1, forward strand.
AGGCTACGCAGGCGGCTCCTGGCGGGACACCGGGTGCTGGCGGCGCGGGGCCGGCTGATGGGCACGCGGCGTCTGGCGGCGATGGCGCGGGTAAGAAGAAGGACGAAGGCGTGATCGACGCCGAGTACGTGGACGTCGAAGACAAGAAGTAACGCTGTCAGCTGCCCCAGCTCGTCAGCGCATCAGCGAGTGGCACTTCAGTGGGGGCGCGAATGCGCCCCCAATTTGCATCACAGTTTGAGAGTTATTATTACGGGCCAGAAAGAGGAAAACGAATTGAGATTCGAAGTCAATGGACAGATGTTTTTTGTGAACTTCGTCCCCGAAGAGGGGCGCTGGTATTGCTTCGCGCCGACCGCGACCGGCGTGCAGCGGATCCCCGTGTCGATGGATGCGGCTCCTTTTGAGGCGTTCACCGTGCCGGTGGACGAGCAGGCGAAGGAAGTCGTGAACTAAGTTGATGGAGGTAGAGGGTACCTTCTGACTCCGCACGGCCCTCGGCTTTGCCGAGGGCCGTGCTACGCTCAGGATGACAAAGCGTAAGATGACGGAGAGCAGACAAACGGAGAACGACAAGCTGAAAGCTGACGCTGACAGCTAGAACATGGCCACCCAGACCAAAGACTATTACGGCGTTCTTGGCGTTAAGAAGTCGGCCTCCACCGACGACATCCGCAAGGCGTTTCGCAAACTTGCGCGCAAGTATCATCCTGACGTCAATCCTGGGGACAAGGCGGCGGAAGAAAAGTTCAAGACTCTTTCCGAGGCCAACGACGTCCTGAGCGATCCCAAGAAGCGGAAGATCTACGACCAGCTCGGGTTTTACTCCGACAATATCGATCCGGCTACGGCGGAGGCCTACGCTCGGGGCGGCGGACAGCCTGGGGCCGGGCCCGGCGACTTTGGCGGAGGCTTTCCGGGAGGGCATCATGCCGGCGGACAAGGAAACGTCGATTTCGGCGGCTTTGATTTTTCGGATCTGTTTGAGGGCGCGCGCGCTGGCGGGCGCAAGACGTCGAGCAGCGGGAGCGGCGGATTCCGCGACATCTTCTCCAGTATTTTCACTGGCGGCGGGCACGGTGAAGGGGCCGAAGAGGGCCCCGAACCCGGCAGCGACCTTGAATATCAGGTCAACGTGCCGTTCTGGACGGCGATCCGCGGCGGGGTGATGAAGCTCAATATCGCGCGGCGCGATGTTTGCGGAAACTGCCACGGCAATGGATACATCGAAGCTCCCGGGGTATGTCCGCAGTGCCATGGCAAGGGGACGATCGAGCAGACGGGCGGGCGGATGAAGTTCAACGTCACCTGCCCGCGATGCCATGGGACGGGTAAGAATATTTCGACCTGCCCGGTGTGCCATGGCGAAGGCAGCGTCGAGCGCACCGATCCGCTGGAGATCCGCATCAAGGCCGGAACCCGCGATGGGCAACGCATTCGGATCGCGGGCAAAGGCAATGCCGGACTGCGCGGGGGCGGGGTTGGCGATCTTTACGTCATCATACGGATCGGCGAGCACCCGCTTTTCCGGCGCGACGGCGACGACATCAACATCACGGTGCCGGTTACGGCGGTCGAGGCCGCGCTGGGATCAAAGATTGAAGTGCCTACCATCGATGGGCGTAGCATGCTGAAGATTCCTCCGGGGACGCAGTCTGGGCAGAAGCTTCGGCTGCGGGAAAAGGGCGTGCCTTCGGCCACTAAAGACGGCGTGCGCGGGGATGAGATCGTCGAGGTGAAGATCACCGTCCCCATGCCCCGCGACGAGAAGACTAAGGAACTGCTGCGGGAACTGGCCAAGCTCAATCCTGAAGACCCGCGAGAGGAGCTTTGGGGAAAGATTTAGAGTCAAAACCTTCTACCACAGGGGGCACAGAGGAACACAGGGGCAATGATGAGGGTTTCCCTGTGTTCTCGGTGTTCTCTGCGTTCCCTGTGTTCCCTGTGGTGAGGAACTATCTTTCCCAATCCCTGCCGTCCACCATGCGCTTGATGCCGTCCTTCAGGCGAGCGACATGAAAATTGATAAGCAGTCCCACATTCTTCCCACTGAGGCGCAAGTAGGAAAGGAGTTGTGCTTCATGGACAGGATGGACTGCGTCCACGCATTTGATCTCGACAACCACCAGATTTTCGACCAGCAGGTCGATGCGATAACCGAGTTCGAGTTTTTCTCCGTCGTAGACCACCGGCAAACCGACCTGTGTATCCACATTGAACCCTCGTTTGCGTAACTCGTGAGCCAGGCAAGCGCCATAGGCACTCTCCAGCAGACCGGGCCCAAGCAGTGAATGAACCTTCATGGCGGCATTAACAACTGCGCCGGACACTTGATTGACGCGGGGCGTGGGAACGAGCGCGGGGCTGGCCATCGGATTCTCTCGAACCCATCATTGCCGGCTACTGGCGTTCTCGTCTGTGATGTTCGACGTTGTCTGTGGTGATGAATCCGCCAAAACCCTTCACCACAGGGGACACAGAGGAACACAGGGGAATGCTGGGGTGACTACTTTGACGGCTGGTTGGGCCTACAATTGGTGTTCGATCGCCAATCCCGGAGGTTGAATGGCATCTGCACCGGTCATTTCAAGGCCTTCTTGTCGTCTGTGATGTTCGACGTTGTCTGTGGTGATGAATACGCCAAAACCCTTTACCACAGGGGACACAGAGGAACACGGGGGAATGCTGGGGTGACTATTTTGACGGCTGGTTAGGCCTACAATTAGTGTTCGATCGCCAATCCCGGAGGTTGAATGGCATCTGCACCCGTCGTTTCGACGGCGTCATTGTTGTTGCCCTTGCGAGTTGAGGGACTGGTCAAACGCTTTGGCGAATTGACTGCGGTCAACGGCATTACGCTTGAACTGAAGAGCGGGGAATGCCTGGGACTGCTTGGCCCCAATGGCGCCGGCAAGAGCACGCTGATTCGCAGCATCGTCGGGCGCGTCATCCCGGATGCGGGTACGGTGACGGTGTTCGGCGACCGGGCGGATTCGGCGGGCGCGCGCATGGCTCTGGGATGGGTTCCGCAAGATCTGGCGCTCTACCCTAAGCTCACCTGCCGGGAAAATTTGGAATCATTCGGGCAATATCACGGCCTGAGGCGTGCCGCTTTGAAGACGGCGGTGGACTGGTGCCTTGATTGGGCGGCGCTCACCGACCGCGCGCACGAACCGGTTAAGAATCTGTCGGGAGGAATGAAGCGGCGGCTGAACATGGCCGCTGGACTGATCCACCGTCCCAAGGTGATGTTGATGGACGAACCCACGGTGGGAGTCGATCCGCAAGCCCGCAACCGCATCTTTGAAATGATCGAGAAGCTGCGCGGGGAGGGGATCTCCATGATTTACACCACCCACTACATGGAGGAAGCGGAGCGACTCTGCGATCGCATCGCGATCATCGATCATGGGCGCATTATTGCGCTCGGAACCAAGGATGAATTGGTACGGGATGCTTTCGCTTCGCGCAGCGAGGTGCTGGCGCGATTCGCGACGGCCGACGACAGCTTGGCCGCCTGGGTGAAAGAGCGCGGAGGGCTGCAAGAAAATGGGATGGCGCGGTTCACCATCGAACATGCGACTGAAATCGCCGGATTGCTCGAGGCCGCGGCCAAAGCGGGACATGAACTGGCAGACATCTCGCTGCGGAAACCCAACCTCGAATCCGTATTCCTGCACTTGACCGGAAGGGAGTTACGCGATTGATTCTGCCCATTGTGCGAACCGCATTGATCGCCTTGCGCCGCGACCGCGGCGCCTTGGCGCTGAGCTTCATTCTGCCAATTGCGTTCTTTACCATTTTTGCCGTGATCTTTGGCGGGCGGCGTGACACCACGCCCAAAGTAAGTCTGCTGGTGGTTGATGAAGACCACAGCGCAGCTTCGCAGAGACTGATCCAGGGCCTGGAGCGCGAAGGATCGCTTTCGGTAAAGAAGAGGCCGGCGTCGAAGCAAGGTGTGGAGCAACCGGACTACACGGCCGCGACGGCAGAAGCCGCGGTGAAAGACGGGACTGCGCCGGTGGCCCTCATCATCCCTCATGGCTTCGGAGAGAACCCAATTTCATTCGGCGCGCCCAACCAGAACCGGCCTACGATCCAGTTGCTCAAAGACAGCAGCGACATGGTTGCGCCACAAGTGATCGCCGGGCTGCTCCAGAAAGTCGCGATGACCTCGATGCCGGACATCATGGCGGAGCAGGGATCGCAATACATGGACAAGTACGCCGGCGGGTTTACTCCGGAACAGAAGAAGAGGATCGACGCAGGCCTCGAGGCACTGCGGCGGCGGGAAAGTGCGGAGAGCGGCGGCCACGATGCAGCGCCTGCCGATTCCAATCGCGGCATGCCGATTCCAGTGACCACTCGCGACGTTGTTGGCGAGAACAAAAACAACCCGATGGTGTCTTTTTATGCTGCGGCGATTGGGGTTATGTTTCTGCTCTTCACCGCCAGCGGTGCGGGAGGGTCGCTCTTGGACGAAGCTGAAAGTGGAACACTGGACCGGGTGCTGAGTTCACGCGTCACCATGGGAACGCTGCTGGGAGGTAAGCTCTGCTACTGCGTGTTGCTGGCGTTCTCGCAACTGGTCCTCATGTTTATCTGGGCCTGGCTGGTTTTCAAACTTGACTTCATCCCGCATCTTACCGGCTTTGTGGTCATGGGGCTCTCCACGGCCTTTGCGGTGGGAGCCTTCGGCATGCTGCTGGCCAGCATATGCCGCACGCGCGCGCAACTGGGTCCGCTCTCGACGCTGGTGATTCTGATCATGTCCTCGGTTGGGGGAAGCATGTTCCCGCGTTTTCTGATGCCCGAAGCTATGCAGAAAGCTGGCCTGCTGACCATCAACGCCTGGGCGATCGACGGGTTTACTAAGGTCTTCTGGCGGGATGAGCCGGTTTCACACCTCTGGCCGCAGGTGCTGGTGCTGCTTGGGGTCGGCGTCGTGCTGTGCGCCATCGCTCGCAGGCTGGCGCGGCGCTGGGAATATTCTTAGGCACATGCAAAACCTTTAACCAGAGGGGACACAGAGGTACACAGGGGGGAACCGGGAAGGCTTCCCCGGAAGTAAGCTAGGCATCCTCTTCGCTTACTTCTTACTCGGATCGTCCGCCGGATTCACATAGTTAAATTGCAGCGGCGACATGCCATGGACCTGCACCACCACCTCTCCCGAGGCCATGGCGTAGTGGTGCATGTCGGGATCGAGATACGCGAAGCTGCCGGCTGGGAAGGTCATCATCTTGGCCTCATCGAACTGGTCGCCCATCCCGACCTTGAAATTCCCTGAGATTACCGTCACATTTTCGCGCTTGGGATGCCAGTGCGGCGCGATCTTGTAGCCATCGGGCATCTTGAGCCAGATGGTGAAATCGCCGGTCGTCGCGGTGGGGTCGCCCTCGAGCACGGCCAGTTGGGCGCCAGGAGCAACAAAGGGCGGTGGCGGGCCGTATTTGATTTGGTCCGGAGTGAACGCATTCTGGTGCGCCCCCGATTGGGCAAACAGTAAGCCGGCGAAAATACACAGAACTGCGAGCGAGACTGTCCTCATGGCTAGTGCCTCCTTGAAGAGTTGAAGCTGAAAAACCCCGGAATGGTTATACATCAAATCGCGCTGCGCATGCCAGTGTCTTGCGGTTGCTTGCTGGTTGGTGGAGAGTCGGGCGTCGCCGCTCGGCTGGACGGGCGAGACGCCCGTCGCTCCACCGTAGTTTGTTTTCTCCCGTTACCTCCGTACCCGGCCTCATTGAGAAAAATTTTCAACATTTCTCAAAATATTCTTGCATCTGTGAGGATTTGCCGTAATCTCACTCTTGCGAACTAACTTCGCCGAAAATGCCCGGGAATCGCTGTCCACCCTGGGAGCCGCGTAACGAAAGTCGTTTTTCGAATCCGGAGACGCGGTGGTGAGAGTGAGTCGCCCGAGGAGGAAGCCATAGAAATTGGCAACAGCTACCGCACGCCCTAACCTTTCGCGGCCTGGCTTCATTCCTGGCGTCGCTCCGCAGGTCGCTCCCCAGAACGACAAGACGAAGAAAACTCTATTCGCCTCACGCTTTGGCCCCTGGTCGCCGCGACCTTCTTTATGGTCTCGGGCGGAACCTATGGCACCGAGGACATCGTGCACGGCGCGGGCTATGGCAAAGCGATTCTCATCCTGCTGCTGACCCCGCTTCTCTGGAGCCTGCCGACCGCGTTCATGATCGGCGAACTTTCTAGCGCGCTGCCCTTCGAGGGCGGCTACTACGCCTGGGTGCGCCGCGCCATGGGAAATTTCTGGGGATTTCAGGAAGCGTGGCTGTCGCTGGTCGCGTCCATTTTCGATATGGCGATTTATCCTACGCTGTTTGTCGCGTATCTCACGCGTATGTTTCCCTGGTTTCAGGAGAACCATCGCGGCGTGGCGGTCGCGCTGGGCGTGGTGATTGTTTGCGCTGTCCTCAATATCATGGGCGTGAAGGTCGTCTCGACGACTTCGCTGTGGCTGTTCTTTGCGCTCTCGGCGCCCTTTGCGGCGATCTTTGTGCTGGCGCCCTTCAAGATTCACGCGCTGGCGAATGCGGTCACCAAGCCGACGACCTCGAACGTCGACATTCTCGGCGGGCTGCTCATCTGCATGTGGAATTACATGGGATGGGACAACGCCTCCACCATCGCCACCGAAGTAGAGCGCCCGCAGCGGACTTATCCGCGCGCCATGCTGGTCGCGGTGGCCATTGTCTGCGTCAGTTACGTTCTTCCGTTTGCCGCCATGTGGATCACCGGGCTTCCGGCCAGCGCCTGGGAAACCGGCGCTTGGGCCGACATTGCGCAGTTGATGGGCGGGCCGGTGCTTCGGATCGCGCTGGTGGCGGGCGGCATGATGAGCGGCTTTGGCATGTTCAATGCGCTGGTCATGAGTTACTCGCGGCTGCCGCTGGCCATGGCGCAGGATGGCATGCTGCCGAAGGTTTTTGGCAAGCTGCATCCGAAATCGCGCGCGCCCTGGGTTGCGATTCTGGCGCTGGCGATCGGGTGGGGCCTGGCTTTGAATCTTGGCTTCGAACGGCTGGTCACGCTCGACATCATGATTTATGGGGCGAGCCTGACGCTCGAATTTGTGGCGCTTGATCTGTCTGCGCATTCGCGAACCGGAATTGAAGCGGCCGTTTCGCGTGCCGGGCGGGCTATTTGGAGCGATTGCGGTGGGCATTCCTCCAGTTCTGCTGCTGGGATTTGCCATCATTCGCAGCGAACACGAAGTTGTGCTGGGCATGAGCTCGCTCTGGTTTGGGCTGATCGTGATCGGTGCCGGCGTCGTCGCCTACCTGATTAACCATGCGCTGAAGCCTGCGGGCTGGGCTGCAGCTTCGCCTAAACCGGAGTTGGCGGGGTAGCTGTTGACAGCGGCCGGGGCCGCTTGTATTCTGGTTCGATATTGCTCTATGGAGCGAATGGAGGATAAATGTCCGCAAGTCCCGTATTTCCTGCCACAGGTCCAACTTCAGCACTTCTAATTGACGGCTCCGCTCTTTTCTTCGGCCAGCGTGAAGCTTCGCCCGACAAGAACCTTGACTACAATGCACTAGTTGACGCGATGCGGCGTCACGGTAACAGCCGGTGGCCCGCGAAGCCAGCCTATTTCTTTACTGCCGCCGACGAGGCCAATGAGAAACAGGCGAAGTTCCACCAAATGATTCAGAAGGAATTTGGCTGGGTGGTGCGACAGATGCCGCCGCACGAGGCGAGCGTCGGCAACTCGCTGCTGACTGACGATAAATCTCGTTCCCGACTTATTCGCTTCGACGCACTGATAGCTTATTCGCTTGCTCGCATTGCAGGGCGTCCGAACATTTCGCGGGTTTTTATCGTATCCGATTCCTGGCCCCTCGCTGCGTGCGTCAAGGACTGCGTGGGGCGGGGGACGCCCGTGACGATATGCTTTTTCGGTGACTTCATCGACACGCGTTGGCATAAGCTCTTCCGCGAATACGATCCGGCAAAGCTCGATTTCCTCGATTTAGAACGTGAGCCAAACCTATTCAGTCGACCAAGGCAAGCTCTCAGAAAGGAGGACGCAATTCTCACGGACCTGCCGTAAGGCGGTTGGTGTCAGAACGGCTACATATATAGGCGGCGCGCATGTGCCGCGAATATTAGCGATCCAAAACCCTATAAGGAGGACCCTAATGGGTACCCACGTTTACTCTGGAATGAATCTCAGGAGCGCGCTTGAAATCGCGCGATCTCTTGGCTGCTCCATCCTTCCCGTTAACCGCACCGGGGAGATTCGGATTTCTCACATCTGCATGCCCCAGCCGATCACCGTCAATGCGAGGCGAAAGGACTGCGAGCGAAGGCTCACGTGCTGGCTTCGAGAGCTAGACGTCGGCTGGATTTCCTCAGCCGTAATTTCTTTGCTCCATAGTGCACCCTTTCGGGACGGGGGTTGAGCCGCATGCGACGACTCGCAACATGCCGGATCGATTCGGGTGCAGCCCCCGTTCCAAATGGTCTATATTTCAGCCATGACCAAGCGTAAGTCCAAAGGCGCGTACATGATCTCGGCGGTGGCTGAGATGTATGAGATTCATCCTCAGACCTTGCGCCTCTACGAGCGCGAAGGGTTGCTGAAGCCGAGCCGCACTGAGGGCAATACCCGGCTCTATACGGATGAAGATTTGCAGCGGCTTGAGTTCATCCTGTCGCTGGCGCGCGATCTGGGCGTCAACATCAGCGGCATCGCCATCATTCTTCAAATGCGCGAGCGCATGGAGGAGATGCAGCGGCAGATCCAGGAGTTCGTGCAGTACATCCAGCACGAGGTATTGGCGCGGGCCTCGGCTGCCGCCGATCCGTCGAAAGGCGCGATTGTGCCGCTGCGGCGGCCGCTAGTCCCGGCCGTGGATGCATCCCGCCGCAAAGACTCGCCGAAGTAGTTTACGGCAGCCGGCGGACGCGCGACAGAATCCGCTACAGCAACTTGTGGAATTGGGTTAATCAGTGGCGCGAGATCAAAATCTTTACCACAGGGGGCACTGAGGAACACTGAGGAAATTTGAAGGCTACCGTGTGGTGCCTCGGTGTCCGCTGTGGTGACCGATCCGCACTGGCACGCTGCGTTTTTCTGCTGTTACAATCGCGCCATGCGAGCATCTATGAAAACACACGCAGCGATCATGAGCTTCTTCGTGCTCGGGTCTTTCCTCGGATCCTTCCTTCTTCTCCCCGTGGCCCACGCACAGAAAGTGTCTCCACCCAAGGTCCCAGATGCAATTCAGGCACGCCCCGGTGAAGAAGTTGTTTTACTCGCCCATGCCTCGGGATCGCAGATCTATAGCTGCCGGCCGGGCGCGGGCAAGTTCGCTTGGACCCTCGTGGCTCCCGAGGCAGAACTGAAAGATCAACAAGGCAACGTCATCGGAAGCCATTTCGCCGGTCCCACCTGGAAACTGAAAGACGGCAGCGAGGTTACGGGTAAGGCTTCCGCGCACGTGGACTCGGAGGATCCCAACTCCATTCCGTGGTTGCTGGTGGATGTCGTGACTCACTCCGGCGTTGGCCGGCTCACGAAAGTGACGACCATTCAACGCGTGCACACTCACGGCGGGAAGCCGCCCGCCCAGGGATGCGACGAGTCTCACCATGACGCCGAAATGAAAAGTCCCTACACAGCGGACTACTATTTCTACGCGCCCGCCAAATGAACAGGCGTGCCCGCAGCGGCTAAAACAGATTGCTGAAAAACTCGGTTTTTGCCGCACAGCCCCTAAAGGGGCATCTCAATTCAAAGAACTTACGGCATCGCTGAAGCGATGCCCTGATACGAACCTTGAGTTTTTCAGCACTCTGTAAAGCCCAATTCAAAACAAGGCAGTTACCGCAGCGGCAAGCCGCTGCGCCACCCAAAAGCAAGGACAGCGCCGGTTTTTTCCGCAAGCTGAATAGCCCTGGCGAGGGAGGGAGCGCGGGTGGCGCTGGTCGGAAGGCGAAGGGACCGCATTGAAGAGGTTGCTCGAGAGATTGGCGACTCGGCTGCGAGCCTACAGTTCGCGTAGGGCGACGGCCACAGGCCGCCAGGCGGCACGCATCGCCGGAGGCAAGCCTCCGAGCAAACCCATCAGAAGCGCGAAGACGATGCCGGCCAGCAATAGCGCGGGTGTAATTCGGAAGGCAAAGGCCAGTTGCGAAAAAGTCTGCCAGTTCATGGTGCCGGTGGTCAGACCATTCAAGGGCAGGACGGCGACGCAGCCGATGGCGCCACCTACGAAAGAAATCAGCAGCGCCTCGACCAGGAACGAGAAGACGACGGCTCCGCCACCAAAGCCCAGGGCGCGCATGGTGGCGATTTCGCGACCGCGCTCGGCGACCGCGGAATACATGGTGTTGAGCGCACCAAAAACCGCGCCAATGGCCATGACGAAGGCCACCAGTCCTCCGAGAATGGTGATCAGTTGGGTCATGCGCGTCGATTGCTTGGCGTAGTAGTCGATTTCGCGGGTGACGTCGAAGTTGAGGCGGCGGTCGGAAGTGACCGCATCCTTGAACTGCTCAAAGGCGCCTGGCGAACTCAGGTGCACGGTGGCGGACTGAAAAATATTGCTGGGCCGCTTGTACACGTCGTCGAGCACGCGCGCATCGCACCACACTTCGGAATCAAAAGCACTGCCGCCGGCGTCGAAGATACCCACGACCTGCCAATGACCGCCTCCAAAATTAACCGTGTTGCCGAGGGTCAAACCGGAATAGCTGCTGCTGGCGTTTTTTCCCACGATCAACTCGGCAAGGCCGGGTTGAAACATTCGACCCTGAACGATCTTGACGTTTCTCCGAATGGTCAAAACGTTGGCTGAGACGCCGCGAATTTGAGCATTGGCATCGGTCCCCGTAGCGCGCAGGGGAAAGGGTGCAACCACCACGACTTCCGAGGTCACCAGAGGGGCGTCCGAGGCGCGGGCCACACCGGGAGCATCCTGGAGAATTTTGATGTCTTCGAGTTTAATTCCGCTCATCATCTCCGAGGTGGCGCCGGCGCGCAGGACGATAGCGTTGTCTTCGGAGCCGGAGGCGACCAAGGTAGCCCTGAAGCCGCGCGCTAAGGAAAGCATCGCCACAAATACGCCGACGGTTCCAGCGATACCCAGGACGGCGACGATGGACGACGTCCAGCGAGCCGTGACGCTGCGAAAGTTGTAGACGAACGGGATAGCCATCTCAGACCCTCCGGAGGGCATCGACAACCCGCAGGCGCATGGCGCCAATTCCCGGCAGCAGTCCGCTGACGACGCCAACCAGCAGAGCGGTCGCGAGTCCGAGAGAAAGAATCGCAGGCGACAAGATGAGCGTAGGCAATAGGCCATTCAGAGCCGCGCCCAGAGCTGGAACTGCCAGGAGCGCAAGACCGAGCCCCAGAAGGCCTCCGACAATCGCAATGGTAAGAGATTCGGCAAGCACAAAGAAAAGGACCCAGCGATCGCTGAAGCCGATCGCTTTGAGAACGGCAAGCTCGCCGACGCGCTCGCGCACGGAGATGGCCATGGTGTTCCCGGTGACCAGCAGCAGAGTGAAGAACACTACGGCGCCGATCGTCATGATGAGGAATTGAATGTTTCCGAATTGCTTGACCCAACCGGCGGCGAACGCGGATTCCGTTTCCGTTTTAGTTTCGAACGAAGAGTTGGCCGTCATGTCGTCGATAGCCTTGGCGACGCTCACCGCATTATCGGGACTGTCGAGTTTCACCACGTACCAGCCGGTGTTGCCCTTGAATGTTGCCGGCACACGTTCTTCGAAATAGTCCCACTGGAACCAGAACTGGCTCTCGTCGCCGCCCGCGCGCTCGCTGTGATAGATGCCGTCCAAGATGAACTCCCAAGTGCCCGTAGCCCCATAGCCGGCATTCTTGATGGGGATGCGGTCGCCGATTTTCCAACCGAAACGTTTGGCGGTTTTCGCGCCGGCGACAGCGCCCTGGCGGTCCTTTACGAAGTTCTGCCATTGGTCATCGGGAACAACCAGCTCGGGGATGACCTGGCGCTGATTTTCCACGTCGATCACGAACTGCGGGAAGAAGTTCTTTCTCTTCCTGATATACGCCGCCGAACCAATTGTTGTGGGTGACCGCCTTGACCCCCGGAATGCGCAGAATTTTGTCGCGGTAGGCAAGCGGCAGCGGCTGAATGATGGATACGCGATTGATAGTAACCAGACGATCCGCTCCCGCGATATCGGCGCCACGATTGAAGGCTCCCCTGACCACGGCGAGGAACGCAAAAAGAAATAATGCGACGGCGAACGACCCGATGGTAAGGATCAAGCGAAGTTTCTTGCGAAAGAGATTGGCGAAAATGAGCCCACGGAATTTCATGCCGCACCTCCGGCCGGGACTTCTTGCGATTGGCGGGACTCGACCAGAACGCCTTTCTCCAGGTGCATTGTGAGATCGGCGCGCAGTGCGACCACCGGGTCGTGCGTCACCATGAGCACGGTCTTGCCGTGCTCCTTCACGAGACGATGAATCAAATCCATGATTTCGTCTGCGCTCTTTCGGTCGAGGTCGCCGGTGGGCTCGTCGCAGAGCAGGAAAGTGGCATCGGCAACAATGGCGCGCGCAATGGCCACCCGCTGCTCCTGTCCACCCGAGAGTTGACGCGGATAATGGCTCATCCTATCCGTCAGTCCGACGATGCCGAGCGCAGTCTCCACATGTTTGCGGCGCTCGGCTTTGGAGAGACTGGTGAGCAACAGGGGCAACTCCACGTTCTGAAACGCCGTGAGCACCGGGATGAGGTTGTACATCTGGAAGATGAAGCCGACGTGCCGGGCTCGCCACGAGGTCAGCTTGCTGCGGGACATGTGCGTAATCTCGTCGCCGGCTACGGTGATGCTCCCCGCGTGGGAACGTCGAGTCCGCCGAGCAAGTTCAGCAGTGTGGTCTTGCCGGATCCGCTGGGCCCCATGAAGGCGACGAAATCGCCCTGGTCAACATCGAGATTCAACCCCTGCAGTACGTGGATTTCTTCGCCCCCGCGGCGATATGTCTTATCCAGCCCGCGCACCTGAATCTGACTGTTGGTTTTTCCAGTGCCGTCCACTTGAACCATGTCTGCCATTCGCTCCTCTTAGCTTTATTAGTTATTTCTTGACCTGGACGCTCTCGCCATCATGGAGATCTGCCGGCTCCATTTACAACCACGGCATCGCCCACAGCTAAACCCGCAATCACTTCCGTGTCGGTACCGCGATTTCCGCCCAGCGTGACCGCGCGGCGTTCTATTTTATCGGCCCTGACCAGAAAAACAACCTTCTTGCCGGCATCGTCGCGAACGGCATTCTGAGGTATGAGGATTGCGGGCGCGGCTGCCACATTCCTTTCAGATGGTTCATCCCCGAGGAAAGTCACTTTAATTCCCATGTCGGGGAGAATGCGCGGGTCCAGCTTCAGGAAGGAAATACGCACTTTCACGGTCGCTTTTTGGCGGTCCGCGCTGGGAATAATAGTGCGCACGCGGCTGGGAATCTCCCAGTCGGGATAAGCGTCGAGAATTGCAGTAACCTGCTGGCCGGGCTTCACCCGCGTGATGTAGGCTTCATTTACATCGACCTCAATTTCATTCGAGTTCATGTCCACAATTGTGGCGATGCCTGTGCGCGTGAAGCCGCCGCCTGCCGAGATGGGGGAAACCATCTCGCCGACTTGCGCGTCTTTCGAGACGACGATGCCGTCGAAGGGAGCGCGAATCGTGCAATTATCGACCGCTTGTTGCGCCTCGCCGATGCGGGCTTCCGCCGCAATCGCTTGTGCCTTGGCCAGGTCGATTTTGGCCTGGAGACTTTCCGCAGCGGTGCGCGCATTGTCCAGTTGCTCCTGGGGCTCTACCCCAGCTTTTTGGAGCTCCTCGGTCCGGTGCAGCAAGATTCGAGCATTCTTTAGCTGCACTTCGTAGTCTGCGATGGCGGCTTTGGCGGAATCGCGGTCGGCCTTGGCGGTCTCCAGAGCTCTTCTGGCGTCGGCATCGTCCAGAGTGGCCAGCAATTGGCCTTGGTGCACGTGCGTGCCTTCGTCGAAGAAAACGCCGGTCACGCGGCCAGTGATTTTGGCGGCGATGGTGGCCCGTTGGCGCGGGGTGACGTATCCGGTGGCGTTAAGCAGCGCCTCGCGGTTTCCGGGGCCCACGGCTTTCCTGGCCACGGCTACTTCGACGGCTGGTTTCGATTCTAAGAGGGCGTAGACACCTGCTCCCACACCGGAGAGGACGATCAGAAGCCCGAAGAAAATGGCGAGACCTTTCCCCACTTTGCCGCCTTTGCGCTGTCCTTCATGGATGCGCAAAGAGCCCAGGTCGTGTGTGGGTGCGTTTTCTCGCGTCACCATCTTTTGCTCTTGTCCTTTCCAGAAAGGAATGATCCATGATAAATCCCATCCTCAAACAAGCCAAAGCCGAGCACGCAGGAGGGGAGTGTAGAGGCCACCTCATAAATGGGCCGGAGGAGTAAGCCGCCGGCTCCCTTTAAATGTCTGCAAAAGGCATTAACCACAGGGTACACAGGGGTGCACGGGGACCCCGGGGACTTAATCAGAACTTCCCTAGTGGGCGTCTTGCGCTTTCGACTTCTCCAGTGTGATGTCATGTTTGGCTTGGCACTCGGTTGCCGGATCGAACGCCGCGACACCCTCGAACTCATCCTTCGAAGCGTGAAATTCAAGTGGAGGTCGCGCCACTCGCCGGGGAAGCTCGGTAAACTTCACCTTGCCATCCGAGTTGGTTCCGGCTTCGAGATCGAGCCTCCGCATTCCACCAAAACCATACGCGATATGAACCTTGACCGTGGCCGCGTAAGCGGGTTTGCCGTCTGCGCCCATAACTGTAAGTTCGAGGGAACAGGGACCAGCACCGCCTCGTATGACAGGAACTTTTTCGTCATGCGATTGCGCTTCAGAGAGCAAAGGGATTGCGACGACGATGGAGCACAGAACACAAAGCAATTTGTTCATATCCTCACAATTATACGAGCGCAGCCAAGACAGATTACTTGTAATGCGGAAGTGCACCGGAGATCGCGAAGTTCTTGGGTCAGCCAGTGATTCTCGATGCCCAGCCCCTAAAGGGGCCTCTGATTTCGGTAAACTTGCGGTATCGCTAAAGCGATACCCTGATACGAAGCCGAGTTTTTCCGCAGCCTGTAGAATCGCTCAAGCGTAGTTCTTTCACTTTCACGCTTAAGGCGCAAGGGACTCGGCGGTTACAATTTTGTCTGTTAACGGGAGGTTCAGTATGAAGAGTGTTAGCCTCATCGGCGTCTTATTGCTGGTGCTTGGATTGTTGGCTTTCGTCGTGCCCGTGCCTCACAGCGAGAACCATAGTGTGAAAATTGGAGATACTAAGATCGGCGTCCAGACCCAGAGTCGCGAGAAACTGCCCCCGGCTGTAGGTATTGTTCTGCTGGCTGGAGGCGTCCTCGCCTTGGTCCTCGGGAGTCGCAAGAGCTAGCGGCCCTTTACGGGCAAAAGAGGGGCGTAGCTTGGCAAAGGACCTCAAGCCAGCTGGCGCGAGACGGCCGGATTGTGCTTAAATTCGCAAGTTATCCACACAATTCACATTCAAGACGGCTTCATGCACAGGACACTGCTTTCTTACTTGATCTGGTTTCTGCTGCTGAATATCTCCAGCGCAGCCGCCAAACGCGCCTTTACCATCGAAGACCTTTACCGCGTTCGCGGAATAGAAGACTTGCACGTATCTCCCGACGGCAAAACCGTCCTGTTCACCTTGCAAACGAGCGAACTGGCGAAGGCAAAGCGCACCAAGCACGTATGGCTCATGGACGTCGACGGCAAGAACGCACGCCAGTTTACGTTTGGAGAAAAGGGTGAATCGTCGCCCGCCTTCTCATCTGACGGCGAGTGGATCGCCTTCATCAGTTCGCGGGATGGCGACGACAATCTCTACGTCATCTCCGCCAGCGGTGGCGAAGCCCGGCGGCTCACCAACATTTCCACGGGTGTCTCCGACCCGCTCTGGTCACCTGACGGAAAATGGATCGCGTTTTCGAGCGATGTCTATCCGGAATGCGGCGCCGACGATGCCTGCAACAAGAAGATCGGCGAGCGCTGGAGCAAGAGGCTCGCTGCACGCCCATCTGGCCGATGCGCTGCTCTACCGCCACTGGAAGGAATGGAAAGACGGGAAGCGCACCCACGTCCTGCTGGCCGACGTTTCCACCGGCGCGGTGCGCGATCTGACGCCGGGTGACTTCGATTCGCCTCCCTTCCAGCTCGGCGGACCGTTGCAATACGATTTCTCCCCGGATAGCACGGAACTCGCGTTCGACTCGAATCATGACCGCGATCTCGCTTCGTCCACAAACAGTGATGTGTGGATCGTCTCGCTCGGTGGCAGTCAGCCGCCGCGCAACATCACCGCTGCGAATCCTGCCTTCGACGGTCATCCGAAATACTCGCCGGACGGAAAATACATCGCCTATCAAATGCAAAAGCAACCCGGCTATGAATCCGACCTCTTTCGCCTGGCCATTTACGATCGCGCTACCGGCGCATCCCGTGTGCTCACCGAGTCCTTCCGCAATTGGGTTGACGCCTTTCAATGGGCCTCAGACTCGAAATCTCTCTACTTCAGCGCTCCAGTCGAAGGCGACAATCCCATCTTCCGGGTGAGCCTCGATTCCGGATCGATCCAACAAGTGTTGGTAGACCGGGCCATCGACTCCTTCGAACTCTCACATGACAACAACCGCATCATCTACATCCGGCGTTCCGTCAGCGACCCCGCCGAATTGTTTGCCGTGGACTTGGCGGATGGGAAATCATCGACGCCGCAACGACTGTCTCACTTCAACGACGAGGTCGCCAATGAAGTGGATCTCCGTCCGGCTGAGCGCATGTGGGTAAAGGGAGCCGGCGGAGCGAAGATCGAAGTTTTCATTGTCAAGCCCCACGACTTCGATCCGTCGAAGAAATATCCGCTCATCCTCAACGTGCACGGTGGGCCGCAACAGCAGTGGCAGGATTCCTTTCGCGGCGACTGGCAGGTTTATCCCGGCTCCGGCTACATCGTCGCTTTCGCCAATCCGCATGGATCCACGGGCTATGGCCAGGATTTCACGGCGGAAATTTCCGGTGACCATGGGGGCAAGGTTTTTGAAGACCTGATGAGGGTTACCGACGAATTGATCAAGCTTCCCTACGTCGACCCCGATCGCACGGGCGCCATGGGGTGGTCCTACGGCGGCTACATGATGGACTGGTTCGAGGGCCACACCAACCGCTTCAAGGCTATCGCGTCGATGATGGGTGTCTTCGATCTCCGCTCCATGTACGGCGCGACTGAAGAACTGTGGTTTCCCAAGTGGGACTACAAAGGTCAGCCATGGAACTCCGATCAGTACGAGAAGTTTTCCCCCTCGTATTTTGTGAAAAATTTCAAGACGCCCTGCCTGGTTATCTCCGGCGAGCGCGATTATCGCGTCCCTTACACGCAGTCGCTGCAGATGTTCACGTCACTGCAAGAGATGAAAGTTCCCTCGAAACTGATCGTTTATTCCGACGCGGGCCACTGGCCCAGTTGGTATGAAATGGCTCTGTACTATACCGCGCACCTCGAGTGGTTTCATCAGTATCTCGGAGGAGATGCGCCACCCTGGTCCACGGAGCAATTCTTGCGCAACGCCGTCTTCGACCCTGCGACGGGTCAACGCATCAAGTAACACCGGTACGCGCTGTGTGCATCTGAGGCCGAGAATTATCGCAGACCGGATGAGCGTGTTGTCATTTGGCAAGCGGGCCGGGATGGATTCCCTCGCCAAGGACAAAGCTTGATCCCACGCTGCCCACAACCGCCGATGCTCGCGGCAGTCCGAGTCGCTCCCGAATGCGATACACGGCTTCAATGCCAGTGCAATGTGCGCCCATCAGATTCGCCACTTTGAAGTCTTTCATCTTATCGGCAGTCCAATTCAGTTGGTCATCCGTCGCCGGAAAGAGGTGCAAGCCGCCGATGACTGCCTCTACTCGCTCGTTGGGAAATTCCTGTCGGGCAAATGTGAGGATGTTGATGATTCCAGCGTGTCCGCAGCCAGTGACCACGACCAATCCTTCCGGGGTGTTGAGCACCAGTGATTGATCCTCGGGGATCGTGTCCTCGACCAAGCCCGTTGGGGTCTGAACTTTTCCGCTGACACTCCAGTTGCGTTCTGGGTATTTTCGAGGCACCGGACCTGTCAGCCACGCACCCGGAAAGATTTCCGCCGCCGCTTCATGTTCGATGAACCTTCCCCCAGTCGCCTCGTACTCCTTCTTCAATGCGACCATCCGGTTATCTTCACCTTGGGGCGCTGGTCTGCTGTAGAAAATGCCGCGTGCGACATGAACTACTGACAATGCCGATGGGTTACTCTTCATCGTCTCTTTGCGAAGGGTCATCAGCCCACCGACATGATCCCAGTGATTGTGCGTAAGAATCACTTCTTTAACGTCGGACAAGTCAATCTTCAAGTCGCGCGCATTTTGCAGCACGTTATCGGGATGGGCTCCCGTATCCAGCAGAACGCGATGACCATCTGCTTCGATCAGCGCGGAGAAACCCCACTCTCCCACTCCCGTTACGCTGCCCACCAGCATCGTCGAAAGCAAGGTCACCTTGAGCGCGTGAATCTGGACAGGTGGTGCGCTCTGAATGTTAGGGGCGGGACTGGCGCCTTGAGCCTCGGCAAGAGGCTGCACACTGGCAATGGGAAGCGAAAGCGCGAGCAGCACCGCAGAAATGCTTATCCAGCGAAAACGCGAAACCTTGTGCATGTGTCGGTACCCCCTCCATAGATGTTCGCGACGAGACCCTAAAGTCCGCGAGCAAGGCAATGGTACCGCAAACTCCTCATCCCGACCGGAAATAGCGAGGCGATATACTCCCCCAGTTCCAGCCCATCGCTTTGGCAGATAGGGCAACGGGAACATCCCACCCAGTCCAGTTCAGCGCCGGGTGAAAAACGAAAAGCGCCCCAGACTCCGGTTAGAGTCATTGGGGCGCTCCCGTTTACTGCGCACATTCCAGCCTATGTTAGGGTTTCCGCCGAAGGAATAGCTCCTGCGTGCCACGTGGCGGGCACTGCTGGGCTATTCTGCCCCGATTCGGTGAGGCGCTGAGTCGGGATTGAATTGTGATCACCTCGTCGGGGCAGCAAAACTCGCCAGCTTCCGACTAAAATCGGTCGCTGGCGGCACATTCCGGCTCTAACACACGGTTCAAGCCGCCCGGCCACGCCTTCGGCGCTGCCGGCGGCTTAACCTAGGCGTTAGGCCCACAAAATAGGGAGAGCATCTTGGCCGCAAAAATTCTCATGGTTCTTAGTGCGAGCATTATCTTTACGCTCGGAGTCGTCCACCTCGTCTATACGTTCTGGGGGCCAAAGCTCACGCCCCGTGACCCCGCGCTGCAAATCAGCATGAGCCAGATTTCACCTGTCATTACGAAAGAAACAACAATGTGGCGGTGTTGGGTGGGCTTCAATGCCAGCCACAGCATGGGACTTATTTTGTTCGGCTTGGTTTTCGGTTTTCTCGCATTGGCTCACGACCAACTCCTCTTTCAGTCACCGTTCCTGCTCGTTGTCGGGCTGGCAATGCTTGGTGGTTTTGTTGTGCTCTGCAAGGTTTATTTTTTCAGTGCGCCTCTCACAGGCATCAGCATTTCTTTGGCCTGCTATGTCGCCAGCATTGCGCTATCGCGGGCCTAACAATGCGCTCCAGTCGACCCACAACCCTCCGCTTCGCTATGGGTTGCGCTCGGCGTGAGAAATTCGGTGAACTCCAGGTTTGGGATCGTTGCGGGGCACAACAAGATCTGGCGGTCCATCATGCGAAAGGAACGCCACCAGAGCGACTATCCTGGATGGCAGTAAGGGGTGGTCGTTGGAGAATTGATTGGCCGAGCACGAATCGGGGTGGCTGAAGTGAGGATCAGCAAAGCATGGATATCTGTTTGATTCAGGTTCCGTACACGATGGGCGACGAGCGTCCGGGCTCAAGCAAGGGGCCGGAGTGTCTGGTGCGGGCGGGCGCGACGAAGCTGATTGCCGCAAAGGGTCTCGCAGTAACCGTGAAGCGGGTCGATCGCAGCGAGCCGTTTCGCGATAGCGGGAACGCATCCTCAATTGTAAGCAAGCGACTCGCATCCATTGTCAGGCAGGCTATTGCGGCCAAACAGTTTCCCTTGGTACTCGCTGGAGGCTGCGATGTCAGCAAGGGCGTACTCTCGGGCTTCGAGCATAGTCAGTGCGGCGTCGTTTGGTTCGACGCACACGGCGATTTCAATACTCCGGAAACGACGACCAGCGGGTATTTCGATGGCATGTCCCTGGCAGTGATCACCGGCCGCTGCTATCAGAACTATTGGGCGCAAATCGGCAATAGCACTCCGATTCCTGAATCAGCAACGCTCATGCTGGGCGTGAGGGACTTAGATCCAGCGGAGAGGGAGCTTCTCGACCATTCTGCCGTTCAGGTGGTGAAGTGGCATGAGGGAAAGCCGCAGGGCGATGTGCGGGCTGCCCTCGACAAGTTGGCACGGCGCGTACCGGAAGTTTATCTCCACATCGACATGGACTCCTTAGACCCGCAAGTGGCGCCCGGCGTCGTCTTCGATCCGGTACGCGGTGGACTTTCTCTGGAAGATATGGAAGAAGGGATTCGCGCCGTCTTTGCGCGTTTTCGGGTCCGGGCCGCCACGCTGAGCGTTTACAATCCCGACCGCGACCCAGACGACAAGACCCTGAGGGCGGCGCTGCGGATCATCGAAGTGTTGGCTGGAGCGGCCGGGGGAATGGGATAGGATTTGCGGTCGATCTCTTTGCGGCTTTGGGTCAGATAGTGTTCCAATTCCCAGAGGCCGCCAAGCTGCTCAAGGAGATCCTGGGCAAGATGGTTTTGAACTAGACTACATGTGTTCGAATACTTGGAGTTCAACAGCTTAGAAATTCCACTTCATGGAGGGCAATGTGGGACTCAAATTGAAGACCATTTCGAAGGACGGTATTCCGGAAGCCATTTCCAAGGTCGAGTTGCATCGCTACCTGAACGAACCGGAGGAAGCCGAATCCATCTGCCGCGACATCCTGGCGGCCGATCCGGAGAACCAACTGGCGCTTCGATTGTTGGGATTGGCGCTGACCGACCAGTTCGAGGGCGGGCACTCAGATCGCTATGGCGAGGCGGAAAAGATCTTCCAGGGCCTGACGAATCCGTATGAGCTCCACTACTACATGGGGCTTCTGCTCGAGCGGCGGGCCAAGGCTCAAGTGAAGTCAGGGGTAACGGCACATCTCCTGGTTGGTTCCCTGCATGAGGCGATGCGCTGCTTCGAGAAAGCCGAGAAGATCCGTCCACCACACAACGACGACGCCATGCTGCGCTGGAACCGGTGTGTCCGGCTGCTGGAGAAACTGGAGCACGCTCCGATCGAAGAGAGACAAACGGCGGCGTTCGAAGACCACGACACAGCGCCGATCACGAGTCGGCTGGGCGGACGAGCCGCGAAGTAAGCGGATTCGCGAATCGTGCCCGAACCCATAGCCGTCAAGCGATACACGAAAAAGAGCGGAACCAAAGTGAGCGCGCATCGTCGCAACGGTTCGGAGTTGCCACATCAGGCTGTTCGTGCAGGCGAATGGAGGCTGCTGTCGCGAGATTAGCTGATGACTTTTCCCGACAAAAGCATTGCCTTCATCTTCTTCTCTACTCGCCGAGCACGTGTGTTTTCCTGCTTCGCTTCGGAATACCAGACGAAGAATTCCTTAGTGGTACGGTGTGTTGCATGCGAGACCTGAAAAATCGAGTTGCTCTTGTGACTGGCGGCAGTCGCGGAATCGGGGCTGCAGTCGCAATCGCACTGGCTAGGGCTGGTGCCGATGTCGCCGTGAACTACCGTGAGCGTGCCGACGCTGCGAATGCGGTCTGTGCCGAAATCACCGGGATGGGACGGAAGGCAATCGCGGTTCAGGCCGACGTGTCAGTCGCCGCCGACGTGAGGCGCATGGTCGCAGAGGTTGAAGCGCAACTTGGCGGCATCGACATCCTCGTCAACAACGCTGGTATCGCTCATCCGCGCAAATTGGAGGAGATTACAGAAGCGGAATGGGACGAAGTGCTCACCGTCAATCTGAAGTCGGTATTCTTGGTAACGCAGGCGGTGGTCGGCGGTATGCGACAAAGAAAATGGGGGCGCATCATCAACCTGTCTTCGGTCGCCGCACAGACAGGCGGGGCAGTGGGGGCGCACTACGCCGCGTCCAAGGCGGGGATCATAGGGCTGACCCACTCCTGCGCTTCCGCGTTCGTTCGAGACGGAATCACCGTCAACGCCATTGCTCCCGCGCTGATCGAGACGGATATGGTGACCAGCAACCCCAACGCGAGCCCGAATCTTATTCCGATGGGGCATTTTGGCTCGGTGGACGATGTCGCTTCGGTAGCGGTGATGCTGGCGACGAATGACTACATGACCGGGCAGACGATTTCGGTCAATGGTGGCTGGTATATGAGCTAGTCCATGCCCACATTCCTGAATCTCGTCTTCGCCTCTGTGCTACGTCTTCGGCTAAAGTATTAGCCGATGAAATTGACCTTCTGCGCCACGTTCTTGCTCTTCACGATGAGTGCTGCCGCCCAAAACACAGGTGAGTTCGACATCAAAGCGGCTCAGCGGTTTGCGAATCTCGCACTCGCTTGCGTGCACAAAGAGTACCCAAATCACATTAGCCACACGTTGAATAGCGATGCAGATGCGGCCCCGCCACGGAAATTGACGCCTGCCTTTTATGGCTGCTACGACTGGCATTCTTCTGTGCACGGGCATTGGCTCCTCGTTCGTTTGGTCAGGACTTTTCCGGACGCTCCGTTTGTTCAGGCGGCTCGCGAAGCATTGCGGCAAAGTCTCACGGCAGAAAACATCGCGCAGGAGGCTGCATATCTCCGAGGAGAGGGACGCGCCAGTTTTGAGCGCCCGTATGGGCTGGCATGGCTCCTTCAACTGGTGGCGGAATTACGCGAGTGGGACGATCCGCAAGCTAAAGAGATGGCGGCTAATCTGCATCCGCTTGAGAAAGTCGTGTTGGAACGGCTGAACAACTGGCTGCCGAAGCTCTCCAACCCTGTGCGGATCGGCGAACACGACCAGACCGCTTTCGCGCTCGGTCTGATGCTCGACTATGCACACGGCAACGGCGATCAGAAATTCGCCGAATTAGTCGTGTCCAAAGCCAAGCAGTTCTACCTCAGCGATAAGAACTGCCCGCTGGCGTATGAGCCCTCCGGCGAGGATTTCCTATCACCGTGCCTCGGCGAAGCGGACCTAATGCGCCGTGTGTTGCCGAGCCCAGAGTTTGCACGCTGGCTCCGAACATTCATGCCCCAAATTTCCACATCCGGCGACCTTAAATGGTTGCAGCCTGTGGTGTCGCCCGATCCGAGTGATCCGAAGCTGGCACATTTGGATGGGCTGAATCTCAGCCGAGCATGGATGCTGGAGGGAATCGCTGCTGGTTTACCGAAGAACGACAAGCGGCTGCCGTCGATCATGGCGACTGCCGAGGCGCACAGGCGGGCTGGCTTGGCTGCCGTGACAGGCGAGCATTACGAGGGCGGTCATTGGCTGGGAAGCTTTGCGGTTTATCTTGTCACCCGGCGACGCATTCCAACGAAGTAAGCAGGACGTTTCAGCTCGATGCTCGCGAATTTTAGTATGCTTGTCGCAGGTGCATCCAACATTGAGCGGCATGAAGATTGACCGAACCATCGCCGAAATCGAATACCTAGAGCGCATCTTCGCAGCGCCGGACACCAGACCGCTGAGCGCGAGCGACCCATACCTTCTCGTAGGCTGAGCGTTGCGCAGGTGGAGCGCCAGCGGTGCAGCCACCAGTCATCCTGTTTCATCCCGGCCATCCTCGCGATTCTCTTGCACATGATGAGTAGTTGGTCGTTCGGCGTGCCATTGCGGGTCGGGAAAACTAGGTCGCAGCCCGCCATTGGTCTCAGCTTCCGCAGTTCCTCGACAAGCTGTGGCGGGATGTAAATGTCCCTGCGCTGGTAAGCCTTGGGCATAAAGTCGTATTTCGGATTCTCGTCAATGCGGATCACGCCTCGGTCAAGGTGCAGGCGGTCGAATGAGGAAGACAAGCTCGGACTCCCGCGGCCCTGCCATCAGGAACGTCTTGAAGACCACCCGCTTCCGTCCGCATTTCTGCCAAGTCAGCTTCGGGTTGTAAAAGCAGATGCAGTAGGTGCCTTCCGCGTGCCGCTCTTCGAGCGCGTTAACGATCAGCATGTCGGGGATGATCTTGCCCTTGGCGTCGAGGACGGGGCGGCAGTACCGCCACTTCCCATCGGCAAGACACACATGCTTCCAAATGATCACTCTTCTGTTCACTCGCATCGACCTCCCGGGCTAATACTGAAATTTGAGAGAATCGGGGCGAAACATTAGAAACAACATAGAAGGGAACGTCGCAGCCTTGTGGAGTCAGTGGTTTAGAAAAGAAATGGCTCCTCAGGTAGGACTCGAACCTACAACCCTCCGGTTAACAGCCGGATGCTCTGCCATTGAGCTACTGAGGAGTGGCGGCACGCTGGCAGTGTGCCTATCTTACAGAAAAATCATATCAGAGGCGACCGCGATTGGGAACACAAACAACACAGCGGCGCATCCCTCGCCGAGGGGGTTTCTCCGCTTGCCCCCCGCAACCAACTGCTGTTCCGCCGCCGGCCTAAACCTGACCGGCCCGATCCGCATTCCGTCTCTTTTTGCCAGGCTCTTCGTACTCCGCCAGTTTCGTCCTGCAGCGTGTCAATGGATTCCCTTTTCGTTCAGAAACGGTCCGTATTTCTTGTCCGTCTCCATGATGTGATGGCACAGCCACTTCTGCAGAAACTGCATCAGGGCCACGGCCACGCCTGGTTTGTCGGCCTGGAAATCCTCTTGAAACTTGAGCACCTGCTCGACCAGCGCTTTGTGCTCAGTCTGGTGCGCATCGAGCTCCGGGTACCCGGTCATATTCATCGCCACTTCTTCCGCGGCAAAATGGGAAGCCGTGTAGTCGATCAGACGCTGCAAGATCTTGCCTGCAACATCCCTGCCGCAACCCGCAAGCAGTGCCTCATTCAACTCGTTCGCCGCGCGGAATAAGCCCCGGTGCTGGCGATCAAAACTTGCGATTTGTACAGAGTACATTTCCTCCCATTGAAATACGCCCATGGGGCTTCCCCCCTGAAGTCGAACCGACATCCTTTGCCGAAGGTTTTCGCGCTCCTTGCCTTCCGCAACCAACTGCTTTTCGGCCGCCGGCCTAAACCTCACCCGCCCGGCCCGCGTTCCGTCTCTTTTTTTTTCAGGCTCTTCGCACTCCGCCCGTTTCGTCCGGCAGCGTGTTAGTGGATTCCCTTTTCGTTTAGAAACGGTCCGTACTTCTTGTCCGTCTGCAGGATGTGATTGCACAGCCACTTTTGCAGAAACGGCATCAGCGATATGGTCACGCCTGGTTTGCCGGCCTCAAAGTCCTTCTGAAATTTGAGCACCTGCTCGACCAGCGCTTTGTGATCAGCCTTGTGCGCCGCGAGTTCCGGGTAGCCGCTTTTCTCCATCGCAGCTTCTTCCTCGGCGAAATGGCTCGCCGTGTACGCAATCAGCCGCTGCAAAACCTTGCCGACAACGTCCTTGCCGTGGCCCGCATGCAGTGCTTGATTCAGCTCGTTCACGGTGCGGAATAAGGTCCGGTGCTGGCGGTCAAATCCTGCGACCTTTACAGCGTACATTTCCGTCCATTCAAACGCGCCCATTGAGCCTCCTCTTAAAGTCGAACGACCATCGTCTCCACCGAATCAGAGCAGTCTTCACTCTCCAGACTACGGATGCCGGCTTCGAGTACCCAGATCACTGAAGGCCGTCGATGCTGGCGAGTGGACGCGCCCATCGGACCACGGTTCTGCTAACCTAATCCTCGGCGTATCGTCCACAACAGGACTGAGGTGCTTATGCTGGGAGGTTCGCGTTTGCTGACTTTTTTCCTGATTCTTCTCATCGGTGTGGTTGCCCTCGTCTATGCGGAGGATTCCCCAGCCGAGGATTCCACCGCTCCTTCCGGTTTGGCCGGTCCTCCGAAGGCCAAAGTCGCTCCGGTCGAGGACACCGTCCAAGGGCACAAAATCGTCGATCGCTATCGCTACCTGGAAGACCCGAACGATCCCGACACCAAGCTCTACGTCGAGCAGGAACTCAGCTACACGCGCGCTATCCTTGACCCGCTTCCTGGACGCGACAAGATCAATGCGCGTCTCTCGCAATTGCTGGAGATTGGCACCGTCGGAGCTCCGCAGATGGGTGGCAAGTATTACTTCCATACCCGCCGCGAGGGCAACCAGAACCAGCCCATCCTTTATGTGCGCGAGGGCGCGAACGGCGGACTAAACGACGGATTGAACAGAGAAGATCGCGTGCTGGTTGACGTGAACCGCATGTCCGCCGACGGCACCGTTGCGCTCGACTGGTGGTTTGCAGCCGAAGACGGAAAGTACGTGGCCTACGGAACCTCCGCCAGCGGATCGGAAGAGAGCACGCTCCATATCGTCGAGAGCGCGACCGGCAAGGTGTTGCCGGATACCATCGATCGCACCCGCTTCGCCAGCGTAGCGTGGATGAAGGACAGCTCCGCTTTCTACTACACTCGCCATCCTAAGAAAGGCGAGGTGCCGGACGGAGAAGAGGTCTACCACGTCAAGGTTTTCTACCATCAGATCGGAAGCGATCCCGCCCAGGATCCACTGATCTTCGGCGAAGGCCGCAAGCCGCAGGACGTTCCGAGCGTCACTCTCTCTGAAGACGACCGCTGGCTGCTGATTAATGTTGGCGAAGGCTGGACCAAGACGGAGATGTATTTGCAGGATCTGCAATCGAAAAATCCTCCGCTCGAAATCACGACCGGCAAAGATTTTCTTTACGACGCCAACTTCTTTGCGGGCAAGCTCTACATCACCACCAACGAAGACGCGCCCCACTTTCGCGTCTTTGTCGCCGACGCAACCAATCCCAAGCGCGAAAACTGGAAAGAACTGATTCCGCAAATCGACGCTGTCCTGCAAGGCGCGAGCGTGACCGGCGGCAAGCTTCTGACGCAGTACGAACACAACGTCGACTTCCGAACTCAAGCTGTTCGGGCTCGATGGCAAGAAGCTCGCCGACATTCCTCTGCCGGCCATCGGAGCCGTTTTCGGCGCCTCCGGCCGCTATGACCGCAACGAAATTTTTTTCGGATTCCAGTCCTTCACCGTCCCGCCCTCGATCTACCGCGTTGACTTAACCGATGTGAAAAGCGCGCTCTGGGCCAAGGTTGACGCGCCTTCCATCGATCCTTCTGCCTATGACGTGCAGCAGGTCTGGTACACCTCGAAAGACGGCACGAAAATTCCGATGTTTGTCGTCAGCAAAAAGGGAATCGAGAAGAACGGCAAGAACCCAACATTGTTGACCGGCTACGGCGGTTTTAACATCTCGATGACTCCGACTTTTGACCGCAGTATGTTTCTCTGGATGGAGCACGGTGGCATTTACGCGGTCGCTAACCTGCGCGGCGGTTCCGAGTTCGGCGAAGACTGGCATCGCGCCGGCATGCTTGGAGAAAAAACAGACCGTCTTTGACGACTTCATCGCCGCCGCCGAATATCTCATCGCACAGAAATACACAGACCGCGATCACCTCGCCATCTCCGGTGGTTCGAACGGCGGCCTGCTGATGGGCGCGATGATCACTCAACGCCCCGAACTGTTCCGCGCGGTGGTATGCCAGGTTCCGCTGCTCGACATGCTGCGCTATCAGAACTTCCAGATCGCCAAGCTCTGGATTCCGGAATACGGTTCGGCCGACGATGCCAAGCAGTTCGACTGGCTCTACGCTTACTCGCCTTATCACCACGTGAAGCCGGGTCAGGAGTATCCCGCTATCCTTTTTATGACGGGTGACACCGATACGCGCGTCGATCCCATGCACGCCAAGAAAATGGCCGCGCTCATGCAAGCCGAGGCCAAGAACGGCTCCAGCAAAGAGCGGCCGATTCTGCTGCGGATCGATACCAAAGCTGGACACGGCCAAGGCAAGCCAGTCGCCAAGCAGATCGAAGAGAGGACCGACATGTATTCGTTTCTGTTCTGGCAGTTGGGAATCAACACCCTAATCTCTATCCCTAATCCCTATCGAAGAGGCACGCGTGGCGCGTAGGTCAGAGCTGAAGTACTGCGTCGGGGCTGGTTCGGCTTCTCTGGGCAAGGATGGCGTTCAATTTCGCCAGCACTTCAAAGGCGTCGGCTACGTAAAGCACGTCCGCTTTTCCTCGTGCCCATCCGCAATTCGGGTCGAGATTCACCGCGCGGCGCTCGTTGATGAATCGCCAGCCCACGACATGGGGTTCCTCGCCATGGCAACACGTGGACAAACCCTTGGGATGGCGCGGCGTCGATCCGGTCTGGCCGACCTGGTTCAGATGGGTCATGAAACCGAGCACCGCCTGACTCTCTCCGGTTTGATCGACTAGCGATTTGCTGCCGCCGAGCGATGCGCCCGAGGCGCGAAGGAATTCCAGAATCAGCGTTTCCGCTTGATCGATATGGGGCTTGCCGTCGGCCTGCTTTTTGGTCCAGCCCGCGCCCGCCACAAATAGCAAGTTGGCATCGGGCCGGATGGTTTGCGCGTCGCTCTTCGGAGCGCGGACGCCGGTGACGACCGTTCTTGTGGCCGCTTGCGGGAGTGTTACCGGAATCTGTTCGACTTTGGCCGCGCCACTTGCGGCGGCCGATGCCGTGTTACCCCAGGCCGCTTCGCAGCCAGATTCGAGCAACACGATCCAGGGGCGCGTGTCGCGCCGAATGACTGCTTCGATGCGCTGGCGATAGTGCCAGCGCGTAGCCCGCAGTTCGCCACTAACGGCGTCGGATTCGAGCGAGGTGACATGCGTGTCCACACATCCGTTCAGACGATGCGCCACTCCCGCCAGAACGCGCATGAACCGTGAAGTTGCGGGCGCGAGAATCAGTTCGGCTCCCGCTGCCCGGCAGAGCGCTTCCGCCGCCGCCGCATCGCTGGCGTAGCGCGCGCTGGCGAAGTCAGGCCCTGTGACCGCAAGGATTCGTTCGGCTCCGGCGGCGGCAACCGTCTCGGCCGCAGCCGCCACATCCGCACCGATCAAACCGATGTTCAAGTGGGCGCCCAGTTGCTTCGTCAACTTCAAAGCAGCGCCCAGAACCTCATACGACACTTTGGGGAGCGTGTTGCCAGCTTCCGAAACGTGCGCCAGAAATAAAATGCTTTGTGACATCAGAGTCTTGTTCTCCGGTATTTGCGTAGTGTCTGAGGAGTGCGTTGATCGGCACAAACGGTAAATCGTCCACTGCAGTTCATGTCTTCAGGTGTGCGGCTAGTTCCTGGACGACCGCCAATTTCCGATTCATCTCGAATTTCGGGTCTTCGACCTGAAGAAACTCGATAGCCTGAAAATCGTCGCCGCGTTTGCGGTTCTGACGTGGTTCTAAACCCTCGATCAGTACGGCCTCCATCGTGGCGATCAGGATGTTGATATCTAGGTTTGAGTAATCAGCAGAGATTCTTAGTGTTCCATTCGCCTCGACAGGGTATACCCCAAACCATGAAAAACGGGTCCAGCGTCCCGTCAGGCGATCGGACGTGTGTTGCTGAAGTCTCTTGCCTAGATTCTGATCCGTGGCGCGGCCCACGTATACGACCCCTTGAGAGTCATGAAGCAGGTACACGCCCCTTTGCCCGCCGAAGTTAACATTTGTCGACGAGCCCTGCTGCTGTCCGAGTATGCGTGGCTCAGTCTCCCAGTGCACCTTGGCCCGGTCCCAAAACATGCCGAACGCGTTCACCACCCCAGTGACTTCGGATAATTCCGTCTCTGCTAGTTCCCCTTGAGCGACCGTCGGTTCCTCCTTTTGTATGCTACGGAGGGTATAAACTCCACGGTCTACCCTTGACAAACGGGGAACGTTCACCTTCGGCCTTGAGCGACTGTACAATAGTTGCCGAGACCGTGGCGGCTGGCGTTGCCGTTGGCTGTGTCCGTAGGCCGCGCTCAAAAATCTGCTCCGTGATCTCAACATAGTGCATCGGAGCTCTAGCCGAGCTCAATACGGCTTTGATCGCTTCTTTCCATCCAAGTTCATTTTCCATGCGACGCAAAACCTCCCGCGAGTCTTTGTCGTCTACTTGCCAATCCATTCCGCAAGCTCGTTGCGCGATCTGCTCGGCCGACAGGTCTTTGACCACGCGCGTCTGGCGCTGTTGTTTCGGCGGGCTCGCGCTCAGGAAGTGCAATCCACCAGCGGCAGCGGCACGGACTTGGCCCGCTGCAGCGCGGGCATCACCGTGCGCATGTTCGCCATTCCAACTTGAGGATTGTTGCGAGGCTCCGGCAGATTGCCGGTCGCCCAGCCGAACAAAGCCGGCGGACCCGGGCAAACCGAAACCTGATGACGGCCCCCCTCGATTCGCTCCAGAACTTCGAACGAACCGTCAGCTTGAACGCTAAGTTGGTCGACACCTTGAAACTGGTCGAGAATCTCGAGCCGCTCTCCTACCAACTGCATGGTGGCGCCTGCGCCTCGCGAAGCCGATTCCCAACCGCCGAATACGAGCAGGCGTGCGCGATCAAGACCGGGGATGCTCTGGATGGTTTCCGCCAGGAGCGCGGCCGTTGCGTGCGCATCGGCAAAGCCGCTGGCGCTGGAATCGACCGGCAACGAGTTCAAAACTCACTCTCTGGGCAATCGTCATCATCACTTGCTGGAGTTTTGCTTTCGGTCCCACGCTCACCAGCCAGACCTTGCTGCCGGCGACCTTGGATGCCAGGTCGGCGGCTTCATACAGGGCATGAGCGGCCCAGGGATCCAGCACGGCGGGAAGCATCATTTCGTTCTTCAGCGCGGGTCCGGTTGGGGTTGAGACCGGCTCCAGAGTTTGCAGCGGGTCGGGCACAACGCTGCCGCACACGACGATGTGATATCCGTTTGTCATTCGAGTCCTGTCAATTCAGTAATCTTCGACAGTATTGCACAGATCTAGGAGTAGTAAGCTGGAGAACACGGGCGTCTCGCCCGTCGAACTGGGCGAGACGCCCGGTTGCTCCATTGCGCGATCAGTTTAGCGCAGAGTGCAATCCACCCGCACCAGCATTGAATTCGATGTTCCCCTGCGCATCGCCATCGGCTGCGCAATTCCACAGGCAGGCGCCACAGTACACACACTTCTCGCGATCAAAGGCTGGCACTTCGTTTTCGCCGCGGGTGATCGCCTGGCCTGAGCACATTTCCACGCACAACTTGGTTTCACAGGCACGGCAGAGTTCCGGACGACGAAAACTGACGTGATTCGCATAGCCCGGCGATGCCTGCACGCCTCCGCCCATGAGCAGAGCATCCTGGTGTGAGATGAGCAGCTTGCCATCCATCGGAATCTGCGGCCAACCGCAGCGGTCCATGATCCGGTCGTGCAGCGAAGTGCCCTTGGCGGCGCATTCCTCCTGCATCTGCTTCAACTCGGCCGGAGAAATCCGCGATCCGTAAGCGTCCTCAAGCGAAGAGCATGGGGCGGGGCGCTGGACGACGACGGCTGGCGTGACGCGTCCGCCGCGTCAAGCCCGCAACGGCCATGCCGATCATGCCCGTGACGACGCCTCGTCTGGAATCCATTGCGCGCGTCGGCCGCAATTTTCGACTCGCGGTCGACCCAACTCTCGCGGCGGCGGCGCACGTAGGTTGCTTCAAGATTTTCGCGAGTAAACGCACGCTTCTGCCCGGCAAGTTCGATGACCGCTTCCGCCAGTTGCACACCTGTGGTCCAGGCTTCGTCCACTCCCGATCCGGCCAGCACGTTCGTGCTTCCCGATCCCTCGCCAATGCGGGCATAGCCATTGCCCGCGAGAAATGGCTCGCCGTGGCGTCCCGATTCCTGCAGCGACTTCGCGCCCCACGACTTCAAGGTTCCGCCTTCGAGATAACGCCACAAATAAGGATGAAGCATGAAGTGCTGCAGGTAACGATAGGCCGTGCGGACCGGACTGCGGAACCACGACGGAACAAAGATGCCCACCGACGCCAGCCTCTCGGGATGAACGTAGAGGAACCCGAAAATCTCCGGCTCCGGGAATCCGATGGTATGCAAGACCGTGCCGGGCTCCAGCCCACTGTCTTCGCGGAGTTCGATCACCATCTTCATGCCGAGCGCCCATTCGCGGGAGCCATGATCGTGCCCTGGCGGCATTCCGATATGCGCGTCGATTTTGCGGCCAACAGCTCCCACCGGGCCGTCGCCCACTACCGTCAGCGCAGCGCGCAGGTCCATGCCGGGAGTGAACCCT
>CAWCDV010000016.1:0-39941 GCA_963794365.1 uncultured Acidobacteriaceae bacterium
CGCTCAGCCAGATCACCGACACCCTCAGCGTCTACATGGGATCGGCCTACATCAACGATTTCGATTTCAATAACCGTTCTTATCGGGTTTATGTGCAGGCCGACAAGCAATTCCGCTCGCATCCGCAGGACATCAAGGAGTACTACGTGCGCTCCGATTCCGGCGCCATGGTCCCGCTGGAAAATTTGGTCGCCATCAGCCAGACCGCCGCTCCCCAGGTCATCAGTCACTACAACCTGTTCCGCGCGACGGAAATCGACGGCTCCGCTGCTCCCGGCTTCAGCTCCGGACAGGCCATCGAAGCCATGCAGCAGCTCTCCGCGAAAACCTTGCCCCAGGGCTACACCTACGAATGGTCGGGAGTTTCACTGGAAGAGTTGGCCTCGGGATCGACCACGCTCATCCTCTTCGGCCTCGGAACGCTGGTGGTCTACCTTACGCTCTCGGCGCAGTATGAAAGTTTCGTACTCCCCTTCATTATTTTGCTCGCCGTGCCCATGGCGTTGCTCGGTGCGCTTTCCGCGCAATGGCTCCGCGGCCAGCAGAACGATGTCTACTGCCAGGTGGGACTCGTCATGCTCGTCGGCCTCGCGTCCAAGAACGCCATCCTCATCGTGGAATTCGCCGAGCAGTTGCGCGAACGCGGCATGACCATTGTCGACGCGGCCGTCGAAGCCGCCCGCATCCGCCTGCGCCCGATTCTGATGACCTCCTTCGCCTTCATCCTGGGAGTTGTCCCTTTGGTGACCGCCAGCGGCGCCGGAGAAAACGGCCGCCACTCCGTAGGCACAACGGTATTCGGCGGCATGATCATGAGCACGATCCTAAACTTGTTCTTTATCCCAGTGCTCTATCTCTTAATCGAAGGCTTTAGAGAGCGCCGCCGCAAACCCAAAACCGCCTAACCAAGTGTGGATTGAGTGGGGACGGGCGCCCTCGCCCGACCAGGGTTGCGTAGGGACGGCCGCCCTCGGCCGTCCAGCCGAGCGCAGCTCGGCAGCTGCCTGCGATCACCGCAACAATGGATTCGCCACAGCATAGGCGGACAACCTCCGCCCCCGGCGCAAGAAAAAACAACCACTTGCCTCTCTCTAGCGTCTGAAAGAGTGCGATGAGCTTTACGGTTTATAACCCTGCCGTAAGAGATCAAGCGTGAGGTCAAACCAATGAAGAAGTCACTGCTCGCAGTTCGTGCTCTCCCATTGATTCTCTCAATGACGATTCTCTCAATGACGATTTTCTCGATGGCGGCCCTCGCCAGCGCCTCCACCCAGGATAACCAACCCGCTGGCGCGCTCGATCAGAAGAGCCTCGAACGCATCTACAAGGAAGTCCGTCATGAACTCCTGATGATTCCTTACTACGGGGTGTTCGATAACCTCGCCTACAAGGTCGACCCTGACGGTACCGTGACCCTGCTCGGTCAGGTCTCGCCGGAAAGGGGTACTACTCTTAAGTCCGAGGCCGAAAAAGCGGTCAAGCACATTGAAGGTGTAGAAAAAGTCGTCAACAACATTGAGGTCCTGCCCGCGTCTTTTTCCGACGACCGGATCCGTCGCGCTGCCTACCGCGCCATCTACGGCGACCCCGCCCTAAACCTGTATCAGTTGCGGGCAGTTCCGCCCATTCACATCCTCGTCAAGAACGGAAACATCACGCTCGAAGGTGTGGTCGCCCTCCAGATGGACAAGCAAATCGCCGGCATGCGAGCCAGCGCCATTCCCGGCGTATTCTCAGTGACCAATAACCTGGTAGTCGAAGAACCAGAGAAGAAAAAAGACGAGAAGAAAAAGTAATTTGATTTCTCAGGCCCCCGGAGCGGGCGTTCCTCTCTGCTCATTTGGGGACGGCGGCTCGTGTGGGGACGGGCGCCTCGCGAGCCTGCCCTGAGCGAAGTCGAAGGGTCCAAGCCGAGCAAAGCTCAGCAGGCTGCCCGCGGTCATAGCACCTTTGGATTCGCACAAAGATGCAGGTTGAGCAGCGCTCCTCTGCAATCCAAAACCTGACCTCTGCAATCTACAATCTGCTATGCCCCGAATCGCCGACCGCGCCGAAATCGACCGCGCCGCCCATCTCGTGCGCGCCGGCGGTCTCGTCGCCTTCCCCACCGAAACGGTTTACGGTCTCGGCGCCAACGCTCTCAACGCCGAAGCGGTAGCGCGCATCTACGCCGTCAAAGGCAGACCCGGAACCAGCCCGCTCATCGTGCACGTAGCCTCCATAGAGATGGCGCAGTCGCTAGTTGCGAACTGGCCAGAAAACGCCAACCGTCTGGCCCGCCGATTCTGGCCCGGTCCCCTGACGCTGGTGCTCGAAAAGCAGCTCGAAAAGCAGCCTGCAATTCCTGCCATCGTCACCGCTGGCTTGCCCACTGTCGGTCTCCGCATGCCCGCGCATCCGATCGCGCTTGCCCTGATTCGCGCCGCCGGCGTTCCGCTCGCCGCACCCAGCGCGAACCGCTTCGGCGAACTTTCTCCGACCACCGCCGACCACGTCCGCCGCAGCCTGGGCAGCGAAGTAGATTTCATACTCGACGGCGGACCCTGTCAGGTCGGCATCGAATCCACCGTGATCTCGCTAACCGAGCCCAGGCCGATCCTGTTTCGTCCTGGAGGAATTTCGCGGATAGACCTGGAAGCGATCGTCGGTCCAATCGCCTCGGCGGAGGAAGTTGAAGCCGGAGCGCTTCAAACCGGAGCCCATCCCGCGCCCGGCCTGCACCCGCGCCATTACAGCCCGCGCACCGCTTTATATCTAGTGACCAATGGAAAACTGCCCGATCAGGGCCAGGGAATCTACCTACAGCACGCGAGTCCGCCCAACCGCCCGGACATCAAGACCATCCAGATGCCAACCGCAGCCGCCGACTACGCCGCTGCTCTCTACGAAAAGCTCCACGAAGCCGACGCCGCCAACGTAGACTGGATCGCCGTAGACCTGCCTCCAAA
Organism: uncultured Acidobacteriaceae bacterium; assembly: GCA_963794365.1. Classification (GTDB taxonomy): domain Bacteria; phylum Acidobacteriota; class Terriglobia; order Terriglobales; family Acidobacteriaceae; genus Acidiflorens. The sequence goes on from CAWCDV010000016.1 coordinate 2,949, forward strand.
CGCTCCCGAATGGGAAGCCGTGCAAGACCGCCTACGCCGCGCCGCCTCGAATGAATAGAAAAGAACTCAACATCAAGTAATTGGTGCAATCGTCATATTACTCGTTGACCCAATGACTGGGATTTTGAGTGAAATGGCCTTCCATGAGAAGGCCGGTCGGAGTCAAGTGGGTTCTTTTGTTTTTTCGTTGGGCAATGTTTTTTCTCCCCGCCGAGTTGCTACTGTCGCCATGCTTCCATCCGCACTCTTCAATGAGCGATTTTGTTCGCTCGGTGCCAGTTGGGTGTTCTCGTTTCAGCCGGTGCTGCCACCTGATTTTCGACCTCGCCTCCATCTCTCCGATGAAAGTTGGGCCAGGCGATTAACGCAGTCACCGGAACTCGGCTTTGGCTTTTCCTTTCGAAGAAGGGTTTTGCTTTTGCCTTTATGCGGCCGCCGGCAACGCTTTCTGGTGGCGCAACGGTTCGTAAACCTCTCCACTCACCCACAAACGATGCAGCAGGACGGCTAACTTTCGCGCCACGGCAATAATGGCTCGTTTCTTCCCGCTCTTGCCGCCGCGTTCGGCCAGCTTCAATCCCCAGCGGCGCAGATCGCTGTCCACGCCAAACGGTCCCAGAATATGATGCGCTCCCTGCACCAGCAGCGTGCGCAGATACGGGTCCCCTTCCTTGCTGATGTGCATCTGCGGCTCACTCTGCCCCGAGTTCCTGCGTCCGGGCTGCAGCCCAAGGTAACAGCCCACATCCCGGCTTTTGCGAAAGCGATGCGCGTCTTCCAGCGTCAGCAAGAAGGTCAGAGCGATCAGTGTCCCCACGCCCTTCACCTGCTTTAGCTGCGCCACCTGCGGATAGCTCTGCTCCGCCAACTGCTCGATCCCCTCGTTGTACTCGCGGATGCGTTCACTCAACGACTCGATTCCCGCCAGCAACGGCTCCAGTGCCCGCTGCAGTTCCGGACTCAACTCCTGCGCTTTCTCCGGATTCATGTTGCGCACGTTGCACCCGCGCAGACGTTCCCCGTAGCTCTTGGCCAGTCCGCGGGCCGTGTTCACCAGCGCCGTTCGCGCCCGCACCAGTCCGGCTCGCGCCCGGATCACGGTCAGATCCGCTTGCGCTCTCGCACTGCGATGCTTCACCGGACAGAGCAACTGCGGATCGATTCTGGCCAGCCGTGCCAGTGTCTGCGCATCCCGACGGTCGTCTTTCTTTCGGCTCTCCCCGATCAAACGCACGTTGCGCGCATGCGCCACGATCACTTCATGTCCCAACTCGCTCAGCAGCCGGCTCACCCACGGCGAGTGCATCCCGGTTTCCAGCGCGATCCGGCTGCGCGGCATCCCTCCGAACCCTGCCTTCAGCGCTTTCGGAGTGGTGCCCAGCTTCTGCTCCAGCACTACTTCGCCGTGTTCATCCAACACGCAATACCAGCTCGAACGATCGCCCAGGTCCAATCCGATCGTCGGCTTCTGTTCGGAAAAATTCCTGCTCTGCTTCCTCGCTACAGTGCTAATCTTCTTCATTGCCGGTCTCCTTTATCTCTTGCGCTTCAAGCGCGTCGATAACTTGGGAGCGTACAGCATCCCGTCGGAGACCGGCCTTCTCATCCCATCTGTTTTCGTCAGCCAGCAAACTTCCTTGTCCTAGCATCTCCGATTGATTGGGCGTAAAGTGCTCAACATGAATTTCCGTTTTCAAGCACTCCTACTCTGCTTTGTCGCATCTCTGGCGGTTGCGGCGGATTACGTCGAATTCTCGGTAGTTGAGCGAATCAGGTTCTCTGTACCCGGCAACTGGCCAGTTATATCGAGCAAGTCAACCCCAGAGAAAACGACATTCGCATTTCAAATTCCGAATCGTGCTCACAAAAAGACTTCTGATTCTTCAAATCTCGTGATTGTGTCTTCATACCTGAGCAATGCTCAGGAGAAGGAAGATTTCGAGAAGAAAGCATCCACCATAGAGAACAATGCGAGGGAACAGAAGGTCGTTGATGGATGGCGCTGTCAGACTTTTACTGGCATGCAGAAGTCAACGCAGTATGTGGTTTGGGACTGCTATCGTGTGGTTGCCGATTGCGGCGTCAAAGTCCGACTTGCGTGGCCGCACCTTCCCAAGAATCCTTCTGATTACGACAAACAAATGGAGACAGTCCTGTCCGACTTTCTAACTAGCGTCGCACCCTCCAAGCCAGCGGACCCAACATCGAAAGGCGTATTGAGGAGGAATGAAGAACCCCACTGACCGGTGGTTGGCGTAACATCGCGTCTCTGACAATGTCGGCGCTGTCAATCACTTTTTGAGCGTGCTGCTCCGTGCACTCCGAAGAGCGCGCCATTTCGCTCTCGTTGAAGGTTCTGCCATACCAACCAAGGCTCGCTCGTAATCCGTTTTCAGGTCAGAGACTCAGTCCGACCCATGCATCTCTTCGGTCACACGTGCGATCATGATTACTACTTCGAACTCCCCCGTGAGGGGGAGCGGGATACCCACTCAATAACTCGATGTTTTACTTCACACCATCGCGATGTCCGGGCTTTCCCGCGTACGAACCGAACTTTCTCAACTGCTCGTAATCCCATTCCTTCCGTAGCATCCAGTACAAACGAACCGCCAGCTTGCGCGCCATGGCCACCTTGGCGATTTTCCGTCCTCGCCGCATCGTCAGATGGACATACTTACTCCGCCATTCCGGGAGGCTACGCACGGTCACTTGCGCCGCTTCCACTAACAGGAAGCGTAACAGTGAGTTGCCTTGTTTCGTGATATGGCCCAGCCGGCGCTGGTTTCCGCTCGACTTCTCCAGCGGCACCAGTCCCAGATAACTCGCGATCTGCTTGCCGCACTGAAACCGATCCGCTTTCCCGATGATGAGCACGAAGGCCAACGCCGTCAGTGAACCCACCCCAGGATGCGTCTTCAGGCGTCGCGCCGCGGGACACTTCTCCACTTCCCCATCGATCGCCTGCGTCAGCTTGCCGATCGTCGGGTTCAGTCGGTCCAGCAACTCCAGCAGATCGCCCCGTCGCTGGCTGGCCCACGGGGCTAACGGGAACGCCCCCAGTTGTCCCCGTCCCGCGTCCCGCCACAACTTCTTTTTGCAACGGAGGCCTTCGTTCAGCGCCACCGCTTGCAACTGATTCATGATCCGTGTGCGTGCCTGGACCATCCGGTGCCGGTGCCACAGCAGTTGCCGCAGATCCCGATTCTCCCAGCTCGGTACCCAGATCTGCGGAAAGTCATCTTTCAACAGCAATCGCAGGATCAGCTGCGCATCCTGGCGATCGGTCTTCTGTTTGCGTACCCGCTTCGCACTGATCTCGGCGGCGTCCCCGATCCACAACTCCAACTGCAGTTCTGCAAGCAATCGTTCAAACCAGCGGGCATGCCCGCTCGCTTCCATCCCCACACGAACCGTCATTGCCCGTGCCGCCAGATCACGGTAGAACTTCTCCGCTTCCTCGCGGTGCTGCAGTCGCCGCTCTTGCAGTTCCCCGGTTTCGGTATCTACAAAAGCAATCTGCTGAAAGCTCGGGTGATAATCGCATCCTATAATGATCATTGTTCGGCTCCTCTCTCCCGAGCGCTCTTGGTTGGTTGGTAGCCACCAAAGTTTACTCGGGTACAGGAGCCGACATTGTCATGGAATCAATTGCACTCACTGAGCCGATCCCACCACGACGACTTTTTCATCACAAATCACCCAGTGGGCGCCATCATGCAGTCGCCGCTCTTGCAGTTCCCCACATACACCCATCCCACCCGATGCGAGAATATGCACTTGAATTGGGGCAGTGACGGAATATGCCGCTCAAGCACAGCGGACGTTCCCCGCTGCCTCATTGCCATCTTCACTGTTCTTTGACAATTGATGAACTAAGTCCTTATCCGGCAAGATTTTACATATAACTACCTTAAGAACCAAAGATTTGGACCGTCAAGACCACCTAACGGCACTAATTAACTTGACATACCCACGCCAATTTGCTATAGTTTGGCATGGACAGCCCAAAGACATTACAGCAAGCGATTCAATACTTTAGCGAGGAACAGGTTTGCATTGACGCGGTAGCCGCTATGCGCTGGCCCGATGGCCCGCGATGCCCATACTGCATTGGCGAAGACGCCAACAATCCCTACTACCTCAAGACAGCGAAGCGCTGGAAGTGCCGCTCCTGCCGAAATCAGTTTTCCGTCAAGAAGTTCACGATCTTCGAGGATTCCCCATCCCTTTGCAGAAGTGGTTGCCTGCCCTGTGGATGCTGGTTAATTGCAAGAATGGCATTTCGTCTTACGAGATTCACCGTGATCTTGGAGTCTCGCAGAAGTCGGCATGGTTCATGCTGCATCGGCTGCGATTGGTCGTGAAGACGGGAATGATGGGAACTAAACTTGGTGGAACCGAGAGCGGTGGCGTAGAAGTTGACGAGACTTTCGTCGGCGGCAAACTCCGCAATATGCACCGGGATCGCAGAGAACGATTCGCCGCTCAAAGTGGTCACACTGGCGGCGCTACTGGTAAAGCTATTGTGCATGGCATTCTTGACCGTGATTTGCGACAGGTTCGGGCCACGGTTGTACCAGATGTGAAGCGCGAGACCTTGCAGAGCGAAGTCTTGGAGAATGTGAAATACGGAACCAAGGTCTACACCGATGATGCTGTGCCCTACGACAAACTCCACTGGAAATATGTTCACGAAGTTGTGAACCATGCGGAGGAATACGTGCGTGGACAGGTTCACACAAACGGTCTGGAAAATTTCTGGTCATTGCTGAAACGGAATTTGAAAGGGACTTACGTTGCCGTGGAACCATTTCACCTTGAGCGGTACGTTGACGAACAGGTTTTCCGTTACAACAACCGCGCCACTAAGGACAATCCACTGACCGATTCCGACCGCTTTCTTCTGGCACTCTCCCAAGTTGCCGGGAAGCGTCTCACCTTCGCCGAACTCACAGGTAAGAACAGCGAAATACCGTTCTAGGCTTAGGTATCGGAAGCGTGGCCCGAAGCCGAAGGCTTAGGGCCGGGCTTCCCTTTTATCTGGCGACGTATCTTCTCTGCATCGGCAACCCTCTGGTCGAGGTCATCCTTGGAGACGCTGAGCACGTCACGCAACGCACCTTGAAAGCGCTCCATCTTTTGCTCTGGTGTCGTTTGGGGATCAAGTTTGGACTTCATGCGCCCATCATAACATCGGCGTATAATTCGCGGCACTATGGAAGGAAACCGAGCTTTTTACACCAATGAATTGCCTCTCGTTCGCCGAGTGCTCCCGTCATGAGTTACCAACATTATTTCGTCTAACGATGCCGACTTGGTATTACACAAATGGGTCACAGAACATGTACCAGTCATCATTTGGTTTGTGTCGGCAGACAAGTCAGTGAAACTGATGCTGACAGGATTCGCTAATAGTTTTACCAGAGACCTTGGACTGGTATTTACAACCAACTCCCTGTTAAAACCCGGAGCGGACAACCCGACGCATGTGTCGTTTCTAGGAATAGGCGGATGCAAATGCGAATATTCCGATGAAACTGTGTCGCCTGATCCTTCGGTCGGCTCCGGCTTGCGCCTCACTCTGCAAAACGGAGACACGCTCACAATCTTAGAAAAGCGCTTCCAAACGAAGTGAAACCAAGAAGGAATAACGCTGGTATTTGACAAGGCAATCCCTCTTCTATATGTCAGACCCTTTCGAGAGTTCGCGCCGAAAACTCGTTTGGGCAAAGAAAAACCTCGCCAAGCTCAAGCGCCGAATCGACAAATTTCTCAGCCAGAAAGACCTGTACACAGTCTTTACTGAGCCGGACCCGCAGCATCCCCAGCACACGGTGCACAAGATGCGGTTGGTCAAACAGATTCCCGATGGTCTTTCTGAGTTGACCGGGAATATCGTTGACGATCTTCGCTCCGCTTTGGACGGCTGTCTCTCTGGGATCGCGAGAACTAAAAAGCCTGGAACTGAGCCGCTCAGCGCCTACTTTCCGTTCGCTAGCGATGTCGCCCACTTCGAAAACAACCTGCGAGGTAGATGCAAAGACGTTCCCGTAGAACTCTGGCCGCTTCTTCGCTCTTACGAGCCATACAAGGGAGGGAGTGAACTTCTCTGGGCACTCAACGAGGTATGTGGAGCTAATAAGCACGGCCTTCTTCTTCCGATTGGAACCGCCACTGTCACGGCTCAGACAATTATCGAAGGCACAGGGTTCTGGTCCATGCCCGCCACTCCTGTTTGGGATTGGGCAAAACAAGAGATGGAACTTTTTACTACCGGGCCGCAGCCTCAGCTCCGCGCAAATATTAGAGTCGGCTTCTACATAGCTTTTAGCGAAATCGACAGCGTGGTTGGCAAACCTGCTATTCCAGTCCTCGACGATTTTGTTAGGATGGTCGAGACGATTTTGAGCGAGATCCAAGCGGAGTGTCGCCGCCTCGGGATTATCAAGTGATACACTCACGTACTCCGATTATTAGCGCTGAATTTCGCTAGAATGGGTAAGACAACTATATTAGTGCCCACCTAACCCCATGATTCCAATAGATCGGGGGGAGGGGGTATTTGTACTAATTGTTTAATACCTTACTAGTAACCGATGAAGACTTCATAAAATTCATAGACGTATTACGAGGCAAGTCATCGACGTAATGCAAAGCGCTACGAGCGACTCTTTGCCGCCAAAGCTAAAAGACACTGGCAGTGACCTCTAACCTCTAACTTCCCCCGGCACCCGCACCCGAATCGTCTGCGGAACCGCGCGCAGCTTCGCCAGCAACTCCTCATCGCAAGCCTGATTGATGTCGTAAATCGCATATCCCAGCGGCCCGCGCGTATCCAGCACTTGCCGCTCAATGTTGATCCCGCGATCCGCCAGAATGTCGTTAATCGCCCGCAAGATTCCCGGCACATTGTGGTGCATATGCGTCAGCCGGTGCGATCCCGGCTCATAATCCAGATGACACTGCGGCAGGTTCACGCTCAGCAGCGAATTCCCGCTCTTGAAATAATCGATCATCCGCGCCGAAACAAACTGCCCGATATTCTGCTGCGCTTCCTCCGTGCTCCCGCCGATATGAGGCGTCAAAATCACATTCGGCAGTCCCTGCAGCGGGCTGGAAAACGCGCCGCCACTCTCCGGTTCCTGCGGAAACACATCCACCGCCGCTCCCGCCAGCTTCCCGCTCTTCAAATGCCGGGCCAGCGCCTCATGATCGACCACAAACCCGCGGCTCAGATTGATCAGGCACGCGCCATCTTTCATTGCGCGGATCTCATCTTCCCCAAACAAATTCTGATTCTGCGGCTTGCCATCGACGTGCAGCGTGATCACATCCGAAATCTCCAGCAACTCGCGGAAGCTCACCGCGCGGGCATTTCCGCGCGCCAGCACGTGCGCCACATCGTGAAACACCACGCGCATGCCCATCGCCTCGGCCAGATCCGATACCTGCGACCCGATCTTCCCGTAGCCCACAATCCCCAGCGTCAGCCCGCGCACTTCGTGCGATCCCGCCGACGACTTATTCCACACCCCGCCATGCAGCCGCGTGCTCGCCTCAAACGTCCGCCGCATCAGCAGGATGATCTCCCCCATCGCCAGTTCGGCCACCGACCGGCTGTTCGAATGCGGATCGTTAAACACGGCAATCCCCCGCTCGCTCGAGGCCGCGCGGTCGATCTTGTCCACGCCAATGCAGAACGCCCCCACCGACACCAATTCCGGCGCCGCATCCAGCACCGCCGCCGTGATGCGCGTCTTCGAACGCACCCCCAGAATCGAAGTCCCGCGCACCTTCTCGATCAGCTCGCGCTCGTCCAGCGCCCGCTTCAGCGACTCCACCTCGAACCCCGCCTCTTCAAACTGAGAAGCCGCCACCCCGCTGATATTCTCCAGCAATAAAACCTTCAAAGACCCTCCCGGAATTCACGGCAAAATGATCAACAAGAATTATAACGGCGTAGGTTTCGTATCAGGGTATCGCTAGCGATACCGCAACCTCTTTCCGCTGCCATGAACGCCCTCACATTGACATTGGTCGCCGAGCCCGCTTTTTCCCACTAACAATGTTACAAATATATGGGGTCGCCGGGGCAACCAGGCCCGCCCCGCATGAATCTTTCCACCGGACCTGGTCATCTTTAAGACTCTGGAGGAAATGAAAATGGCACAAGTTTTGGAGGAACTGAAAATGGCGCATGAACTGCCCCCCCTGCCGTACGATTACACGGCGCTCGAACCCACCATCGACGAAAAGACGATGCATCTGCATCACGACATGCATCACGCCGCCTACGTCAAGAACCTCAACGCGGCACTGGACAAGCATCCCGAGCTGCACAAGAAAACGCGGAAGATCTGCTCCGCGACCTGAACGCCGTCCCTGAAGATATCCGCGGCGCCGTCCGCAATAACGGCGGTGGCCACGTCAACCACACCATGTTCTGGAACATCATGAAGCCCAAGGGCGGAGGCGATCCCACCGGCCCCATCGCCGAAGTAATCAAGAAGACTTTCGGCGACTTCAAAACTTTCCAGGAAAAATTCAACGCCGCCGGCGTAGGCCAGTTCGGCAGCGGATGGGTCTGGCTGGCGGGAGACGCAAGAGGCGAGGTCAAAATCCTCTCCACCCCAAACCAGGACAACCCCATCTCGCAAGGCCTCCATCCCATCTTCGGCAACGACGTCTGGGAGCACGCCTACTACCTCAAATACAACAACCGCCGCCCCGAATACCTGCAAGCCTGGTGGAATGTAGTCAACTGGGAAGAAATCAACAAGCGCTACCAGTCGTCTCTGAAGAAATAATGCTCTGCTCGTGTGGGGACGGGCGCCTCGCCCGTCCTAGCCGAGCGCAGCTCGGCTGCCTGTGACAACTCAGCTCTCAAAGAACGCCCTGATCTCCGCCCAATATTTCCGAACAATCAAGTCGGTACTCAAATGTCCGCCCCGCCGCAATAACTTCAATTTCACTCCCGTAACCCGCGCAAATTTCTGAACCGATCGATAAGGAATGTAAGGATCGTCCTGCGCATGAAACATCATCACCTTCGAAGCACTAACTTCCGAAGCGTGATATGCAGGGTTATAAAACTTTCCCCCACGCAGTTTGTTCCAATTCCTGGGAGACAGCCGGTACCCATTCCCAAACGCCTCGCGAATATACGCGGCGTAACTCGGATTCGAAGTCTCTTTCTTCTCCTCGCGCGGAAGAATGGCCCAATCCACCACCGGACAATTGGCAATCACTTTCTTAACGCGAGGATCAAGCGAAGCAAGAATCGCCGCCGCACCGCCAAAACTCCCGCCAATCACAAACACTTCTTCCACCGCCAGACGAAACCGCCGCCCAAACGCCAGCTCCCGAAACTCCGTCGCCAGCCCGCCAATCACGTCCAGAATGTCCAGGTGCGGCGATCGTGCCAGAAACTCTCCGCCACTCTCCCACGCTCCCCGATAGCGCGGATAAAACACCCAGTATCCCTTGCCAGAGAGAAATTCAGCCAACGGTTGTTTGCGCGGAATCGAAGGCATCCCATCGCACAAAATAATCGCCCGCTGCGTTTTCCCAGGTCGAGCCGGAGCCAGGAATTCAGTTACTACGTCGCGGTTGAATCTCGTCCTTAACATGACGTATCAAAAGTCCGGCGATCGGAATCTTTGGAATTTCTAAACCCTGAAACCCTGAAACTTTGTAACCTGGCTTACTAAAACCTGTGCACCCGATGTGCAAATCCAGGCCGCTGGGCAGGGCAGTGTCCACCACAATTTTCCGCGCTCCGCTCAAACCCCGCCGCTCGCGCGCCAACCGCGGCTGCCTGCGATCGAAGCGTGATGCGGATTCATCGTATCCAATAGGCAACCCCAAATTCCACCGTTGCACAATTCTTATGTAATTGACCCGCTCTGGTTCTGCGCGTACAGTCGGCTGCGTTTGAAACAACCATCCGCCGAGTGCCCGTGCTCGGACGAAATCTGAAACCTGAAAGCCAGAAACGAACCCCGGCCCTGCCGAGGTGTGAAAGAAAGAACTTATGAATCTCGAAAATCAATGGACCGTTTACCGCACCCGCTTCCTGGTGCACGCTCGTCAACTTACCGAACCGCTCGTCTTTACCGACGCTCTTGGTCGCGAACAATCCGGCCGCCCCGGCGATTACCTCGTCGAGTCCTCTGACGGCATGAGACGGATCACCACCCAACTCCTCTTCGAAGACATCTACGTGCCTCTCGCCTCCACCCGGTTTCGTCCCCCAGTCGCAAGAGTTCAAACCGGCGTCCCAGGCGATGGAGGGCCGGGCGTCCTCGCCCGACCCATAGCCCGCGCCTCGCCAGAAGGTCGCATTCGCGCCATGGCCTGAACTAGGCCAGGTTTCGAGGTTTCAGAGTTTTAAAGTCTAAAGGTTTCCAGGCACGCCCCCCGGGAGTTTTCAGACCTTGAACCTGAAACCTTGAAACTTGGCTTCTTTCCCAATTCAATACCCTACCACTTTCGGGCCACAAGATGTTGCGTTTCCCCCTTGACAGACACCATATACGGGAGTACGTTAGGCATCCCGGAACTTTTTGCGGCTACGACCGCAAAAGCGGGGGAGACGCAAAGTGATGTGACTTTGCCTCTTTCCCTTACGGGCAAACCATCCCTCCTGAGTGGATGGAAATTCGCGGTGACTCCCCCGGTCCGGCCGTTCCAGGCGTCCCCTCCGGGGGAATTCATCAAAAAATTGAGCTTTGACTTTGCTTCGTTAGTACCGACGTTGCTTTGTAGGTTTTGACTTTGCTTTGAAGGGGCGCCGCATCTGGTTTTGGGTGGCGCAGCGCTTCAGCGCTGCGATGACTGCATTGTCGAGAACGCTGAGGTCACACAAATCGTTAACTGAAAAGGAGAAAGACATGGGACAAAATGCAAGACTTGACCAGCTGTACTCCGATTGGAGGACGGCCTTTGGGAAGCTGCAACCGCTCCTCCAGCGTCCTCTGACGCAAGAAGAGAATGAGATTCGCACTTCAATAATCCGGGAGGAGATCCTGCCGATCCGTGACCAGATTCTTGAAATCGAAAGCGGTCTCTGTCAAGCTTAGGAATTTTTGGCCAATACGAGACAGACATACGAGGATCAAGCGAGATGAACGGCTTAATGAGTTTGACGCTAGTGGAGGGTGTTTTGGCTTTAGAGCAAACGGAAACCCAGTACAAAGAAAACGTTTCGAGGTCGCAACGAAGGGCTTCCTATAACCGTTCGTGTTCCGACTGGTTCTCTGTGTGCACCAAAGACCCCTCGCACCCGGATAAAAGGGCAGAGCTGCTTGTGGCGAAAGAGTTCCAAGACCGAGCGGACATGGAGGAAGCAATTGTTGAGAGTCGCCTTCAAAGTCTCGCAAAAATCAGAGATTTGAAACGGCGAATGCTATTGCTTCTCGAAGGAGTTGGAAAGTTAGAGGTCTCTATCGCGGCGCACAAGCATTAAAACCTTGAAACCATGAAACATTGAAACCTGTTCTTTATAGGCCATCATCTAATTAGGAGAAGGAAATGCCCGAAGTGCGCGACCAAATCAAAACTCAAACCGCCGCCAGCAACCCTAACAAGAAGAAGGCCCCCGGCCTAACCTTCCGCCGCTTTTTCACCAAGCCCGGTGTCTCCCCGTACTCCGAGGTGGAGTGGGAACTCCGCGACGCCCAGATCACCGACTCCCAGGCAGGCGTGATCTTCGAGCAGAAAAATGTCGAGGTCCCCAAAGACTGGTCCATGACCGCGACCAACATTGTCGCCTCGAAATATCTCCACGGGCAGATCGGCACCGACGGAGCGCGAAACCGGCGTCCGTCAACTGGTAGCCCGCGTGGCCGAAACTATTCGCGACTGGGGCATGAAAGACGGATACTTCAGCACCAGCGAAGACGCCGCCACCTTCCACGACGAACTCGTTCACCTGCTCATCCGCCAGTACGTGGCCTTCAACTCGCCCGTCTGGTTCAACGTCGGCTGCGAACGCGTGGAGCCGAAATCCGACGCCACCAACTGGCACTGGAACTCGACCACTCAGCAAGTGGAATTTGGCGTCACCGGATACACCCGCCCGCAGTGCTCCGCCTGCTTCATCAATTCGGTGAAGGATTCGCTCGATTCCATCCTCACCTTGGCGAAGACTGAAGGCATGCTCTTCAAGTGGGGATCGGGCACCGGCACTAATCTTTCTCCCCTGCGTTCCTCCACCGAAGTTCTAAGCGGAGGCGGCACCGCCAGCGGCCCGCTAAGCTTCATGAAAGGTTTCGACGCCTTCGCCGGAGTGATCAAGTCCGGAGGCAAGACGCGCCGAGCCGCCAAGATGGTAATCCTGAACATAGACCATCCCGACATAGTCGACTTCATAGAGTGTAAGTCCAAAGAAGAAGCGAAAGCGCACGCGCTAGTAGCCCAGGGTTACGACGGATCGCATCCCGACTCCGATGCCTACAGCTCCATCTTCTTCCAGAACGCCAACAACTCCGTCCGCGTAACCGACGATTTCATGATAGCCGTAATGCGCGACACCGATTTTTCCACCAGAGCCATAGTCGACGGCCGCGTAGTCAACACTTACAAAGCGAAAGACCTTCTGCAGAAAGTTTCCGAAGCCACCTGGCACTGCGGCGATCCCGGCATGCAATACGATTCCACCGTCAACCGCTGGCACACTTCGAAAAACACCGCCCGCATCAACGCGAGTAACCCGTGCAGCGAGTACATGTTCTTAGATGACTCCGCCTGCAACCTCGCCAGCCTGAATCTGCTGAAGTTCGCGCCCAACGGCACCTTCGACGTGGAAGCTTATCGTCACGCCGTGGACGTAGTCATCACCGCCCAGGAAATTCTGGTAGACAACGCCGGATACCCCACCGAAATCATAGGCAAAAATTCGCACGACTATCGCCCGCTAGGTCTGGGCTATGCGAACTTAGGCGCGCTCCTGATGGCCGCCGGACTTCCCTATGATTCCAACGCCGGCCGCGACTACGCCGCCTGCGTAACCGCCATCATGTGCGGCGAGGCCTATCTGCAATCGTCGCGCATCGCCGAACTCTGCGAACCGCTAGGCCCCATCACCGACACAGTACAAACCCGCCTCGGAGTAACTAACGCCGAAGCGATGCCCGGAGCAGCCTGCCCCGGCTGGTACATCAATCGCGAGCCCTTCTTAGACGTAATAAGAATGCACCGGGCCAGCGTAAACAACATAGGCAGCGCCAGCGTAGGGGCGGACGCATTCGTCCGCCAAGCGGAGCGAAGCTCCGCAGCCGCTCAACTCTCAGAGTTAATCGAAGCCTCCAAGCAATGCTGGGACGAAGCCCTGTCTCACGGAGAAAAACACGGCTACCGCAATTCCCAAGTAACCGTTCTAGCTCCGACCGGCACCATAGGCTTCATGATGGATTGCGACACCACCGGCATCGAGCCCGATTTGGCGCTTATCAAGTACAAAAAATTGGTAGGCGGCGGGATGATCAAGATCGTCAATAACACTGTGCCGGCCGCGCTGTTCAAACTTGGTTACACGCACGAGCAAACCAATGCCATCGTGTCTTACATCGACGCAACCGGAACCATCGAAGGCGCTCCCAATGTCAAAGAGGAACATCTAGCCGTGTTCGACTGTTCCTTCAAGCCGGCGAAGGGGACTCGCTCTATTCACTACATGGGACATCTCAAGATGATGGCTGCGGCTCAGCCTTTTATTTCTGGAGCGATTTCGAAGACTGTGAACCTGCCCAACGCCGCTTCAGTGGACGATATTTCCGAGGCCTACATCCAGGCGTGGAAGTTGGGCCTGAAGGCGGTTGCGGTGTATCGCGATGGATGCAAACAGTCGCAGCCGCTCTCCGCCGCCGGCACCAAAACGGCGAGCTCAACCAAGGGCGACGCCGCGCGGAACGCAGCCGCTGCGGCCCTTGCCGCAGACGACAACCTCGACGCTCCGCCGCGCGCCGTGCGGCACAAACTGCAAGAAGAGCGCATGGCGGTGACCCACAAATTCAACATCGGAGGCCACGAGGGTTACGTCATCGTCGGCCTCTATCCCAACGGCGAGCCGGGCGAGATTTTCATCAAGATGGCCAAGGAAGGCTCAACCGTTTCCGGCCTCATGGACAGCTTCTCGTTGACCACATCCATCGCGCTGCAACACGGTGTTCCGTTGAAGCTGCTCTGCGAGAAGTTCGCGCACACGCGCTTTGAGCCCAGCGGCTGGTCGAGCCATCCGGAGATCGGCTATGCCAAGTCAATCGTGGATTACATCTTCCGCTGGCTGCATCTGCGCTTTCTGACCGGACAGCAGCAGCTGCTCTTCGACAATCTGCGACCCAAGTCCTGGCCCGCCGTAGAAGGGGTAGGCGACCTGAACGGCGCTGCTGGCGCGGGCTCTGGGGGTTCCCCGACACCTGAGACCCGAAACCTGAGACCTGGTTCCGTCCACGCGGCCGACGCCCTTGCCAGCATGATCGACATGGGAGACGCTCCCAGTTGCTCGTTCTGCGGCTCGATCATGGTCCGCAACGGCAGTTGCTACAAATGCATGAACTGCGGAAGCACGAGCGGCTGCAGCTGAGGACAATTTTCGCGGCGGGTGTACGTACAATGTTCCACGTGGAACGTTATGCAGGTAATAATGTACGTACATCGGATATCGGCTGTGATCCACGGTCACAATTATCGCGCTTGGGTTAGTTGTAAGTCGTTGATAATGCTCAGGGTCGGTTGTGGCTAAATAGGCACAGTCGGGCACTTATTACACTGTAAGTATTACGCATTAGGCTTGTTAGAGGTCGCAGTATGTCAGAGGAACTGTACGTCCAGGCGGAGCAAAGCTCCGCAGAGATTTAGGGTAGGGCACGGCTTCAGCCGTGCCACAACTAGAACCAAACCCCGACGGCTTTAGCCGCTGAGGCCAACAAGTCGTGCGAAGTTGAAGACGTCCGGCTGTGAGGAGGGCATGGCGAACGCCGTGCCCTTTTTGTTTTGGAGAGGTGCTAAGGCGAGACACGGTCGTTACAGATGCTGGAATCGCTGAGACTTCAGAATTTTAGATGTTTTAAGGATCACGTGGTCCCGCTTCGTCCGACGACAATAATCGTGGGGCGGAACAACGCGGGCAAATCCACCATTGTTGAAGCGCTCCGGTTGACATCTCTGATCATCAGCCGCGCCCCGCATCTCAATTTTGTGGATGTGCCCAAGTGGCTAGAAGCGCCGAAGTCCTACCGGGGTGTCTCTCCTTCTCTTCGAGGCTTTGAGTTCGACTTCACGACGGTCTTCCACCGATATGGTGAGCCCCCTGCAGTTATTACGGCGGAGTTTTCGACCGGCGGCTCCATTCGGATATTCATAGGCAGAGATAAGAATGAATCGCAAATTCACGCGGTCATCCAAGGTAAGCGCGGAAACATCGTTTCTACAAAAGGGCAGGCGCAGTCCATGAACATGCCCGCCGTGAGTTCGCTTCCACAGGTTGGCCCTCTGCTTAAGGAAGAGAAGTTGTTGGGGGCGGACTATGTTCGCAACGCTGTCTCGTCGTCTTTGGCACCTTTGCACTTTAGGAATCAATTGCTCGTTTTCCCTGCCCATTTTGAGGAATTCAAGCGGATCGCCGAGGATACTTGGGGCGGTCTGACGGTAAAAGAACTCACGAAGAATGGCCGGGAACCAGACAAAACTCTATCCCTACTCGTCAGGGATGGCAACTTTGTGGCGGAGGTGAGCTGGATGGGACACGGCCTGCAAATGTGGCTGCAGACCATGTGGTTTCTGGCCCGCTCGAAGGGCGACGATACGGTCATACTCGATGAACCCGACGTTTATATGCACGCAGACCTGCAGAGGCGACTCATTCGCCTTGTCAAGTCCAGGAATCCGCAGCTAATAGTTGCGACCCACTCGATAGAAATCATGGCCGAGGTTGAGCCTGAGGAAATCCTGGTGGTCGATCAAGGCCGCAGAGAGGCGAAGTTCGCGGATTCGCTACCAGCAGTCCAGCGCATCATTGATCAGATCGGAGGGGTCCACAATCTGAACTTGGCCCGATTGTCTGCCGCAAGAAAATGCCTACTTCTCGAAGGGAAGGATATCGAGATCCTAAAGCAGCTCCAGAATACTCTCGTTCCGGACGCCGACGAACCCTTGGACACGATACCGAACATGCCGATTGGAGGATGGGGTGGATGGAACTATGCCGTAGGGTCAAGAATGCTCTTGAAGAATGCCCTAGGCGAGGAAATTCTCACGTACTGCCTGCTGGACTCGGACTATCACACCGCAGAGGCTATTGCCGGTCGGTACGAAGAAGCAGGGCGGGTGGGTGTTTGCCTGCACATCTGGCAACGGAAAGAGGTTGAAAACTACCTGCTCGTTCCGAGCGCAATACGCCGAGTGATACTCTCGAAGTTACGAGGGGAGATCGATAGCCTTACTGAGGATCGAGTGAGATCGCGACTCGAAAAAATTGCTGGGACGCAAAAAGATGCAGCCTTTGACGCAATTTCGCAGGAAGTTCTCGCGGAAAACAGGGCGAGAGGAATCAAGTTCGCGAACGAGATCGCACGAAAACGAATTGACGCAGCCTGGAGCTCTTCAGAAGGGCGACTGTCAGTGGTCTCGGGGAAACTGCTGCTCTCGAAGCTCTCTGAGTGGAGCCAGAATCGATTTGGCGTCTCTTTCGGTGCCCGTAGGGTGGCGCGGGAACTTCTCAATCACGAGATCGATCCGGAAATGCGGAATGTAATCGTGGCTATCGAACAGGGGTGTGAATTTACAAAGGTTCGGCCTGCTGATGAAATCGGCGCCTAGCTGCCGGCCGCCCCCCTCTCGCGGCTTGCGTAAGGTGGGGTCTCCGCACGCCTGTCTCGGCTGGGATTTTGCGAACTTTGAGCTGGCGGGTGGGATTGGCACGCGGACAGGAGTGTCCGCGCTACACGGGCTCTTCCGAGACGGCGTCACATACCGCCTGAGCTCGAATGGAATGGACCGGTAAGACTCGCGAATACATTCGAATGAATCCGGTGCGCGCTGGTCTGGTGCGGAAACAAGAGGACTATCCGCATTCGTCGGCAACCGGACAGTTCGCACTCGATCCCATGCCACAGGGGCTAAAGCCCTCTCTTGATTGCCGTCAAACGCCGGCCTAAAGGCCGGCTCTTCCACTTGATTGCCGTCAAACGCCGGCCTAAAGGCCGGCTCTTCCACTAAAACGGTCCTGGACTTGGTCGCCCTAGAATAAGACACCTTCGGGATAAAGCAAGACGAGATTTACGTCGATTTTGCGAACTTTGAGCTGGCGGGTGGGATTGGCACGCGGACAGAGCCTGCCCTGAGCGAAGTCGAAGGGAGTGTCCGCGCCACACGGGCTTTCCCGACACGGCGGCGCACGTCGCCTGGGCTTGGTGCGCGGCGCGAATAAAAATACATTTTTCCTTTACTGTCCACAGGAAATTTCGCCCCTCCACAGTTTTTACACAGTGGAGCCGCAGTTTGCCGTTGCGTTAATTTTTTCACTGCTGCAAAGTGCTTGCAGTCAAAAGCGTGAGATGTTCTGAACCTGTTCCGACAAGGGTTCAGCGTTGCCGGTGACTTCCCGAGAGTGAATCACCGGGGGAAATTCGGCGCATATCCAGTGTGCCGGCGCCCGGGCTTCGGCCTCAAACGAAATCCTTCTTTCGAGGAGGATGGAAACGCTGAATCGTAACCCGGAGGCGCGAGCCTCAGGTGAGCGTCGAATGCATGGCACTCTTAGGGGTGCAGTTGCGCGATGATCTTTTGCGTGATGATCTTTCGTCCGCGCGAAAGACGGCAGTCAGAACGTCCGCGATAACAATGCGGCCCGGGTGGCTGGCCCAGGCCGCATTTTTTTGCAGCCCTCACGCCCAACGCTTTCATCGTGAAGGAAGCCGCCATCCCGCAACCGAATCCCTTGGGTAGTGGGTCAGTTTGAAATCCACATTCCCCCAGCGGCTAAAGTCGCTATTGATTTTGCGGTAGTTACGGCGCGGCTGAAGCCGCGCCCCTTCAAAACAAATTCAAACTGATCCACTACCGAATCCCGACCACGTTGTAGACTCGATCGTTGTAAACTCGATCCATGCCTGCGCGCTCTCCCGGCTCCAGAAATCTTTTTCCCGCGCCGAAATCCTCGCCTGCCGCCCACACGGCGCACGTGGATGGCGGAGCCCGCGGCAATCCCGGCCCCGCCGGTTACGGGGTCGCCATTCAGGACGCCTCCGGCCACCCGGTTGCCGAGCTTAGCGAATACCTTGGCCACCACACCAACAACTATGCCGAGTATCAGGGACTCCTCGCCGCTCTGCGCTACGCTGCCGAAAACCAAATCAAAGCGCTCAAGGTCGTCAGCGATTCCGAACTGATGGTGCGGCAGATGAACGGCATCTACAAGGTGCGTCATCCCGAACTGCGCCGGCTGTACGACCAGGCGCAGCAACTGGTGCGCCGGCTCGAGCACTTCGAAATCCGGCACGCCCTCCGCGAACAGAACCAGACCGCCGACCGGCTGGCCAATGAGGCCATGGATCGCGGGCGGTGAAGACAGGGTTCAAAGTCTCGAGGTTTCAACAACGCAAGAGTGAAGCGGAGAGAAAAAAGAAAAACTCGTAGAGCGCGCCGCAGCTGCCCTCAGCGGCTAAAGCCGTCGCTGAAAACAAGTCAGCACTCAGTAAAGCCAAGAGCTAAAGCCCGGAGGCTAAAAGCGGAGAGCGCTCTACGCCGGGCTCTTTTTCGTCGCTGCAGGTACCTTTACCTTCACCTTTACCGTCTCCCACGGCCGCTTCGGACGCTGCACCTCGGGCTGGTCGCGGTCTTTGATGCGATCGTAGTGATACGACTCGCTCACGGTTCCGAGCGACTCGTTGTAAAGGCTGGGGAGCGCGAGCGCTTCCTTCATTTCTTCGGAGAACTGCTGCAGCGCTTTCAGGTGGTCGGCCGTCGCCGGCACTTCGGTCTTCGTCGTCTTCAGAAATTGCTGGTAGCCGCGATTGACCAGCTTCGAAATTTCGCTGCCGATCATGTATCCCGGATAGGCGAAAATTTTCGCGCCGCCGTCGTCCGTCTTCTGGATCGCCGCCGAGCAGTTGTACTTCTTGAGGAAGACGCGGGTTTGCGCGCCCGGAGCTTCAATCAGGTCAAAGCCATGATCGCGCAGCCAGCTGACTGCGTCTTCGTAGGTTCGTTGTTCGACTTTCGCTGCCATTTTATGAACTCAATTCTCGTCTCATCGGATTAGATGCGGCTTGCACGGTTTCGATGGAACCAAAACTGCCCGCGGCAAATCTAATGACGTAGGAATGCAACAACGTTAGTATAGATATACCTTTTTGAGATTGCGGGCACATTACTCTGGTCACACGGGCCACTACCCTCAAATGAAACCAGCTGCTTCCGAATCCGCGCCATCGCGGAGGCTTTCCCCGGCTGAAGCCGCGTCTGGCCTCAGAGGAGAAGCTGTGCTTACGGCCATCGGCAACACGCCGCTGCTGCCGTTGGACGCGCTGGTCCGCGATCTTCCCAGGGTACACCTTTTGGGCAAGGCCGAATGGTACAACCCGGGCGGATCCGTCAAAGATCGCGCTGCCGCCAGCATTGTGGCCGAAGCGCGCCGCTCGGGCAAACTCGCTCCTGGAAAGATTTTGCTTGATTCCACCAGCGGGAACACCGGCATCGCCTACGCCATGCTCGGCGCCGCTCTCGGATTTCCGGTCACCTTGTGCGTGCCGGAGAATGTTTCTCCCGAGCGAAAACGAATTCTGCAGGCGTACGGCGCAAATATCATCTACACCGACCCCGCCGAGGGATCCGACGGCGCCCTTAAGATCGCACGCCAGCTCGCCGAGCGCCATCCCGATCTTTATTTCTACGCCGATCAGTATTCGAACGACGCGAATTGGCGGGCGCATTACGAGACCACCGCCAACGAAATCTGGCAGCAAACCGAAGGACGTATCACGCACTTCGTCGCCATGCTCGGCACCACCGGGACATTCGTCGGCACCACGCGCCGATTGAAAGAGTTGAATCCGCAGATCCGCTGCATTTCGCTGCAGCCCGATTCCGCCTTTCACGGCATCGAAGGCGCGAAGCACTTGCCCTCGGCGATCGTGCCGCGCATTTACGATGCGTCGCTGGCGGACGAGAATCTGGAGATCGCGACCGAAGATGCGCACGCCATGGCCCGGCGCCTGGCGCGCGAACAAGGGCTGCTCGTCGGAGTCTCCGCCGCGGCGGCCGTGGTTGGCAGCCTGCAAGTTGCCGAGCGCCTGAAGATAGATCAACAGGCAACCATCGTCACCATCCTCTGCGACTCTGGCGAAAAATATCTGAGCGAGAGATTTTGGCACGAAGGCTAAGATCGAGTTCACCACAGAGGCACAGGCAGAGCACAGAGAGAAACCTTTTTTGATTTCCTCCGTGTCTCCGTGCCTCCGTGGCGAAATACTGCTGCAACTTTAATTTCTATGCTGAAGCTCTCTGAATCCGCCTACGTTTCCCTTCGTCAGCACGGAGAAGAAACCTATCCCCACGAGTGCTGCGGCGTGCTGCTCGGGCGCTTCGAACGACGGCCGAGGCGCTGAAGACCGTGTCGCGCGTCGCCCGCTGCGGCAACACGCGCGCGGACTCGCCACACAACCGCTACAACATCGATCCCAGGGAATTGATCCGCATCCAGCGCGAAGGCCGCGAGCGCGGCGAGGATATCGTCGGCTTCTATCACTCCCATCCCGACCATCCCGCGCAATGGTCGCCCACCGACCTCGCCGAAGCCCACTGGTTCGGCTGTTCCTACGTGATCACGAGCGTGGAGAAGGGCAAGGCGACGGTTACGAATTCGTTCGAACTGACGGGCAGCGACGAGGACGACAAGAAATTCGTGGACGAGAAGACCGAAATGTCATGACCGATGTGGAACTAGGCCACGGCACTTTCAGTACGACCGCGGTAATGTCGTCATGCGGCGGGCTGCCATCGGAGAAGGCCATCTGGCGGCTGAAGACAAAATCCGCCGATTCGGCTGCCGATTTGCGGTGGCATTGTGCCCATACCTGCTCCATTTCGGAAGTGCAAAACTCGACTCCCTCCCGGTTGCGCAATTCATAAAGACCGTCGGTGGCGAACAGAACGCAGTCTCCGGGGCCGAGTTGCACGACGTGCCGTTCGTAAGTGGCGCCCGCGAACATTCCCGAGGGTAGTCCGCCTTCGCCGAGTTGCCGGCACGCGCTTCCGGAGATCAAGAGGGGGAGGGGCATCCCAGCGTTGGAGAAGATGAGTTCTCGCGTCGCGGGGTTGAAAAGAGCGTACAAGGTCGAGCAGAAGCGGCCCCTGACGGGTCGCTGCACCAGGCGCTCGTTCAACATGGCAAGAACCTGCGCGGTGTCCGTTCCGGTCTTGTGAATCCCGCGCATGGTTCCCATCACAAGCGCGCCGTACATGGCCGCGGGCAAACCCTTGCCGACCACGTCGCCGAGGTAGATACCGATGAAGCCGTCCGGTAAGCGGAAGACGTCGGCAAAATCGCCCCCCACTTCGGAGAAGGGAATGAAGCGGAACGCGATCTCGACGGACTCGTGGCAGACCAGGGTTGCAGGCAGCAGCGAGGACTGGATGATTTTCGCTTCCTGTATTTGCTCGTCGCAAGTGCAACAGCGGGCGAACGCTACCTTCACCGGCTCCAATTCCACCACGCCAACCAGTTCAGACATCCGAGACACCGCCCTAGGGAAACTCTGATTAAGTGTCGGCAAAAGGCATTAACCACAGGGTACACAGGGGTACACGGAGGCCCCCGGGGACTTAATCAGAACTTCCCTAGTGGTCAGATCGGCAGAACGCTGATGCTGCATTAGTTCCCTTCAACTTGCATCTTTCACGCGTACCATGGCATCTTCTTGCTATGCCCCAGATCCAAATTCCGTCTCCACTTCGCCAATACTCGGGGAAACAAGCTTCGATCCAGGTCCCTGGAAAGACCGTGGGCGAGGCCCTTGCGGGCTTGGTCGCGCAGCATCCCGACCTGAAGCGCCACCTCTACACCGAGGACGGCAAACTGCGCACGTTTGTCAACGTGTACGTCAACGACGAAGATATGCGCTACCTGGAAAAAGAAGCCACCGTGCTGAAAGACGGTGATACGATTTCCATCGTGCCGTCGATTGCGGGCGGCGGTTGCTTTATGATTTGCTGAAGATGATTTTGACCTGCGAACCGGGGTGGACGACCGGGGTGGAGCACCGGCGTCTCGACGAATGCCCCGCCTCGCGCGCTGTCGCCGCTGTCTCTATTTCGCAATCTAGTTCGCGGTCAAACGGATTAAGATTCTAAAAGGACGTTATGGCCACCCTGGCAGAAGTTAAACCCGAAGCCGTTTTGAGCAACGACGAAATCCTGCGCTACTCGCGCCATCTCATCATGCCCGAGGTGGGCATGGGCGGGCAGCAGAAGCTGAAGGCCGCGAAAGTCTTGTGCATTGGAGCGGGCGGACTCGGTTCGCCGCTCGCACTTTATCTCGGGGCGGCGGGCGTCGGCACGCTCGGCATTGTGGACTTCGACGTCGTGGACTACACCAACCTGCAGCGGCAGATCATTCACACCACCAACGACGTTGGCCGCAAGAAGCTCGACTCCGCCGCCGACAAACTGAAGGCGCTCAATCCGTTTCTGAACCTGCGGATGTTCGACACGAAACTGACCAGCGCCAACGCGCTCGAGTTATTTCGCGAGTTCGACATTGTCGCCGACGGCACCGACAATTTTCCCACGCGCTACCTCGTCAACGACGCTTGCGTGCTCACCGGCAAGCCCAATGTGTACGGTTCCATTTTTCGTTTTGAAGGCCAAGCTAGTGTGTTCGCGACCGAAGACGGACCATGTTATCGCTGCCTCTATCCCGAGCCGCCACCGCCCGGCCTGGTGCCTTCGTGCGCCGAAGGCGGAGTGCTCGGTATTCTGCCCGGGCTGATCGGCGTGATCCAGGCGACCGAGACCATCAAGCTGATTCTGGGGCAAGGCGATTCGCTCGCTGGGCGATTGCTCCTGGTCGATGCGCTCGGCATGAAGTTCCGCGAACTGAAGTTGCGCAAGAATCCCGATTGCCCCGTCTGCGGCACCCACCGGACGATCACCGAACTGATTGACTACGATGAGTTCTGCGGCATCCGCGGCCAGGAAGAGCCCGCTGGAAACGACGTGCCGGCAATCTCGGTGGAGGCGTTAAAGAAGAAGTTAGACGCGAAGGCTGACGTATTTATTCTCGACGTGCGCGAACCGCACGAATACCAGATCTGCAATCTGAAGGGATATCTCATCCCGTTAGGCGACTTACCGAAGCGCGTGAACGAACTCGACAGCAGCCGCGAGATTGTGGCTCATTGTAAGATGGGCGGACGTAGCGCTAAGGCGGTAAACTTCCTGCGCCGCGCGGGATTTACTAAGGTCTATAACCTGACCGGCGGCATCGCGGCATGGGCGGATCGGGTTGATCCGAAGATGCCTAAGTACTAAAAGTCAGTTCTCAGTTCTGAGTTGGTGGAGGGAGCGCTTGCGACGCTCCCTTTTTCATTTCTTGCATGTGACGGCGGGCAGCCCGCCGCCCTCAGCGGCTAAAGCCGTCGCTGAAAACAAGCCGGTTATCGCAGCGGTGAACCGCTGCGCCACCCAAAAGCAAGAGCAAAATTGAGTTTTTCAGCACTCTGTAAAGCCGCTTGTGTAGCTGGCTTTGGCGACATGACTGAAGCCATGCTCTTTCAAAGCTCTCTCAACTGACTTAGTCAGATGTTCCCTAGGGGCCGCACTATCGTGGGTGACATTGGTCACAGTGAGCCTTAGCTGAAATGTGGTAGTCTCCGAACAGTTACTGGAGATGAGATGAAAATGCGGTTGCCTTGCTTCTTTGTATCGCAATCCCGATTATGGCCTTCGCCCGGAAACAACAGTTACAAGGTGACTCTCGCAGTCGCTTTCTTGGTAATCTGCCCCCTGCTCTTCGCCCAGCAGGCCCTCGATAATGACGCCGTCGTTAAACTGGTTAGGGCCGGCTTGTCAGAGGGTCTGATCATCACCACCGTCAACGGGTCGTCTGGAACCTATGACACCTCTGCAGATGGACTGATCGCCTTGAAGATCGCCGGAGTCAGCGACATGGTGGTCGCGGCGATTGTGATGAAGGCCAACGCGCCCGCGCCGCCTGACCCGGTGCCGGCTCCCCCGCCATCCCCGACTGCGCAACCTCCCGCGCCCGACGTACCGCCGCCACCGCCTTTCCATTCCACAGATGGAAAGATTCGCGTCTATGTGACTGACCACCCATACTTCGAATCCACTGGAATCGCGAAGGCATCGGGAGACAGGCATGGCGGCTCGGCGGCCGGTGTGGCCCATACACAAGCGGGGGACGACCCAAGAACGGTGGAGGTACAAGCCGACATTATTAAAGTATGCCCTGCGAACATCATCGCTTCCAACAATCCGCAGCGAGCGGATTACATACTTATTTTCCGTCGTCGCGGAGGTTCGCGTAGCTCGATGTTCGCCTTTGGGGGATTGACGGGGTTAGCCCTATCGGCGGGAATGAAGGTTGATGGCGCGTCACTTTTCGAGAACAACGGCGATATGGTGTATGCCACCAAGCAGAGCACGGTCGAAAAGTCGATCAAAGACATTTGCGCTCACATTCCGGCTCAATCGGCGACTCCTGCGCCAGCGCCGGCACCTACTCCAGCGGTAGCGCCAGCGACTGCGGCGTCTGCCACAACTCCAATTCCGCCACTGCCTTCGTCTCCAACGGCGAAGTGAACGGACCGCTAGTCCGCCGCAAAATGCAGATCCCTCGCTTCGCTCGGGATGACAAAGGTGAGATTCGATCGACAAACCAAGGGAGCACCGGAGTGCTCCCTTGTTTTCTCTGTTCCAGGAGTTAGTAAGTTACTTGCTGGAGCTTCCGCTCATTTCGGCTTTTTCGGTCGCCAATGGCTAGAGCGTACTTCTTGCCGGCGAAGCGCAGTTCGGAAACCGCTGCCTTGCCGCTGGTGTGGTCGACGATTGCGGCGTCGTAGTCGGGGCTTTGTCGACGGGCGACGACTTTCGCCGTGGTCTTCGCGACTTCCTTCTTGCCTTGCATGATGCTTATCTCCACATTCGATCCGGTGCCGTCCCAGCGCAGTTGATACTCGCCGGGGGCGAGTTGCTGGCCGTTGACTTCGATCGCTTCCCGCACCTGCAGCGAACCTTTGTTACTTGCGAAAGCACTCGATGCGAGCAGCACGGCCAGCCCGAGCACCACAGTCTTTGCCAGATGCGTCAGTTTCATTTGCTCCTTCGCTTTCTGCCCGGTTCTTGGCCGGGACGTTAGGGGCGGCTGGTGGTGGTTCAAGTCGACTGAGGGCTTGCCTTTTTTCTGCAAAGTCCTACAATACGCGTGTCAGGGTGACGCAAAAAGACGCGGGCCTCAAACCTCGTTCTCTTTGCCCGGACTCGGCTCACCAGGGCCGCCAAACCACGCGTGAGCCAGTCCCGTCACCCTGCAAAACTCTTCTAAGTGGATCGAAGTTTGTTTCGTCCACCCCATGTTGGTTCGCTACAGGATACGAAACCCGGTTTGAGTAAGTTCCCGATTTTGTTTTTTCTTTGCGAACCATATTTTTGCTGCATGCGTCGTTGGACGTGCGGGCGCTGGCCGGGTTAGCAACGAATGTGCAATGTTGGCGGAGTAACAGGGTGTGGAATGTTTTGTCTGGAGTTCGGGCTATGCAGAGGAACTGCAGATCCCTCGCTCCGCTCGGGATGACAAATCTAGCTGCAGATCCCTCGCTCCGCTCGGGATGACAAAGCTATACTCGGGATGACAAATCTATAGAGGTCGTTCAGTCGCTACTAACTAATCTTCAGCACAATCTTGCCGTAGTTCTTGCCTTCCTGCATCAGGGTGTAGGCCTCACGCGCCTGTTCCAGCGGGAAAACTTTTCCGATCACGGGATGGAGTTTGCCGGCTGCCAACCATTCGGAAAGCTGCTTCCACGCGGATTCCATGAGCGGGCGGTTCGCGCTCAGATACGACAGCCAGAGTCCGTGGACGCTTGCGCCTTTCGCGTAGAGAAGGCGGGTGTCGAGTTGCGGGGTTTCGCCGGTGGCGGCGCCGTAGACGATGACGCGTCCGAAGTCGCGCACGCAGCGAACGCTTTTCGCGACGTGCTCGCCGCCGAGCATTTCGAAAACCGCGTCGACGCCTTCGCCGCGCGTCAGATCTTTGATCGCCTCGACATAATCGCGCTGCTTGTAGTTGATGCCGTGTTGCAGGCCGAGTTCGCGCACTCGCGCCAGCTTATCGTCGGAAGAAGAGGTTCCGTACATTTCGATGCCGAGAATGTTTCCGATTTCGACGGCGGCGGTGCCGACTCCGCCGGCGACGGCATGAATCAGGACGCGGGCGCTGGCGGGCTTGTCGTTGGGGTGAACGTTTGAGTGAACGCTGGGCTGGACGTTGGGCGGGACGACCAAACCGGCCTTCCAGTAAGCGAAGTAGGCGGTGAAGAAATTTACGGGGAAAGCGGCGGCCTGTTCGGCGGTCCAATTTGGCGGCACGGGCCAGAGCAAGTTGCGGTGCGCCACCGTCTTTTCTGCGAAGGCGGCCCACTGCGTGTAGCCCATGACGCGGCGTCCGCTGGCGTCGTTACCGTCAAATTCGCGACCAGCGAATTCACGTCCGGCCGTGAGCGGCGGCTTGGGAGTGCCGGCGTATCCGCCGCGCGCGGTGAGCAGATCGGCAAAGTTTAGGCCGCCCGCTTCCACTTTCACCAGAAGCTGCTCGGGCGCGGGATGCGCGTCGGGGACCTGCTGCAATTCAAGGACTTCGGGACCGCCAAAACGAGTAATGACGAGTGCTTTCATGCGGCCAGTTTAACAGGGTCGTTCGCCCGCGCTTGTAGGTTAGGGCTTGTTAACCCAGATTAGCGCCCAACAAACGGGCGCGAACCTGGGGCACCGAGCTCTGGCTCGAGAATTCGGTTCGCGGAATTTGGTCTCGGCATCTATAATGGTTGTCGAGTTTCCGATCCCTGTGGCCTGAGAGAGTCGTATTCGAAAGATTCAATGGCGGCGGGGACGAGGGTTGCGCCGGTTTGATGGACGCGATCCGAGGGTGCAGATGGAAACGTCTGCGCCTCCCGTGTTGGAAAGGAAACGCTCGCTGGGGTTATTCCTGCCTGCTTGTTTCCTTTCACGGACTTTGGCTCTTGGCATTTAGCCCTTAGGGAAACTCTGATTAAGTGTCGGCAAAGGGCATTGACCACAGGGTACACAGGGGTGCACGGAGGGCCCGGGACTTAATCGGAACCTCCTTAGTCGAATCCGCTCGGCGCGGTGTAAGAGCTAACGGCTAAGAGCCAATAGCTGACAGCCAAATGAAGCTTACCGACAAATTCGGGCGCTCGATCCACGACCTGCGGATCTCGATCACCGACCGCTGCAACTACAAGTGTGTTTACTGCCGTACGGGGACGAACGGCGCGGCGTATGCGGAACTCCCGTTCGACGATTATCTGCGAATCGCGCGAATATTGGTGGGGCTTGGGATCGCGAAGATTCGATTGACGGGCGGCGAGCCGCTGCTCCGCAAAGGCATTGTGGAGTTCGTACGGGACCTCGCGAAGCTGCGCACCTTCGAAGGCAAAAAACCTGAAATTGCAATGACCACGAATGGCCATTTGCTGGCCGGGATCGCGCAGCCGCTGAGAGACGCGGGACTCGACCGCGTAACGGTCAGCATGGACGCGGTAGATCCGGAGCGATTTGCACGCATCACGCGCGTGCCGAATGGATACGAGAGCGTGCTGGCGGGAGTGCGCGCAGCGCGGCAGGCGGGCCTCGATCCGGTGAAAATCAATTGCGTGCTGCTGCGCGGTTTCAATGAAGATCAGATTATTCCGTTTGGGATGTTTGCCCGCGAGGAGCGGGTGGTGGTGCGCTTCATCGAATTCATGCCGCTCGAAGAAGGCCGCGTTTGGACGCCGGAAATCGTGGTGACGCTGGATGAGATCGTCTCCCGTATGTCGGAGTATCTGCCGCTGGAAGAGATTGCGCACGAGCGCAGCGAAACGGCGCGGCGCTATCGCTTCTCCGATGGCGTGGGCGAGATTGGAATTATCGCGCCGGTGTCGCAGCCGTTCTGCGGACACTGCAGCCGGATTCGCATTACCTCGGACGGCAAGTTGCGTACGTGTCTATTCTCGGTATGGGATCATGACCTGCATGAGTTGATGCGGCGCGGCGCGACCGACGAGAAGCTTAGCGAGTTTATCGTGAACGTGGTGGAGAAGAAAGAAGAGCGCCACCACATCGGGGAACCGGGATTTGTGCCAGCGTCGCGGACGATGGTGCATATCGGCGGCTAGGGAAACTCTGATTAAGTGTCGGCAAAAGGCGTTAACCACAGGGTACACAGGGGTGCACGGGGGACCCCGGGGACTTAATCAGAACTTCCCTAGATCGGTTCTGAGCCATCCAACTGTCGTTGAAGGCGCTGCACAACTGCGACGCGGGGTACGCCGCGAGTTTCCGTCGTAATCAAACCTCAGTAATCAGTTTCCGGTTACCCAGCCGGCGCAGTTGACCGCGGCCGCCGCCACAAGTTTCTTTCAACAAGTCCTAAAGTTTATCGGCGTTCGTGCCGAAGGGAACATTAGAGGATTCTAATAAATGGTCAATTCAGTTGAAAGCATCACGAGAGTCCATGCTCCAACTGCAGTTCCGGCGTCGACAGCGCGCCAAGACGCGCCCGCGTCGAATGCCCACGAACTTGCTGCGGATACAGTTGAGATCAGCCACGCGGCTAGAGCCTTGCAGCAAAGGACCGAGGCTTCTTCTCAGACCTTGAAGGCAGCCGATTCCGGTGACTTGCAGGCCGAGGCCCGGCTGGCGACACCGGCGCGTGCCTAGAAGACTCTGATTAAGTTGTTGACGGCGACTTTGGCTGCTTCGGGAAGTCGGCCCTCAGCGGCTAAAGCCGCATATTTGGCGGGCTCGAGCGGCACGGCTGAAGCCGTGCCCTTTCAAGGCTCTCCGTGACCGACTAAGGAAACTCTGATTAAGTGTCGGCAAAAGGCATTAACCACAGGGTACACAGGGGTACACGGAGGCCCCGGGGACTTAATCAGAACTTCCCTAAATCAGAGTTTGCTTAGAAGAATACGAAGCAAGCCTGGGAGCGGTACCGGACTCAGTAGAAGGAATCGTACTTAGTAACCATCCAACCAGAATCTTTCTTTTCTTCGGTCACTGAGAAAAGATCCTTGTAGGTTGCGTCCCGGCTGGAACTGCTGTAACGCTGGCCTTTGTAGTGAAGAATCACGAGCGGCGGCGCGTCTTCCCATTCCACCAGGTTCCAGGAAATCAACGGGTGCTGGACTTCGGAGTTACAAAGGAAGTCGGCGCGTTTCTTGCGGTAGTCCTTTTCCCAGTGGGCGAGAAGTTTGCGGCAATTACCGTCGCGCATCTCGGAGATAAAGCCATTGGCGGTGCGTTCGATGGTGCGATCGCGAAACGGATTCATGGTGATGCTGATCGGCATCCGGGTGAGAGGGTCGCGTTCCTCCGAGCGCGAGAGAACCGGCGGTTTGTTACTCAGCCAGTACAGATAGCCGAGAAACACCAGCACGAGCAGGGCAGCGGAGCCCAGTGCGATGGCGAGATGGGCACGGGAAAACTTCATCAAAAGAAGTTTGCGGGATGAGCGAGGTGACGGCAAGGTTACTTCAGATGGTGTCAAGGGTAATTCCTTTTTTTCGGCGCCGATGGGAATTTGGATGCGAAGCACGGCTATCGATTGTCGAATCACTGGC
Source organism: uncultured Acidobacteriaceae bacterium (assembly GCA_963794365.1). Classification (GTDB taxonomy): domain Bacteria; phylum Acidobacteriota; class Terriglobia; order Terriglobales; family Acidobacteriaceae; genus Acidiflorens. Next base: position 32,810 of record CAWCDV010000016.1, read on the forward strand.
TTGCATGAAGCCTGATAGATTTCCCCCGAATCTTGTAAAAATGGATTTTCCGTTGATTTGTTTCTTTTGTGTACGCGGTGTGTACGCGGCTGTGTACACGCAGTCGCAATCCGGCCGCTGTCTTTCGCTTCCTCTTCACCCAAGCGGGGGCTCATGCTTGTGCTCCTCATTCGATTCCTCCGGTGTCGAAGGCATTCCATAGAGTGGCCGCAGGTGCACGACCAGAGGTCGTCCCTCGCGGCAGGTCTCCTCACTCCCGAAGCGAAGGTCAACCGCGCGCAAGCTGCTAAAATAGGCTTTCAAATCTATGTTCGAGAATCTTCAGGAAAAACTCCAGCGCGCCTTCAAGTCTCTGCGCGGACAAGCCGTCCTCACCGAAGAGAACATCTCCGAAGCGCTAAAACAGATTCGACTGGCGCTGCTTGAGGCCGACGTCAACTTCAAAGTTGTCAAAGAACTTATTGACCGCATCCAGGCCAAGGCTGTGGGCCAGGAAGTGCTGACTGCGCTTTCGCCGGGCGAGCAGGTTATCAAGATTGTCCGCGACGAACTGGTCGCGACTCTCGGCAAAGACACGGCTAAATTAAAGTTCGCCTCGCAGCCGCCGACCGTCGTGCTCATGGCCGGGCTGCAGGGCTCGGGCAAAACCACCACCTCCGGCAAGCTTGCCAACTGGCTGAAGAATGGCGGACACCGCCCGCTGCTCGTCTCGGTCGATGTTTACCGACCGGCGGCGCGCGAGCAGCTCAAAGTGGTTGCAGCGGCGATCAAGGCCAATCTCTACGAAGGCGAGGTCGGCGATGCGAATACGGCGACCGTCGAGCGCCTTGCCAAAGAAGCGCGGCGCGAAGCGATCAACACCGGCTGCGACGTGCTCATCGTCGATACCGCCGGGCGTCTGCACATCGACGACCAGCTCATGGAGGAGATGCAGTCGCTCAAGCGCCTGCTCAATCCGCAGGAAATTTTATTTGTCGCCGATTCGATGACTGGACAGGACGCTGTCAACTCGGCTGACGAATTTCATAAGAAGCTCACGCTTACCGGCGTCATCCTTACTAAGATGGACGGAGACGCTCGCGGCGGCGCGGCGATCTCCATCCGCCAGGTTACCGGCCAGCCCATCAAGTTCATCGGCATCGGCGAAAAATACGATGCGCTTGAGCCCTTCCACCCCGACCGCATCGTCTCGCGCATTCTCGGCATGGGCGACATCCTCTCGCTCATCGAAAAGGCCGAGTCGCAGATCGACAAGAAGAAGGCCAGCGAACTTGCCTCCAAGGTCCTCAGCGGCGACGGTTTTTCGCTGGAAGATTTCCGCGACCAGTTGCGCCAGGTTCGCAAAATGGGATCGCTGCAAAGTCTCATGGGCATGCTGCCCAGCGTGGGCGCGTTCTCCGGCCTGCAAAAAGCCGCCGACAAGGTTGACGAGAAGCAGATCAACCGGGTCGAGGCCATCATCAATTCGATGACCGGGTACGAGCGCAACCATCACGAAGCCATCAACGGCAGCCGCCGCAAGCGCATCGCCCGCGGCTCCGGCACCAGCGTGCAGGAAGTCAACAGCCTGCTGCGGCAGTACGCGCAGATGAAAAAAATGTTCAAGCAGATGGGCAAACCTAGCTTCGCGCGGCGGATGGCGGGGATGAAGTTTCCGGGAATGTAGGCAGTAGTCAGTGGTCGGTGGTCAGTGGCCAGTAAAATCCTCATCCAGCTCAGACGCCAGGGGGTCGTGGCACAAACTCGAGATTTGTTCCACGTGGAACGTTATACTGGTATTTTTGTTAGTATCATGGTGTATTTACAACGGGGCTCAAATGAAACAACGGAAGCGAGTTACGAAGCGGGCACGGGCGTCGCGAAAAGTTAAGCGAATTGAGGCGTCGGCGAGGTCGAGGCGGCGTCCGGGGTACCTGCCGGAGGAGTTGGCGGGCATGTACAAGCCGGTGAAGAAACCGGTGACGCTGCGGCTGGATGCCGACCTGCTGGCGTGGTTCCAACGAGGCGGCCGGGGCTACCAGACGCGGATCAACCGGGCTCTGCGGAAGGTGATGATGGACGAAAGAAAGAAGGCGCGGGAGTGAGGCTGTAAGTCTTTGATAATGCTCAGGGTCGAATGTGGCTAAATAGCCACTCGCGGGCATTTCTTACGCTGTAATTATTACAACACCCATGTGTTTAGTGGTTGTTTTGGCAACAGCCGGCGCAGTTCGTGTACCGCCTGCAGCACCTCGGACGGCTTCTCCATCTCAGGCCACGAGATCGGCGGCTGGGAAGTGGCGTGCCGCAAAGTCATTCGCCGATACACTCTATGCTTTGCGAGATGCTGGAGACGGACCCCTTGGAATCAAAACAACTCGATGGGCGCGGTGAGGCCGGATACAGAGGCGAGCCGGGCATCACGCGTAAGCAATCGAGCGCCGAGGTTTTCGGCGAGCGCGACGTATGCCGCATCATAGGCGGACAGGTTGTGACGGAGCTGCCAAATCCGGGGCAGGAGAACGAAGTGGGGATACCGGGTCATGCGCAAGTCAAGCAAGTCTTCGATCGCCTGATGGGCGCGGTGTGTTGAAACCGCTCCTTCCCGCACCAGACGCCGCAGTACCTGGCCGACCTCAAGATCGAGGAGATGGGGAGCGTGCAAGGACTCGTTCTGCGAGAAAATTCGCTGCTCAATCCGCTGTCCGGCGGAGGTCTGAAGCAGCCAGTCAATGGCGGCGGACGCGTCGAGGACGATCACAGGCAATCACCGGTCGTTGGTCGTTAGTCGTTGGTCGTGTGGCCTTGTTTATCGGACTTGCGCTCTTCCTGCACGTTCTTCCTGGACCAGGCGGGCAGTATCGAGTTGGAGGGCGACTGGCTTGCGTTTGTGCAGACGGACGCGCAACTCGGTCAAGGTTGGCCGCTCCGCCACTTCTCTAATTTCTGCTAATAAGTAGTCCGACAATGACATGCCCGCCATGGCTGCACGGGCCTTCAGCATGCGGTGAAGGGCGTCGGGCACATTACGAAGCTGAATCATCTTTGACATGTGATGAGCATACTTTCATGTTAAGCACATGTCAAGGAGGTGAGCTGTGTGCCGTCTCAGCGTCAGAGACAACCAGAATCCCAGGACCTATGCGACCGTGGAATCCCAGGTCTCGAAAAGCGCGCGACCTGGCGCACCCGGCCTTGAGCCCAGGTTAGCGCCCAAAGAACGGGCGCGAACCTGGGGCACCGTGCCACCCGCCTAATGTCCGGTTTCCGTATCTTTGACGTGGGATTCGATGTTGCTTGGTTCGAGCGTAGATTCTGGCGGGTCAGGAAATTGGTCCGGAAATACTTTTATTCTCAGCTTGTCGGCGTTTTCAGGCAGGTGAATTTCTCCGCCCCAATTACCAGGCGGAACTAATTTGTAGGTAAACCAATTTTCAAGCAAGGTTGCTCTGTTGACCCTCTTTACGTATACATGGGGACAGCTCGCGAAAACGTCTCCCTCGGGATCGATGTCGATTATATTTTCATACTTTACGGTACCAACAATTTCAAAATGCGCCTGCTTCCCCTTATCAAGCTTTTCCCAAAAACTGTATACCGCGTGCTGGTTGCCATCGTTGGGCTCACTGTTCCAGGGATCATCCGGCGTGACATTGTTCTTCCTCGTGAAGTCCCACGCATTGAGCTTTGGTTCGCCCTTCTGGCCGTAGGTGACGTCCTTGTAAGCGAAGTACCTCCTGACTAGGATTTGAATGCCATCATGTGCGTGGCCGACAAAGAAATATTTCTTCCAACTCGGGTTTCTCTTAAAGTTGGGGACGCTCCGCCTCCAAGGATAGTGCGTATCATCTATATCTCTTATGAGGATGTCTTTGAAGGCCGCGTGGCCGATGGCTCCCAAATGTTTTATAGCCTTCCGCTTGATAGACAAAATTCCCCTAAGCTGACTTTTCTGGCTACGTTTTTGGATCTGAAGCGAGATGCCAAAGTAGGCATAGAGCAAATGGTCGTTTTTCGGTTGAAAAAGTGCGTCCTCAAGATCAGCTTTTCCCCACAGGTAAAGTTCCCTAACCCCCTTTTGTCTAAGCCGTTCTCTGAAAACGTCTCTGGCTCTTTTAGAAAAGTCGGTCGGGGCCGCAAAAATGACACCATAGGGAACGACCGCTCCCTTCGGAATCATCTCCTCGACGCATTTTGCAATCTTACCCGGACCTACAGACCTTTCTCTCTTGCATTGGATCTGCCAAAGTCTCTCATCGTTTCCGCGTTTTTCCAGGTCTTCGCTTTCCTGTTCCTCTTGCTCTTCATCAGCATCGTCGACTGCCGAATTTACAATCTCAACTCCGCGTGCGTCGTAGCCCTGGTCTGATCCGAGTCGACCGGTAGGCTCCAGCGAGCCCCAGGTTCTGAAGTCGTAGACAACTTGGCGCACCAGGTCCTCGAATCTATGTGGCTCCAAGTCCTCAAAATGCAGCGGATTCAGGGTCTTTGTCATAATTCGACACCTGTGGGGCTGGGCTCAGTATAGCCGAATCCCAAGATCCTTTAACCGCATCTAAAACTTGACAGTGATTCGCTCAGGTTATAGCATGTCCTAGGGCGTAATCATCATTTTGTTGATTGTAAAGCACTTATCGATTTCGGAGGATGCGTTATGGGCAAGATTATTGGAATTGACTTGGGCACTACCAACTCCTGCGTGGCGGTTATGGAGGGCGGCGAGCCGAAGGTTATACCGAACGAAGAGGGTGGGCGGACTACTCCTTCGGTGGTTGGATTTACCAAGACCGGCGAACGGCTGGTGGGGCAGGTCGCCAAGCGGCAGGCCATCACCAATCCCGAGAATACCGTGTATTCGATCAAGCGGTTTATGGGACGCCGCTACGACGAAGTCAGCGAAGAAATGAAGATGGTCCCGTACAAGGTGGAGCGCGACGGCGACCATGTGGCGATCATGGCGCAGGGCAAGAAGTACACCCCGCCCGAGATCTCGGCGATGATTCTGCAGAAGCTGAAGAAGGCGGCGGAAGACTACCTGGGCGAGAAAGTCACCGAGGCGGTCATCACCGTGCCGGCTTACTTCAACGACGCGCAGCGGCAGGCGACGAAAGATGCCGGGCGGATCGCCGGGCTGGACGTGAAGCGCATCATCAACGAGCCGACCGCGGCCGCTCTGGCCTACGGGCTCGACAAGGGCAAGGACGAGACGATCGCGGTGTACGACTTTGGCGGCGGGACTTTTGATATTTCGGTGCTGGAAGTTGGCGAAGGCGTGATCGAAGTGAAGGCCACCAATGGCGACACGCACCTGGGCGGCGACAACATCGATCAGCGGCTGGTGGATTGGCTGATTGACGAATTCAAGAAGGATGAAGGCCTCGACCTGCGCGGCAAGGGCAACGAGATGGCTTTGCAGCGTCTGCGCGACGCGGCGGAGCGGGCCAAGATCGAGCTTTCGACCACCATGGAGCACGAGATCAACCTGCCGTTTATCACGGCGGATGCCTGCGGGCCGAAGCACCTGGTGAAGAAGCTGACGCGGGCGAAGCTCGAGTCGATGATCGAGGACATTTTGCAGCGGTCGGTCGGGCCGTCGAAGCAGTGCATGAAAGACGCGGGTATCGATGCCAGCAAGATCAACGAAGTGGTGCTGGTCGGCGGACAGACGCGCATGCCGCGCATCCAGGCGATCGTGAAAGAACTGTTTGGACGCGAAGGGCACAAGGGCGTGAATCCGGATGAAGTGGTCGCAATTGGTGCGGGGATTCAGGGCGGCGTGCTCAAGGGCGAGGTCAAGGACCTGCTGCTGCTGGACGTTACTCCTTTGACGCTGTCGATTGAGACTCTGGGCGGCGTGGCTACGCCGATGATTCCGCGGAACACTACGATTCCTACCAAGAAGACGGAGACGTTTTCTACGGCGGCCGATAGTCAGACTTCGGTTGAGGTGCATGTGCTGCAGGGCGAACGTCCGATGGCGGCGCAGAACCGGACTTTGGGTAAGTTCCATTTGACGGGATTGCCGCCGGCGCCTCGGGGCGTTCCGCAGATCGAAGTGACGTTTGACATTGACGCTAACGGCATCCTGAACGTGACCGCGAAAGATATGGCCACGGGCAAGGATCAGAAGATCACGATTACTTCGTCTTCGGGCTTGTCTAAGGAAGAAGTCGAGCGGATGGCAAAGGAAGCCGACGCGCATTCGGCCGAGGACAAGGCTCGGCGCGAAGAGATCGAAGCCAAGAATCAGCTCGACTCGATGGTCTACAACATCGAGAAGATGCTGAAGGAGCATGGCGACAAGATCTCGGGCTCGGAGCGCGGGGACGTGGAGAACGCTTTGGCGGACGCTAAGAAGGCGATCGAAGGCGGCGACAAGGCGGCGATGGACTCGGCGCGCGAGAAGCTGACCGCGGCTTCGCACAAGCTGGCGGAGCAGATGTACAAGGCTACGCAGGCTGCTCCGGCGGGACGCCGGGCGCGGCGGCGCAGGGCCGACGGACGGGCACGCGGCGTCGGCGGCGACGGCGCGGGCCAAGAAGAAAGACGAAGGCGTGATCGACGCCGAGTACGTGGACGTGGAAGACAAGAAGTAAGCGTCAGCTGTCAGCCATCGGCTATCGGCTGAGTGGCACTTCAGTGGGGGCGCGAATGCGCCCCCACTTTGCATCACATTGGACTTATTATTCCGGGTCAGGAAAGAGGAAAACGAATTGAGATTCGAAGTCAATGGACAGATGTTTTTTGTGAACTTCGTCCCGGAGGAGGGACGCTGGTATTGCTTCGCGCCGACCCCGACCGGGGTGCAGCGGATCCCTGTGTCGATGGATGCGGCTCCTTTTGAGGCATTCACCGTGCCGGTGGATGAGCAGGCGAAAGAAGTCGTGAACTAAGTTGGGAGGTAGGGGTCCTTCGACTCCACACGGCCCTCGGCTTTGCCGAGGGCCGTGTACGCTCAGGACGACAAAGCGTAAGATGACGGAGAGCAACAAACGGAGAACGACAAGCTGAAAGCTGACCCTGACAGCTAGAACATGGCCACCCCAACCAAAGACTACTACGGCGTTCTCGGCGTAAAGAAGTCCGCTTCCACCGACAACATTCGCAAGGCATTTCGCAAACTTGCGCGCAAGTATCATCCTGACGTCAATCC
>CAWCDV010000017.1:0-45146 GCA_963794365.1 uncultured Acidobacteriaceae bacterium
ATTAACCCCCTGAATTCCTTTACAGTACAGATCCTTCGCTTCGCTCAGGATTTCGGCAGCGGGCTCCCGCTTCGCTCACGCCCGCTAGACGCCTCAACTTCAATCGCGTCTTCTTTACTCATTAACCCCCTGAATCAGTTCTTCATTGCGTCAAAATCATCGGCCCTTGTCTCGTTACCGCCACGCAATGTTCAAAGTGCGCGCTGTAACTGCCGTCCGCGGTTACGGCCGTCCACTTGTCGCTTAAAACCTTGGTCTCGGGACCGCCCGAGTTCACCATCGGCTCAATCGCCAGCACCATGCCTTCGGTCAACTCCGCGCCCTGGCCCTTCTTGCCAAAGTTCGGGATCTGCGGCGCTTCATGCAGCTTCGTCCCGATGCCATGCCCCACAAATTCCCGCACCACGCTGAACCCGTTCGCTTCCACGTGCTTCTGGATCGCCGAGCCCACGTGTCCGACGGTGTTGCCGATCTTTACCTGCTCGATGCCCTTGTACAGCGAAGCCTCGGTCACTTCGAGCAGCTTCTTCAGTTCCGCGGTCAGCTCCTCGCCCACCGGCACGGTGATGGCAGCGTCTCCGTAATAGCCATCGCAGACCACGCCGCAGTCGATGGACACGATGTCTCCCGCCTTCAGCGTCCGCTTTTCCGACGGGATGCCGTGCACGATCTCTTCATTGATCGAAGTGCACAGCACACAGGGATAGCCGTAATATCCCTTGAACGCCGGTGCGGCCCCGAGTTCCGCAATCAGTTTCTCGGCGGCCTTCTCCAGGTCCATGGTCGTAACGCCGGCGGCTACCAGAGTTTTCAAGTGGTTCAGCACCTGGCGGACCATCTTCCCGCTCCGCCTCATCTTCTCGATCTCTTCCGGCGACTTGCGGATGATCCGGTCTTCTCCAAAACTCATAAACTGATTCTAACTGTCGCCGACTCTAACGTCGCGACCCTAGCTCGCTGACTCTAACTTCGCCGTTCCGCCACTAGCATCCTGGCCATGCCTGTCAATCACGCCAAAAATCTGCGCCGCAATCTCGTCCATCGTCCGATCCGCATTGACCGCTACCAGCCGCCGCTGCGCCCGGTAGTAATCCGCTACCGGCTTGGTTTGGCTGTCATAGGCGGCCAATCGCTCCGAAATCACGTCTTCGCGATCGTCGCTGCGGAGCAACAGCTTGGATCCGTCTACATCGCACAACTCGTCAACGAGAGGGGGCTGAAAGTGAATGTTATAGAGCCGTCCACAGGTGGGACACGAACGCCGCCCGGTAAGCCTTAGCAGTAATTGATTATAGTCGACGAGCAACTGGATCACAACCGGCGGCGGACACTTCCCCAATTTGTCGCTCTGCGATTTATCGAAGATCTCTTTTTCCAGGACACCGTCCAGCCATCGTGCCTGGGCGGCTGTCCGGGGAAAGCCATCCAGCACAAATCCGCGTTGACAATCGGCCTCCCGCAGCCGGCTGGCCACGATGCCGTACATCAACTCGTCCGGCACCAGTTCGCCTCGCGCCATGATCGCCTTGGCTTCAAGGCCGAGCTCGGTGCCGCGCCCTACGTGATCCCGTAAAAGATCGCCCGTCGATATTTGCGGGATACCGTAACGGTCGACGATCCGTTTGGCCTGCGTGCCCTTCCCGGCTCCCGGAGGCCCCAGAATAATCACGGGTCCAATATTTCGTGCGGTCGCATTCTCATTGGCCATCAATTAATGATCCCTTTTACTCGTATTTCCAGTCGTCGAAACAGCGCCATGCTGCGCGCCTGCAAAAACCAGTTCTCAGTTCCCAGTTCTCAGTTCTCAGAAAAAACCCTTAGGTTCCGCAGCTTTTACTGAGAACCGAGAACTGAGAACTCTTTCTACCTAGGTTCCACGCCTCTTACTGAGAACCGAGAACTGGGAACTGAGAACTCTTTCTACCAAGTCCGGCGCCCGCGAATCCGTCCGCTCTTCGGCGTGAAGCCATCGTAGTGCCGCATGATGAGCTGCGCCTCGATCTGCGTAACCGTATCCATCGCAACTCCCACCACGATCAGCAGCGATGTCCCGCCAAAATAAAAGTTCACGCCCAAACCGTTTGTGACCCAGGTGGGCAGGTTCTCAAAGACCCGCCCCAGCAGCGGGAGGTGATTCAGCTTGATGCCCGCAATCATCCACTCCGGAATCAGCGAAATCAAAATCAGGTAGAGCGCGCCCACCAGCGTGATGCGGGTGAGAACATCGTTGATAAAGTCCGAAGTCCGCTTCCCGGGCCGGATGCCGGGAATAAAACCTCCCCACTTCCGCATGTTGTCCGCAACCTCGTTCGGATTGAACACGATCGAGATATAGAAGTAGGCAAAGAAAACGATCCCTGTGGCATAAAGCAAGGTGTACAGCGGTTCGCCCCATTTCATCGCGTCCAGAACCGGGCCGACCACCTTGTTGTTGTGGAACGCCGCACCCAGCATCTGCGGCAACGCCAGAATCGAGGACGCGAAAATCACCGGCATTACGCCGCCGGCATTCACCCGCAACGGCAGGTGCGTCGATTGCCCGCCCATCACTTTTCGTCCAACCACGCGCTTGGCATACTGCACCGGAATCCGGCGCTCGCTGCGTTCGACGAATACGATAAATGCGACCACTGCGATCATCAGCACCAGCAGCATCAGGATGGCCGGGGCTGTGAATACTCCCCAAGCCGAAGTCTGCGCCTTCTGGTATAGATCGATGACGCCGCGCGGCAGACCGACCACGATGCCGGCAAAAATCAAGAGCGACATGCCGTTGCCGATGCCGCGCTCCGTGATCTGCTCGCCCAGCCACATGATGAACGCGCTGCCCGTGGTCAGCGTCAGCATGGTCATCAGGATGAAGCCGGGTCCGGGAGTGTTGACGAAATCCCCCGCTTTCTGCAGGCTGATGGCAATCCCGAACGACTGCACCGCGCTCAAAACTACGGTGAGATAACGCGTCCACTGGGTGATTTTCTTGCGGCCCATCTCGCCTTCTTTTTGCAGCTTGGCGAGCGGCTCATAGACCACCGTCAGCAACTGCAAAATGATCGACGCCGTAATGTACGGCATGATCCCCAGGGCGAAAATCGTGAGCCGCCGCAGGTTGCCGCCGCTGAACAGATCGACAAAGCCTAGCACCGAGCCCCGGTTCTGCTCGAAGAACGCCGCCAGCCGGTCGCCGTTGATTCCGGGCGTCGGGATGTGGCCGCCGATGCGATACACCGCCAGCAGGCCGAGCGTGAACAGCACGCGCTTGCGCAGGTCGGGAACCCGGAAGATGTTCGCCAGCTTATCCAGCATTACTGCAAGACCTCACACTTGCCGCCCGCTTTGGCGATTTTTTCCTGCGCCGACTTCGAAAACTTGTGCGCATGCACCGTAATCGCATTCGTCAGTTCGCCGTTGCCCAGGATCTTGACCGGCTGCTTGCCATTCACCACACCCGCCTTCTTTAACACCTCGGGCGTGATTTCGGTCTCGCCGAGCGCCGCCAGACGGTCCAGGTTCACAACGTCGTATTCCTCGCGGAAAATGTTGGTGAATCCGCGCTTCGGCACACGCCGGTGCAACGGCATCTGGCCGCCTTCGAACCCGCGTATCAGACGCGCGCCCGAACGGGACCACTGCCCCTTGTGGCCGCGCGTCGAAGTCTTGCCCATGCCGGACCCCATGCCGCGTCCCACTCGCTTCCGCTTTTCCGTTGACTTCTTCGGTGCCCGTATTGTCGATAGGTTCATAAAACTTCTCTCTAACCCTTTGTCATCCTGACCCTGAGCTTGCCGAAGGGGAAGGACCTGCTGTTCGTTTCAGGACGGCCATGCGCGGCGTTTTACGCCTTCACAATCTCAACTAAATGCGGGATCTTCTTGACCATGCCGCGAATCGCCGCCGTGTCCGGCCGCTCAATCACCTGGTACAGCCGGGTGAACCCCAGGCCCTTGACAACTTTCCTATGTTTTACCGGAGTGCAGATCATCGACCGCACCCACTTCAACTGGATCTTGCCGCTCTCCACCGATTTCGATGTCTTAGTTGTCATTTCACTTCCCCGTCTAACATTTGTAATTGGCAATTTGTAATTTGCAATTGAAGCCTTTGGTTCTAAATCACAAATTACAAATCATTGTTTCTTACAACTCCTGCACCGCCTTGCCCCGCAGCGCCGCCACGTCATCCCGGTTCTTGAGCTTCTTCAGCGCCTCAAACGTGGCTTTGATCACGTTGTGGGGATTGTTCGTGCCAATCGATTTGGTCAGCACATTCTGAACGCCCGCCGACGTCATCACCGCCCGCACCGCTCCGCCCGCAATCACGCCCGTGCCTTCCGGAGCCGGCTTCAGCAGCACCATGCCCGAGCCAAAACGTCCCAGCACCGTATGCGGCACCGTCGTCTGCGTCAGGTTGATCCGCATCAGGTTCTTCTTCGCCGCCTCGATCCCTTTGCGGATGGCCTGCGGAACTTCCTTCGCTTTGCCCGATCCGAAACCAACCACTGCCGCCGAAGGATCGCCCACCACCACCAGCGCCGCGAACGACATGTTCTTGCCGCCCTTAACCACTTTCGTCACCCGGTTAATCGAGACCACCTGGTCCTTTAACTGGAACGAAGCCGCATCGAGTTTTTTCGTTACTCTAGGCATTCTGATTTCGCAACTCTCTAGTCGTCAGAATCGCAGGTCCCGGTTTTCAGCTTTCACTGAGAACTGAGAACTGAGAGCTGAGAACTGTTTCTAAAATTGCAGTCCCGCTTCGCGCGCCGCATCGGCCACCGCTTTGACGCGGCCATGGTAGATGTAACCACCACGATCGAACACCACTTTGTTGAATCCTTTCTGTTTGGCCAGTTCGGCGATCTTTTTCCCCACCATCTTCGCCGAGGCCACGTTGCCACCGGTCACGCGCGCACCCTTGCGGTCGTCCGCGGTCGAAGCCGCCGCCAGCGTCACGCCCTTTAGGTCGTCAATCAACTGCACGTAAATGTGGTTCAGCGACCGGTAAACATTCAGCCGCGGACGCTCCTCGGTACCCATCACTTTCTTCCGGATACGATCATGCACCCGCTGCCGCGTCTGATTCTTTGAAGCGATTCTTAGCATAAGCCCTCAGCTATCAGCCATCAGCCGTCAGTTAGATCCGACCAGCCGCCGGACTTCGCGAGAAGTTACTGATGGCTGATGGCTGACGGCTGAGAGCTATTTTGCTCCCGTCTTGCCAACCTTCTTCTTCAAGCGCTCGCCGGCATAGCGCACGCCCTTGTTCTTATACGGATCGGGCGGACGCAGCGACCGCATCTCCGCCGCCACCTGGCCGACCTTTTGCCGGTCAATGCCGTTCAGCGACAGCTTGGTCAGCTTCGCATCCACCGCGCAATCCACGCCGCTCGGCAGCGGATACTCGATCGGGTGCGAATAGCCCAGGCTGAACACCACCGTCCCCTTGCCTTTCATCTCCGCGCGGTAGCCGATGCCGACGATTTCCAGATCCCTCGTCCAGCCCTTGGTCACGCCATCGACCGCGTTATTGACCAGCGCCCGCGCCAGTCCGTGCACCGCCGCCTGCGCATCGTTCTCGCGCAGCGCCACCAGGTTGCCGTCCTTCTGCTCCATCTTGATGCCGGGCGGAAGAGACGTGTCCAGCTTGCCTTTCGGCCCCTGGACCATCACCGTATTGCCTTCGATCTTGACCGTCACGCCCTTCGGGATCGCGATCGGCTTTTTTCCAATTCGTGACATATCAGCTCTCAGCTCTCAGCTCTCAGCTCTCAGCTAAATCTCAGCGGGTTAACTGATGGCTGAGAGCTGATGGCTGACGGCTGGTTTTCTACCAAATCTCGCACAGCAATTCGCCGCCCAGGCCCTGTCGCCGCGCCTGGCGCCCTGTCATCACGCCCTTCGGCGTGGTCAGGATATTGATTCCCATCCCGCCCAGCACTCGCGGAATTTCCGTGCGGCGCACATAGACGCGGCAGCCCGGACGCGACACCCGCTCCAGGTTCGTAATTACCGCCTCATTGTTGTTGCCGTACTTCAGATACACGCGCAGGACCTTGTGGCCCTCTTCTTCCGCCGGCTTGAAGTTCGCGATATAGCCCTCTTCCTTCAGGATGCGGGCAATCTCCGTCTTCAGCTTGGAAGCTGGTATATCAACCTTCTGGTGCCGGGCGCGGATCGAGTTGCGGATGCGCGTCAGCATGTCTGCGACCGGATCGGTCAACCTCATCGTTTGCTTCTCCTCGAGCCGCCCGTTCGCTCCGCGTGCAGCGGAGAACCTGTCAGCAGCTTGCTTGCTTCGTCGTTCGCGTTTCGCTGTTCGTCGTTCGCTTTTCGTGGTTTGCCTTAAGCGAACGACGAACGGCGAACGACAGATCTTCTACCAGGACGACTTCGAAACTCCTGGGATCTCGCCCCGCAGCGCCAGCTGCCGGAAACACAGACGGCACAGGCCAAATTTCCGTAAATAGGCCCGCGGACGTCCGCAGATCTTGCACCGGTTATGCTTGCGCGTCGAAAACTTCGGCGTTTTCCTGTTTTGCGGCTTAGTCTTGCTCTCCGCGCCGTCCTTCACTCGTTTTGCTGTAGTGGCCAAATTCACTCCTAATTCGTGCTCGTGTGGTGACGGGGCTCCGCCCCGTCCTGCCGGGTCAAAGACCCGGCTCACATTCAAAATACCTACGCTCTAAACGGCATCCCCAAATGCTTCAACAGCGACCGCGCCTGATCATCGGACCGCGCCGTCGTCACAATGGTTACGTTCATGCCCTTCAGCTTGTCTACCTTCGCGTAGTCAATCTCCGGAAAAATCAGCTGATCGTGCAGTCCCAGCGTGTAATTGCCGCGTCCATCGAACGACTTCGTCGAGACTCCGCGGAAGTCGCGCACCCGCGGCAGCACGATGCTCACCAGCCGGTCGAAAAATTCGTACATGCGGTCGCCCCGCAGCGTCACCATCGCCCCAATCGGCATCCCCTCGCGCACCTTGAAGGCCGCAATCGACTTCTTAGCCTTCGTCACCACCGGCTTCTGTCCCGTAATCTGTCCCAGTTCATTCACCGCCGGGTCGATAAGTTTCGCGTTCTGGGTGGCTTCGCCCACACCCATGTTAACGACGATCTTATTCAGTCGCGGCACGGCCATCGGGTTCTTGAGTTCGAGTTCCTTCATCAGGGCCACGGAAACTTCCTTCTCAAACCGCGCCCGCAGCCGCGGCCGCTCTTTCGCCGCATGCCGCGGAGCCTCCGGACCAGCCTTCTCCTCGACCGGCGCCGCCCCTTCTGCTCGCCCTTGCCCGGCTTTGCTTTCTTCTTCTGCTGCTGCTCGCCTTTTTTCTGCTCGTCTGCCATTTTCGCTTGCTGCCTTCTCCATCACGGTTTCGGAGTGGTTACCGGTTCGTGAGGAATTTTGTAATTTCGTAATCGGGTAATTTTGCAATTGAAGAGCTCAAGGGTTTTAAATTACAAAATTATCCGATTACCCAATTACCAAATCATTTATCCAGCGTCGTCCCGCACTTCTTACAGACTCTCACCTTGCGTTCGCCGCGCACTTCATGCCCGATCCGCACCGGGCCGCAAGTCGCACACACCAGGGCCACGTTCGACAGCGGAATCGCCCGCTCCTGCTCGGCAATTCCACCCTTGATGTTGCGCTGCGGATTCGGCCGCACGTGCTTCTTGACCGTCATCACGTGCTCCACCAGCACCTTGCCCTCGTCGGGAAACACGCGCAGCACGCGCCCTTCTTTCCCCGTATCCTTCCCGGTCATCACCTTCACGGTGTCATTCCGGCGGATATCCACCCGCTTATGTTCGGCAGTTGTTGCAGTTCCCATCTCGAAAACCTTCTTTCCAACTTGTTATCCTGACCCTGAGCTTGCCGAAGGGGAAGGACCTGCTTCTCGCTATCCCCAAGACGCGGCGTCTTCAAAGTACTTCCGGCGCCAGCGACACAATCTTCAAAAACTTCTTCTCGCGCAGTTCGCGCGCCACCGGACCGAACACGCGCGTGCCCACCGGCTCGCCGGTTTCGTTGATCAGCACCGCCGCATTCTGATCGAAGCGGATATAAGTCCCGTCCCGCCGCCGATGCTCTTTCCGCGTCCGCACGATGACCGCCTTCACCACTTTGCCCTTCTGCACCTGGCCGTCCGGCGCCGCTTCCTTCACGCTCGCCGTGATCACGTCGCCCAGGCCCGCGTGCAGGCCGGTCGAGCCGCCGAGCGGCATGATCATCTGCAGCTTGCGCGCGCCGGAGTTATCGGCGACCTCGAGCATGGATCTCATCATTACGGCCATGTTCATCTCCTCTTCCGCCTATTTCTCAGCGGAAATGCCCGTACCGGCATCGATGTCAACTTCCGGCACCAGCGCCGTCTTCCGCACGATTTCCTTCAGCGTCCAGCGCTTCAGCTTCGACAACGGCCGCGATTCTTCGATCCGAACCGTGTCGCCGGTGTGCGCTTCGTTCTTTTCGTCGTGCGCGTAGAACTTTTTCCGGATCGAGATCACCCGCTTGTACATCGGATGCGCCTTTTTCCGCGTCACTTCGACCACGATCGTCTTCTGCATCTTGTTCGAGACGACCGTGCCGATCAGTATCTTGCGGCCCGAATGTTTTTCGGCTTGGGCTTTTTCAGCTTGGCCATGTTCGGATTGGCTCGTGATTTCCGCCATTATTTTTTCTCCGTCTTGGCGGCGGCCAGCTCCTGCTCGCGCAGGACGGTCTGGACGCGCGCAATATCCCGCCGCAGCCCGCGAATCTTTTTCAGGCTCTCGCTCTGTCCCATATTCATCTGGAACTTCAGCTTAAAGAGCTGGTCCGCCAAGTCCCGCTCCTGGTGCTTGAGCTCGACGTCGGTTAAGTTGCGAATCTTTTCTGCTTTCATAAAATCAGTTCTCGGCTCTCAGCTGTCAGCTCTCAGGAAAATCTATCCCGACTCAGATGCTTTCAACCGTCTGGCAAGGACCTGCATTCCTCTGACCTCGTGCAATAGCTACAGCACTTCGCGCTTTACGAACGTCGTCCGCAACGGAAGCTTGTGCGACGCCAGGCGCATAGCTTCTTTCGCGTCCGTGATCGTCACGCCTTCCATTTCAAACAGAATCTTTCCCGGCCGCACCACCGCTACCCAATGGTCCGGAGCCCCTTTGCCCTTGCCCATACGGGTTTCGGCCGGCTTCTTCGTCACCGGCTTGTCCGGAAACAGCCGGATCCAGATCTTGCCGCCGCGCTTCACAAAACGCGTCATCGCGACCCGGCTCGCTTCGATCTGCCGGTCGGTGATCCAGCCCGGCTCGAGCACCTTCAGCCCGTATTGACCGAAAGCCAGCGTGCCACCGCGCCAGGCCTTCCCCGTCATGCGTCCGCGCTGCTGCTTGCGGTACTTAACTTTTTTCGGCATCAACATAATTCAGCTCTCAGCTCTCAGTGGTCAGCTTTCAGTAAAATCTCTCAGTCGGTGCCCCAGGTTCGCGCCCGTCCTTTGGGCGCTAACCTGGGATTAGCTGACCTCTGCAATCGTCTTACTTCCTAGAACGCTCCTGTCGTGCTCACTTCCCGCGCGGGCGTCGCTTCGCGTTTCTTGGCCGGCAGAATCTCGCCTTTGTAAACCCAGCACTTCACGCCAATCACGCCATAGGTTGTGCGCGCCTCGGTGAAACCGTAGTCGATATCGGCGCGCAGCGTATGCAGCGGCAACCGCCCCTGCAGATACCACTCCGAACGCGCGATTTCGTTGCCATTCAGCCGCCCGCTCACCCGCACCTTGATGCCCTTGCATCCGAAGCGCAGCGCCGAATCCACCGACTTGCGCATCGCCCGCCGGAAGCCCACGCGCTTTTCCAGTTGCAGCGCAATCGATTCCGACACCAGCTGCGCATCGAGCTCCGGCTTGTGCACTTCCTGGATATCGACATGCACCTCGCGCGTCGTCTTCTTCTGCAGATCCTGTTTCAGCTTGTCGATTTCCGCGCCCTTGCGCCCGATGATGATGCCCGGGCGCGCCGTCTTAATAATGATCCGCAGCTTATTGCCCGGACGCTCGATCTCGACCGAGCTCACACCCGCCGACTTGAGCTTTTCCTTCAGTTCGGTCTTGAGCTTATAGTCTTCGAGCAGCAGCTTGTCGTAATCCTTCTCGACAAACCAGCGCGACTTCCACGGCTTGGTGTAGCCCAGCCGGAATCCGTAAGGGTGAACCTTTTGTCCCATCTTGTGTGCTCCTAAATTCTCGCAGTGTGCTTTTCGCTGTTCGCTTTTCGCGAACGACGAACAGCGAACGACGGTCCTATCTCTTTGCCTTTGCCTTCTTACCGAGCGCCTTCTTCTTCGCTGGCGCCTTCGTCTTTGCTTTTGCTTTCGGCTTTGGCCGAGCCGCAGGCTTAGCCGTCTTCTCGCCTGCCGCCGCCGTCCCTACTGGCACGCCGTTCCTGTTCTTCTCCGCCAGCACGATTTCAATATGCGCGATGCGCCGTACGTAATGGTAGGCCCGCCCCATCGGCGCCGGACGAATCCGCTTCATGCGCGGCCCATCGTTCGCCACCGCCTGCTTCACGTACAGGTTATCGAGATCGACATCCAGGCCCTTTTCGGTGCTTAGGAAATTCGCGTTATCGATCGCCGACTGCAACAGTTTCGCGACCGTCGCCGCCACGCGCTTCTTGGTGAAGGCCAGCGTGTTCCGCGCCTCTTCCACGCGCCGCCCCTTGATCAGGTTCAGCACTAGCCGCGCCTTCTGCGGCGAGACGCGCATGTATCTTGCTTCCGCTCGAAATTCCATAATCTCTTTGCCTTTAGCTCGCAGCCCGAAGCTCATCGCTCGAAGCTCGAAGCTGTTCTTACGCCTTCGGTGCCGCTGGCGCCGACGGCACTATGGCTCCCGGTCCGCCGGGCACGCCCGCCGGTTTGGCCGCGACCTCAGTCGCCGCTTTCATCGAGTGCCCCTTGAACTGACGGGTAAAGCTGAACTCGCCCAGTTTGTGCCCCACCATGTTCTCGGTCACATATACCGGAATGAATTTCCTTCCGTTGTGCACGGCAATCGTGTGTCCCACCATCTCCGGAATAATCGTCGAGCGCCGCGACCACGTCCGCAGCACCTTCTTCTCGTTACGCGCATTCATGCCCTCGACTTTCGTCGCCAGCTGCGCATCCACGAACGGTCCTTTTTTTGTCGAACGTGCCATAAAGTCAGCTCTCAGTTCCAGCTGTCAGCTATCAGCCTTCAGCCGCCAGGGAAACGCGGTTTCCCTGACGGCTGATGACTGCGGCAAACGGCTCTTATCCCTTCTTTCTCCGGTTCACGATAAACGTATCCGTCCGCTTGTTGTTCCGCGTCTTGTATCCACGCGTCGGCTGGCCCCATGGCGTCACCGGATGACGCCCGCCGGAGGTCTTGCCTTCCCCTCCGCCGTGCGGATGGTCCACCGGGTTCATCGAAACGCCGCGGTTATGCGGACGCTTCCCCACCCACCGAGTTCGTCCCGCCTTGCCCCAGGTGACGTTTTCGTGGTCCGTGTTGCCTACTTGCCCGATCGTCGCTAAACAACCGAGCAGCACTTTACGAGTCTCGCCCGAAGGCAACTTCACCAGTCCATAGTCGCCTTCTTTTGCGATCAACTGCGCCGAACCGCCCGCCGAGCGCACCATCTGCGCGCCTTTACCGGGACGCAGTTCGATATTGTGGATCGTCGTGCCCGGCGGAATATTACGCAGCGGCAGAGCGTTCCCGACCAGGATGTCCGCTTCCGGCCCACTCACAATCTTCTGCCCAACCTTCAGTCCATCGGGCTGAACGATGTAACGCTTCTCGCCATCGGCGTAGCTCAGCAGGGCGATGCGCGCCGAGCGCCCGGGATCGTATTCGATGGTCTCGACCGTCGCCGGAATCCCGTGCTTGTCGCGCTTGAAGTCAATCGTGCGCAGCTTGCGCTTGTTGCCGCCGCCCCGGAAGCGCATGGTCGTGTCGCCGGAATTGCGCCGCCCGCCGGAGCGGATTTTGCCCTCAACCAGCGGCTTGTGCGGCGTGGACGAAGTGATATCGTCGGTCGTAACCGAGGTGCGATAGCGCAGCGTCTGGGTTGTCGGTCGGTAAGTCTTTATGGCCATATCTAGCTCTCAACTTCTAGCCGTCAGCCGTCAGCCATCAGGTAAATCAAGTGCCCGCATCGGTTTTACCTGATGGCTGACGGCTGATGGCTGACCGCTGTACTACAAATTCTGCGCGTACTCCGGCATCTTCTCGCCGCTTTTCAACCTCACGTACGCCTTCTTCCAGTCCGGACGGTAGCCGGTGAACTTGCCCCGCCGCCGTTCCTTCCCGGGATAATTCGCGGTGCGCACCGAAGCCACCTTAACCTTGAAGATCGCCTGCACCGCTTCCTTGATCTCGGTCTTCGTCGCTTTCGGCGCCACTTGGAATACCAGCGTATTCTGCGTCTCTTTAATGCCGAGGCCCTTTTCGGTGATCACCGGCTTCTGAATAATCTGATACGCGGATTTCATCAGGCCACCTCCGCCTTAGTCTTCGTCTTGCGCAGGCGCCGCGCTGGTTTCTTCTTTTCTTCCTCCGGCTCGGCCTCGTGCTGGCGCCGCGTTGCCGTCTTCTTCAGCGCATCCTGCAGCTTCTCGAGCGCCGGTTGCGCAAACACCACGTGGGTATAGCGCATGATGTGATAGGGGTGCACTTCGTTCGCTTTTACCAGCTCCAGTCCGTCGATATTGCGCGAACTCAACTCTAGGTTCTTGTTCTCGGCCGTCGAAATATCCACCAGGAGCGTCGTGCCATCGACTTTCAGCTTGTCGAGCGCTTCGCGAAACAGCTTCGTCTTCGGCTCTTTCACCTCGAACGACGTCACCACCATCAGCTTCCCATCGGCAAACTTCGAGGCCAGCGCCGACCGCAGTGCGCCCAGCAGCTTCTTCTTCGGGAAGGCGTAGTCGTAGGAGCGCGGCTGCGGTCCGTGCACCGTGCCGCCGTGGCGCCACAGCGGCGAACGGATGGAGCCGATACGCGCCCGCCCCGTGCCCTTCTGCTTCCACAGCTTCTTGCCCGATCCGGAAACCCGCCAGCGGTTCTTGGTGGCATGCGTGCCCGCACGCGCGGCGGCGCGATAGTGCGTGATCGCCTCCCAGAGCAAGTCTTCGTTGACCGCGCCGAAAACTTCTTCGGCCAGTTCCATCGTCCCGGCCTTGGCTCCGCTCAGATTGTAAATATCAATGGCTGCCATATCTCTCTCGTGTGGAGCGGACACTCTTGTCCGCTGCCTTTGCTCTTGCCTTTGCTCTTGCACTCGACCTTGCTCTAACCGCGCCCGATCCCAGTTACACCTTCTTCGAAGCGCGCTTCGCAGCCTTCAACGGATCGACCGTCGCCGATCCCGCAAATCCGCGGCGCTCTCGCGGCGGCTTCTTCGCCTTGTTGATTACGATATAACCGCCGTTCGCACCCGGTACGCTGCCCTCAACCACCAGCAGATTCTCTTCTTTATCCACGCCCAGGATCCGCAGGTTGCGCGTCGTTACCCGGACATCGCCCATGTGGCCCGACATCCGCATGCCCTTGAACACGCGCGACGGAAATGCCGACGAGCCAATCGAACCCGTAATCTGAAACATCGAACCGTGCGACTTCGGACCACCCGCAAAGTGATGCCGCTTCACCACCCCCTGAAACCCGCGGCCCTTGCTCACTCCGACGATGTCGACGAAACGCTCGCCTTCGAAAATATCCACCAAAATGCGGTCGCCAGGTTTCAGCACGCCCTCGGTCGTCTCGCCCGGAGCGTCGACTTCCACCGCAACTTCCCGCACAAATTTCACCGGCGGCAGGTTGTGCTTGGCAAAGTGTCCGCGCATCGCCTTGGTCAGCTTCTTTTCTTTCACGAACTCGACGAGGCCGATCTGCGCCGACTCGTATCCGTCTTTAGTCAGGGTCTTGTGCTGCGTGAGCACGCACGGCCCCGCCTGCAACACTGTCGCCGGCCGCACATCGCCCTTCGAATCGAAGAGCTGCGTCATGCCGACCTTCTTGCCCAAAATTCCCGTAACTCTCGCCATTTCCTTCTCCATTCCCAGCATGGCTCGTCGTTCATCATTTATGAACCTGAGGCCGCTCTCAACCACGCGCCTTACCTGACGGCTGATGCGCGGCTGACAGCTATTTATGTTCTTTCCCGAACGCCTTGATCTCCACATCCACGCCCGCCGGCAGATCGAGCTTCATCAATGCATCGACCGTCTGCTGCGTTGGCTCCAGAATATCGAGCAGGCGCTTGTGGGTGCGGATCTCAAACTGCTCCCGCGACTTCTTGTCCACGTGCGGCGACCGCAGCACGCAGTACTTGTTCTTCATCGTGGGCAACGGAATCGGCCCCGCGATCTGCGCGCCGGTGCGTTTAGCCGTCTCCACGATCTCGCCCGTCGACTGATCCAGAATGCGGTAGTCGTAGGCTTTCAACCGGATGCGAATTCTTTCTTTTCCAGTCACTGTTTTTCTCTCTTTACCCCTCCCGGCTCACCCGGAAGGAAAGATCTGGCGGCGAGCTACAAGCCGCGAATTGAACCACGTGGGGACGGACGCATTCGTCCGTCCCAGCGGAGCGAAGCTCCGCAGCTTTCCGTTACGTAATAATCTCCGCGATCGTGCCCGCGCCCACCGTATGCCCGCCTTCGCGGATCGCGAACCGCAATCCCTTTTCCATCGCCACCGGCGTGATCAGCTCGATCACCAGGCTCACGTTGTCTCCCGGCATCACCATCTCCGTCCCCGCCGGCAACTCCGCCACTCCCGTCACGTCCGTCGTGCGCAAATAAAACTGCGGACGGTATCCCTTGAAGAACGGCGTATGCCGCCCGCCTTCTTCCTTCGTCAGGATGTACACCTCCGCCTTGAACTTCGTGTGCGGCGTGATCGAGCCCGGCTTCGCCAGCACCATCCCGCGCTCCACGTCTTCTTTCCCGATGCCGCGCAGCAGCAGGCCGGCGTTGTCGCCCGCCAGGCCTTCGTCCAGTTGCTTCTTGAACATCTCCACGCCCGTCACCACCGTCTTGCGCGTCTCCCGGAAGCCGACGATCTCCACCTCCTCGCCCACCTTCACCTTGCCGCGCTCGATCCGTCCCGTCACCACCGTGCCCCGCCCCTGAATCGAAAAAATATCTTCGATCGGCATCAGGAACGGCTTTTCCAACTCGCGCGCCGGCTGCGGCACGCTCTTGTCCACCGCCTCCATCAAAGCGTCGATCTGCTTCTCCCACTTCTCGTCGCCGTTCAAGGCAAGGAGGGCGGAGAGTCGCACCACCGGCACATCGTCTCCCGGAAACTGATAGCTCTTGAGTAACTCGCGCACTTCGAGCTCCACTAAGTCGAGTAACTCGGGATCGTCGACCGCATCGCACTTATTCAGCGCCACCACAATGTAAGGAACGCCCACCTGGCGCGCCAGCAGCACGTGCTCGCGCGTCTGCGGCATCGGACCGTCGGTCGCCGCAACCACTAAGATGGCGCCATCCATCTGCGCCGCGCCCGTGATCATGTTCTTGATGTAGTCGGCGTGGCCGGGACAGTCGACGTGCGCGTAGTGCCGGTTCGCCGTCTCATACTCGACGTGCGCCGTGGCAATGGTGATGCCGCGCGCCTTCTCTTCCGGAGCGTTGTCGATCGAATCGAACGACCGGAACACGATCTTCGGGTTGTGCTTCTGCAACACCTTGGTGATGGCCGCCGTCAACGTCGTCTTGCCATGGTCGATGTGACCAATCGTCCCTACGTTGCAGTGCGGCTTCGTCCGCTCAAATTTTTCCTTCGCCATTTCTGGTTGCTCCTAACACATCTTCTAACGCTTGAAACCAACCGGTGGTCTCTCGTCCGGCGCTTCCGGCTCATAGTCCAACATCGCCGTCGAGAAGTGATCCCACTTCAAGAGTATCGCTTCCGTCGCGGGCCTGAATTCCGGCAACAAAAGCCACACTCCCAGGTGATTCTCACTCACCACAAAACCCTCCAGCAGATCCTTCTCCGGGACGACTCCATCGAGGGCCTCACGGCCTAGCGGCAACAAACGAAAGCGAACAGTGCTCCCGGTCAGATTCATTCATGCTTCTCGAAAATCAGATCGCGCCGTCCTAATCCGAACCAGACCATATTTCGCAATCGCTGCAGCTCCCTTCGGGTTCTGGCATCGAGGGCGTCGTCCACAAGTTGCGACGCCAACACCACATTTTGCAATCCTTGCGGCGTCTCAATCTCCAACCTCCAGCTCAGCGTATTGCTATTCCAAGTCACGCTCGTGAGCCGATACCCGCCGCCAAGCTCAGTCAAAATCTTCTCAACCTGCTCGCCGAGATCGAGGCCCCGATTTTTTCTCCGCTCTTCCCCCAGTAAATATTCCAGCTTACTCTGCCGAAATTGCTCTTCGGACAGACCCATCGCCCCGGCCATACTTCTTTCAGTGTCCGAGAGGCTCCGGACATCAGGATTTGAAAATCCCGAGGGCACGTTCACCTGAAAATTAGAACCTGCCATATCGTCGCTACCTGGGCGCCGTCTTCCCCTGCGTCTTGGCAATAATCTCTTCCGCCACGTGACGCGGGGCTTCTTCATAGCGCGCAAAATGCATCGAGTACTCAGCGCGTCCCTGGGTACTGGAACGCATATGCGTCGCGTAGCCGAACATCTCCGCCAGCGGAACGATGGCCTTGATGACCTGCGAACCAGCCCTGTGCTCCATGCCTTCGATCCGTCCGCGACGCGAACTCAGGTCGCCCATGATGGTTCCCGCGTAATCTTCCGGCGTGACCACTTCGACTGACATTACCGGCTCCAGAATCACCGGGCTCGCCTTGCGGGCCGCTTCCTTGAACGCCATCGAGCCGGCAATCTTGAACGCCATTTCGTTGGAATCGACGTCGTGGTAGCTGCCATCGTAGAGCGTCGCTTTGATATCGACCATCGGATAGCCAGCCAGAACGCCGCCTTCCATGGCCTCCTGCATGCCCTGGTCGATCGGCTTGATGTATTCCTTCGGCACCGTGCCGCCCACGATTTCATTGATAAATTCGTAGCCCTTGCCCGGTTCGTTCGGATCGAGATAAATCTTCGCGTGTCCGTATTGGCCGCGGCCGCCGGTCTGCCGTATGTACTTGCCTTCCGCTTCCGCGTGCCGGCGAATGGTTTCGCGATACGCCACCTGCGGCTTGCCGACGTTGGCCTCGACCTTGTACTCGCGCATCATGCGGTCGACGATGATTTCCAGATGCAACTCGCCCATGCCGCTGATGATCGTCTGCCCGCTGTCAGGATCGGTATGAACCTTGAAGGTCGGATCTTCCTGCGCCAATCGCGCCAGCGCCATACCCATCTTCTCCTGATCGGCCTTGGTCTTCGGCTCTACCGCAACCGAAATCACTGGCACCGCAAACACAATCGACTCGAGCGTGATGGGATGCTTTTCGTTGCAGATCGTGTCCCCCGTGCTGACGTTTCTCAGGCCCACCACGGCGCAGATGTCCCCGGCGAGAATTTCCTGGATGTCTTCCCGCTTATTGGCATGCATCTTGAGCAGGCGCCCAATGCGCTCGTGCTTCTGCGTACGCGAGTTCAGCACCGACTCGCCTGACTTCAACTGTCCCGAATACACCCGGATAAACGTCAACTGGCCGACATACGGGTCGGCCATGATCTTGAATGCCAGGGCCGAAAAAGGATCGTCGTCGTCGGCCTTGCGCGTGATCGTCTTCCCCGTGTCGGGGTCGAGACCATGCGTCTCTTTCGTGTCGAGCGGCGAGGGCAGGTAATCCACCACCGCATCCAGCAACGGCTGTATGCCTTTATTCTTGAACGCCGTTCCCACCACCACCGGAAACAACTTCAGCCCGATCGTAGACTTTCGCAGCGACTGCTTGAGCTCGTCCGCCGATATCGCTTCGCCTTCCAGAAACTTGTGCAGAATCTCGTCATCGTTCTCGGCGACGGTTTCAACCAGTTGCGTATGAAACGCCTCGGCCTTCTTCCGCAGGTCGGCAGGAATGTCGGTAGTCTCATACTCCGCGCCTATGGTCTCGTCTGCCCAGATCACGGCGTTCATGGCGACCACATCCACCACTCCGCGAAACTTGTCTTCTTGTCCGATGGGAATTTGAATCGCCACCGGCTTGGCGTTGAGGCGCTTGCGCAGAGTGTCGATGGCCCGCTCGAAATCCGCCCCCATCTTATCGATCTTATTAATGAAACAAATTCGCGGAACGCCGTATTTGTCCGCCTGCCGCCATACTTTTTCCGACTGCGGCTGCACTCCGTGCACCGCGTCAAACACGGCGACGGCGCCGTCGAGCACGCGCAGCGAGCGCTCCACCTCGGCCGTAAAGTCGACGTGGCCGGGCGTATCGATAATATTGATGCGGATGTCGCGCCAGGTACAAGTCGTCGCCGCCGACGTAATGGTGATGCCGCGCTCCTGCTCCTGCTCCATCCAGTCCATGGTGGCCGTGCCTTCATGCACCTCGCCGATACGGTGCGTCTTTCCCGTATAAAACAGGATGCGCTCCGTCGTCGTGGTCTTCCCGGCATCGATGTGGGCCATGATGCCGATGTTCCTGCAACGCTCTAATGGGACTGTTCTAGGCACGACTCTCTGCTCTTTCTGGGGGCCAACTGCGTAATTTTGTAATCTTGTAATCGGGTAATTTGGTAATTTAACGGCAACTGCCGGCGGGGGTTTAGATTACGAAATTCCCCGATTACCAAATTACAAAATCTCACCACCGGTAATGCGCAAACGCCTTGTTCGCTTCCGCCATGCGATGCACATCTTCTTTCTTCTTGATGGCAGCGCCTTTGCCGTTCGAGGCGTCGAGCAACTCGTTGGTCAATTTCTCGATCATTCCCTTTTCGCCGCGGCCGCGTGCATAACTCACGATCCAGCGGATCGCCAGCGACGTCCTGCGGTCCGGACCTACTTCGATCGGCACCTGGTAGTTCGCGCCGCCCACGCGGCGCGTCTTCACTTCCAGCAGGGGCTTCGCGTTCTCCACCGCCTTCGTGAACAGCTTCAGGGCTTCATCGCCGCCTTTTTCCTGCAACTTCTCGAGCGATTTATAGAAAATGCCCTCGGCAGTCGATTTCTTTCCCTGCCACATCATCGAGTTGATGAACTTCGTCACCAGATCCGATCCGTAGATGGGATCGGCCTCGACCGTGCGTTTCGGAGTGTGTCCTTTGCGTGGCATGTTTCGTTAGCTCTCAGCTTTCAGTTTTTTGTTTTGCCGAGGTCACTGGCCACTGGCCACTGACCACTGGCAACTGATTTATGCTTTCTTGGCGCGTTTCGTGCCGTATTTCGAGCGCCCCTGATTACGGCCCGCGACGCCGGTTGCGTCGAGGGTTCCGCGCACCACGTGATAACGCACGCCCGGCAGATCCTTCACACGGCCTCCGCGGATCAGCACAATCGAGTGCTCCTGCAGGTTATGGCCAACGCCCGGGATATACGTCGTCACTTCAATTCCATTGGTCAGGCGAACGCGCGCCACTTTGCGCAGCGCTGAGTTCGGCTTTTTCGGCGTCTGGGTATAAACGCGCGTGCATACGCCGCGCTTCTGCGGACACGATTGCAGAGCCGGACTCGCCGTCTTATAGCGGGTCCGCTCGCGGCCAAACTTCACCAACTGATTAAAAGTAGGCACTCTTGCCACTCCCAGACGCGGCCAGCCGCGTCTCTACCGCACATTTTCGTATTCGTACCACACGATCCCGTAGAGACGGGGCTTGCCCCGTCTCAGGTCTGGCACAGACTGTCGCGCCCAGCCATACTCCCCCCGCGCAGCAATACTAATGCCGGGGAGAATTCGTTCATTCCCGCTCAGGCTAAATCGCCGACGACGGTGACGCCACGCCTCACCCGGTCAGGTTCGGAGGCGTTCCGTTTCGTCTGCTTCCCCCTGCATAGCCTCGCGTGACTCCCAGCCTCTACCTCTAAACCCGGGCGCAAAGATTTTCGCAGGACGTTTCAGCGAGGGCGTCCCCGATCCCAATTCCAACCGGGTACGTATTTCTTCAAAGCTCAGCCAAAATCTTCCCGGAGCCCGTCGCAGCGCAGGTTGCGCATCCGACAGGACTGCCGTATACAGGCAAGCCAGACTTAACTCGCGGAACCGTTTGATAATAACAACTACCTTGCACATCGTCAACCGGTGTTCGACGCATCTTAAAAAGGCAAGGCTTCAAGGTCTCAGGGCGCTGGTAGAGAGCCTGGCTGGACGGGCGAGACGCCCTCCGCTCCATTGCATCAAGGTCTCAAGTGGATCAAGGTCGTCCGCGAGCTTTCACAAATGCGCCCTGTCCTTGAAACCTTGCACTATACCTTCTAAACTGACAGTTTTCCGCCTGACCACATTATTATGCTCGCGCCTGGCAAACGGACGCGAGGAGGGTTCATGCATCATTGCGGTTCCGGTTTTCTACTTACGTTGGCCCTTGCCTTCGTCGCCGCCCTCACCGGCTGCTTGGGCAAGAGCAGCGCCAACCTCGGCAACGCGGGCGTGACAAGTGTTACGCTGAGCCCCGCCAACACCTTTTCCCTCGAGGTGGGTGGCACTCAAGTCTTTAGCGCCAGCGGCAAGGATGCCGCCGGCAAACCCGTCTTTGGCTTCAACATTCAATATGTTATTGGAGTTCCGCCCGGTACGATCACCCCCGCGCCCCTCACGATCAACGTCGTTGGGAACGCTTGCGCCGGCACATGGGACCAGACGGGCAGCCAGTGCAGTGGCGGCAATCCCGGGATCGCCACAGTAAACGCTGTCATCAATGGCGTCTCCAGCCCGACCACTACCGTCTACGTCCACCCGCACATCGATAGCATTACCATTAAAAACGGTGAGACCCAACCGCCTCTCTATGACTGCTTCTCGCAGGGTCAAACCTGGAACTATGCGGCGGTCGCCAACAACATCACCTCTGGGGACATCACCAGCAGCGTCGGCCCCATGACCTGGTCGTCGAGCAATAGCGGTGTGGTTACCACAACTCCCATCGTGCCCGCTGGCCAGCCCAACGTGCTCAATCAGGTTCAGATCACCGCCAAATCCCCAGGCATCACCAATCTTGTGGCCAGCGTCTCCGGGGTCAGCAGCAACCCCTTTCCCTTCACCACCTGCCTGATCCAAGCCATCTACCTCCAGATCGGAGGCCAGAACCAGGCAGGAAACTCGATCACCGTAAATAACGGCGCCAGCATCCCCATCACCGCTATTGCGGTCGATACGTTGTGCGGCGTCGCCAACAACACCCCCCTGACCAGCGCGCCCCTCACCTGGAACACGACCAATCCTGAAGTGGCGGCCTTCAGCACCGCCGGCAGCAGCGCGGTGACCAACAATGCTACCGCGCACAACAATCTCGGCGGCACCACCCTCTTTGCTTCCTGCACTCCTCCGTCTTGCAATATCGGAGTTCTACCCAGCCTCCCTATCTACGCCACCGACTACAACGTGACCGCTCCCCCCACCAAATGCCAGCCGCCGAACGTGACGAACGCCTATGGCACCATCTCCGTTCAGGTTACTTCTACCGCCCTGACGCCGCCCACCTATACCGCCTGGGCGGCAACCACCGACTGCGGGGACGCCCTCGGCTGCACCAGCTCGTTGTTCGCGGTGACCCCTGGAACCACCCCCATCGACTCCATCGTATCCATCACAAGCGTGCCCCGCACTCCCAATTCCATGATGTTTAACCATCTCTCGTCGTCGCGCCTCTACCTCGGAAGCGATCAGGGTCTGATGTACCTGGATGTCACCGCCAAGAGCGGCTCGACCGTTTCCTTGGTCTCCAACGTCTCGACACCGTGCGACGTTGCCTTGTGCGGCCGAGTGCTCACCATCTCCAACGATGGCAGACTGGTGGTCGTTTCCGACACCGTTTCCACCCCCAGCCAGGTCTACATCTACAATGGCAGCAGCACCGTGGACCTCATCATCCCCGGCGAAACCGTCACCGCCGCCGCCTTCTCTCCCGATCAGCTAAAGCTCTTCATGCTTACCAACGCCGGCAACCTGTACGTCTACTCCACCGTGGACGCGCTCACCTCGGTGCCGATCGCGACCTCCGCAAGCGACGTCAAATTCTCGGCGGATGGCAGCTTCGCCTACATCGCGGGAACACCCGCGCAAACTTCGATTTCCGGCTTTTCTACCTGCAATCCCCAACTTCCCCAAGGCAGCCTGGGCTTTGTGACCACCCCCGGCACCCCGACTCAGATTTTCCCGTCGCCGGACGCGCAGCACGTAATCGCGGTCGCTCCGCCGAACATCGACATATTCACGGCCTCCGACAAGCAGAATCCTCTGCTGGATGGTCAGTTCACGTGTAATGATCCGTCCGTGACTTTCGGCGCCGTGCAGTCCCACAACCTCGGCCAGGGTAACTTCACTCCTCTCTATGCGCAGCTCGTAGCCGACGGCACCGCGGTCATTCTGGTCGCCCAGAAAATTTCCGCGGTGCTTCTCTTCAACGTGGGTAGTGGGACCACGACTTCCGTTCCCCTCGTCGGTGGCAGCACCCCGCTCTCCGCCTCCGCTTCCCCCGACGGAAGCCAGGTCTACGTCGCCGCCTGCGATGTGTATGACGGAACAACCTGCGCCGCCGGCTCCGTGCACATCGTTTGCACCGGCGCCTGCACCAAAGGTCAGGGCGACTTCCAGCAGGTCCCCTTTGCCAACATCAACGACGCCAACAACCCCAACATGTGCAACAGCCAGGGCGGCACTGCACCCCTCTGCCTCCCCAATTTAATAGCCATCAAGCCCCAGTGATCGAAGAGGGAGCTCGTGTGGGGACGCGGTTCGTGTGCGGATCGGGGTTCGTGTGGGGACGGGGCTCCGCCCCGTCCAGGGAATTTTAGCGACTGTATGCACCAGGAAGTGGCACACCGAAAACCAAGTAGCGGAAACGTCGGGCTTTCGTATCAGGGTATCGCTTTAGCGATACCGTAAGTCCTTCGAAATCAGACGCCCCTCTAGGGGCTGGCATCGAGTAATCGACTTTCCCCGCAGCCTCTTTAGGGACGTTCCGACTAAGTCCCCGGGGTCCCCCGTGCACCCCTGTGTACCCTGTGGTTAATGTCTTTTGCCGACACTTGAATCAGAGTTTCCTTAGCTGTCAGCTGAGAGCTGACGCGCTTTTCTACGGCCCTACCTCTTTCCCCACACTATCCAGCACGCCATTGATGAACTGCACCGACTCGGGCGTCGAAAACTTCCGCGCAATTTCGAGCGCCTCATTAATCACCACCGCGTGCGGCGTCGCCGGATACCCCAGAAACTCCGCCACCGCTCCTCGCAGCACATTCCTGTCCACCGTCGCCATCCGGTCCATGCGCCAGTGCTGCGTGTGCTTCCCGATCAGCCCGTCGATCTCCATCAGCCGGTCGCTGGCCAAGCGAAACAGATCGTCGGCAAACCCGCGCACTTCGTCCTCCACGTTGGTGCGCTCGGCCCAGAACGTCTTTCGGACCAACTCCGGCGTCTGCTTCCCCATATCCGCCTGAAACAGCATCTGCAGAACCAGTTCGCGGGATTTGCGTCGAGTGCCCATTATAGCCATCAGCCGTCAGCCGTCAGTCATCAGGAAAACCATGAAACGGTTGAGGGCTGAAACCAGTTTACAGGACAGTTGCGCAGCGGAAGATCGGAGGTCAGGAGCGGCGTTTTCGTTTCTTGGTACCCGGAATTGCCTTGCCTCGGCTGCCACCCGTGACCTTCGATCCGGAACCGGTTTCCCTGACGGCTGACGGCTGATGGCTGACCGCTCTCTTCAGATTCGCCATCTCCACCGCCGCCAGCGCCGCCTCCAATCCCTTGTTGCCCATCTTCAACCCGGCGCGATCAATGGCCTGCTCCAGCGTTTCGCACGTCAGCACTCCAAAGGCATGCGGCACTCCAGTCTCCTGCGCCGACTGCCCAATCCCCCGCGTCACCTCGTTCACCAGCACGTCGTAGTGCGGCGTGTCGCCGCGCAGCAGGCAGCCCAGGCAGATGATCGCATCGTACTTCTTCGTTTCGGCGAGCGTCCGGGCGGCGGAGGGAATTTCAAACGACCCGGGAACGCGGACCAGCGCAATGTCGTCGTTCTCCGCGCCGGCGCGTCGCAGTCCATCGAGCGCTCCCTGCAGCAGCCGTTCGGTGATGAAGGAGTTGAAGCGCGAGACCACGATAGCAAAGCGTTTTCCCGCCGCGCTCAGCCGCCCTTCGATCGTGGCCCCAACCTCCTCGGGCCGGCCGTGAATTGTAAGGACGATTTCCCCGGGCAACTCCAGCGAAAAGCTGCGTTCATTCGTCGCTCCCGTCTTAGGCGTCATAGAACTCGCGTCAGCCAGTAGCCGGAACCCCCGTTTCTCGGCGATCTCAAACACCTCGTCCGGATTCGTGACCTCGATCACCAGCATCCGGTTCACATCTTTCAAGCGCTCGCGCACCTCGGCGGGATATTCCTTCGCCAGCGAGTTCAGGCTGAGCAGCGCGAGCGGCGCCGACAGGATCGCCGACTTTCCATCTTCGCCGTCCACCGCTTCGAATCCAATCGCATGCAGGAACTCCCGGAGCGCCCGCAGATCGTTCGGTTCGCCCACATACCGCCCAATATGTAATGACTTCAGCATAGGATTAATCCGCCATTATTCTAATCGAACCACGCTGCGACTCTCGGATCACCCGATGGCCAGATGACCCGATCGCCCGATGTTTTCACTTTCCCCTGAACTGCGGCGCACGTTTTTCCAGAAACGCGCTCGTGCCTTCTTTTCTGTCTTCGGTGGCACAGCAAACTCCAAAGAGCGTCGCCTCCAAATACAGTCCTTCGGCCAGCGTCATCTCCATTCCCTTGTTGACCGCTTCCATGGCGTATTGCACTGCCAGCGGAGCGTTGGCGATGATCTTCGCCGCAATCGCCTCCGCCCGAGGAATCAGGTCCGCCGCCGCCGTCACTTCATTCACCAACCCAATCCGATGCGCTTCCTGCGCCGTGATCATCTCCCCGCCCAGCACCATCTGCATCGCCAGCCCCTTGCCCACCAGGCGCGGCAGCCGCTGCGTCCCGCCATATCCCGGAACCATCCCCAAATGCACCTCCGGCTGCCCCAGCTTCGCGTTCTCGCTTGCCAGACGCATGGCGCAAGCCATCGCCAGTTCGCATCCGCCGCCAAGCGCAAATCCATTAACGCACGCAATCACCGGTTTGCCCAGGTTCTCGATCAGGTCGAGCACCGCCTGTCCCCGGTGCCCATACTCCTTGCCGGAGACCGCATCCAGTTTCGCCAGTTCGCCAACGTCGGCGCCAGCCACGAAAGCCTTCTCGCCCGCCCCGGTCAAAATCGCCACGCGGATCGAGGCATCGGATTTGATGTCGGTGAACGCCGCCCGCAACTCTTCCATGGTGGCCATGTTGAGCGCGTTCAGCACCTTCGGACGGTTCACGGTGACGTAGGCGATGGAGTTTTTCTTCTCCAGGAGAATGTTTTCGTAGTTCATAGAAGTAAGCTCATTTGATCAGCTTGAGACAGCGCATGTCGGCGTCGCTCCATCCAATGTCCGCGAGCAAGGCTTTGAGCTTTCGGGCCGTATGTCTTGCGGGGATGGTAGTGAATGACGATGCGTTTGCTGGGATTGCCCGATTTGACATAAGCGATCGTTGCGCCGGCGCTCGCGGGATCTTGACGGTAGCCATCTCTTTTTAAAGCGGCAATCAACTCATCCGCAGTAAGGGATTTTAGCTGATTCCAGACGTGCTGTGGGAAGGCCATTGCAGCTCAAGATAACGCAAAAAGGCCCGCGGAGGAACGGTTGGGATTTGCTCCTCACGGTCCAATATGCAGTCCGGCCCGATGGGTAAAGGCTCTCCATGCGCCGCGAGCGAGTCCACATAAACGCGCGCCGCCTTCGTGGCATTGCGCAGAGCTTCATCCTCCGTTTTTCCATCCACGTGGAGGCCCTTAAACGCAGGGCAGAAGGCATGGAACGAACCGCTGTCCGGCTCCACGATGACGGTGAACTTCAAGCGCAGGCGCACGGCCTTGGTTCGCTTTGGAACCGCGCGTTTCGCTGCTGTGGCTCTCACGACGGATGCCTCTTTCGACTTATCTATGATACACGGGAGGGAGGTCCTTCTTTTCGAGGAGAATGTTTTCGTAAGTCATGGATTTGAAACCTGCAAAGAATTCACAAAATTGAACCAGAGCTTTGCTGCTTCAGCCGTTTCCGCTTCTCACGCATGCTCAAGAAGAAATAAGTCAAACCGACGTAGAGTAGTAGATTCGTCAAGAAATACACAAATAGCGTGAATGGGCGATCATTCCAGCCACCAAGCACGAGTGCGAGGATAGCTCCCGGCCACCCGAGAATCTCGCCTATGAGCAGTAGTACTACATTGTTTAGCTTGCTGGCTAGCCACGGCAAAGACCCAATTGTCGCTCCTACCAACAATCCGCAACCAAGCCGCTTCATACGGGCCCGAACGGCATCCTGGTTCGCCTGCTATAATTGTATAGCAGCGAGGATCCCATGCTAGCCATCCGCCTTCCCGAAAAGATCGAAAAGCGTCTCGACCGCCTCGCCAAGCGCACCGGCCGTACCAAGACCTACTACGCCCGTGAGGCAATCCTCCAGCATATTGAAGACCTTGAAGATATTTATCTGGCCGAAAAGCGCATGGGAGCCATTGAGTCGGGCCGGGCAAAGACAATTCCTTTAGAGGAAATCATGCGCCAACATGGCCTGGAAGATTGAGTTTGACCGTGGCGCCCGCCGCGAACTGGAAAAGCTCGACAAGACCGTCTCGGACCGAATCCTCCGCTTCTTGCACGAGCGAATAGAAACGCTCGACGATCCGCGGAAGGTCGGCGAGCGCTTGCAGGGAACATTGCGCGAGTTCTGGAAATACCGCGTCGGGGATTACCGTTTGATCTGCTCTCTCAAGGACGAGCGCATGGTAGTCGTCGTTGTCCGCGTCGGGCACCGCCGCGACATTTATCATCGCTGATCGTGTCTCCGTGGTGAAATCACAGTTTGTTCGCCACTGGCTTCGCCGGGTCCGAGTAATCGTAAAACCCGCGCCCCGACTTCCGCCCATACCACCCCGCCATCACCAGCCGCTTCAGCAGCGGAGGCGACGCGAACCGCCGCTCCTTGAACTCGTCATACATCACCTGCGTGATGTAGTAAGTAGTATCGAGCCCGACAAAATCCAGCAAAGTAAGCGGCCCCATCGGATAGCCGCACCCCAGCTTCATCGCATTATCAATATCTTCGATCGACCCCACGCCCTCTTCATACGCCCGGATCGCGTCCAGCATGATACGGCACCAGCAGCCGGTTCACGATGAATCCCGTCTTGTCCGAAGTGCGCACCGGAACCTTGCCCAGCTTCTGCGCAAACTCGTAGGCTGCGTCATACACCGCCGGAGCGGTGACAATCGTCTTCACCACCTCCACCAGCTTCATCAGCGGCACCGGATTAAAAAAGTGCAGCCCGATAAATCTCTCCGGCCGCTTCACCGCCGTCAAAAGCTCAGTCACCGAGATCGAAGAAGTATTCGAAGCAAAGATCGCATCTTTTTTCACGATGCCATCGAGCGACGCATACATCTTCTTCTTTTCCTCGACGTTCTCGATGATGGCCTCGATAACAATGTCGCAATCGGCCAGGTCCGCCTTGTTAGTAGTCCCCTTCAGCCGCGCGCGGATCTCGTCCTTCTGCTGCGGAGTGATCCCGCCTTTCTCGACCGCGCTCGGCAAACTTCGCCAGCGATTTCTCAATTCCGGCAAAGCCCTTGTCGAGATACTTCTGCTCGACTTCGAGCACGGTCACGTCAAATCCAGCGGTAGCGCAGACCTGCGCAATGCCGGAACCCATCAGGCCACAACCAGTACGCCAACTTTTCTGATTTCCATATGTCTCCTTCTACTTTTAGATTTGTCATCGCCGTTCGATTTTCATCCCGGCATACTTGCGTGATCTACGGTCTCAGCGCCGTGATCCAAGCCAACTGCATGATCCTCGCTCCGCTCGGGATGACAATCCTAAGTTGTTAAGATTTTCTCCGTGCCTCTGTGCCTCCGTGGTGAGAAGTCACTGAAAGCTCTCCACCACCATAGCAATCCCCTGTCCGCCGCCAATGCACGCCGTAGCCAGCCCGTACTTCTTCTTCCGCCGACGCAACTCATAGAGCAGAGTTATCACCAGCCGCGTCCCAGTCGCTCCCAGCGGATGCCCTAGCGCAATCGCTCCGCCGTTCACGTTCACTTTTTCGCGATCGAGTCCCAATTCTTTCTCCACCGCCAGGTACTGCGCCGCAAACGCCTCATTCACTTCAATCAAATCGATGTAATCCAAAGTCAGCCCCGCCCGCTGCAGCGCAATCTTCGTCGCCGGAACCGGACCGCGCCCCATCAGCTTCGGCTCGACGCCCGCAATCCCCCAATTCACAATCCGTCCCAGCGGAGTCAGATTCCTTTTCTGCGTCTGCTCCAGCGACATCACGACAACCGCCGCCCCGCCATCCACAATCCCGCTAGCGTTCCCCGCCGTAACCGTCCCATTTTTCGCAAACGCAGCCCGCAGCTTCGCCAGTCCCTCGATCGTTGTCTGCGGACGCCGGTGATCGTCCTCGGTCAGCATCTCTCCGGTCGCCTCGCCCTTAGAGTTCCGCAGCGGCACCGGAGTCAGCTCCTCCTGCAAGCGCCCCGCCTTATAAGCCGCATCGGCCGCCTGCTGCGAGCGTAACGCGAACTCATCCTGCGCCAACCGCGTAATGCCTTGCTGCTCGCCATACAGCTCCGCCGTATTGGCCATGTACAATCCGCAATAAGAATCAAGCAGCGCCACCATCAGCGAATCTTCGAGCTTCCCGCCCGGAGCCAGCGTAAATCCATCGCGCCCCCGAATCACAAACGGAGCCTGTGACATCGATTCCATCCCACCCGCCAGCACCACCTTCGCTTCGTCGGTCTGGATCATCTGCGCCGCGCTGACGATCGCCTGCATCCCCGATCCACACAGCCGATTCACCGTCAGCGCCGGAGTCTCAATCGTCAATCCCGCGCGCAGCGCCGCGTGCCGCGCTCCATACAGCGCGTCGCCCGAAGTCTGCTGCGCGTTGCCGAACACGGCATGATCGAAATCCTTCGCGTCAATCCCCGCGCGTTCGATCGCCGCCTTCGCCGCTACCGCGCCGAGTTCCTGCGCCGTGTAATCTTTGATCTTCCCGCAATAGCGTCCAAAGGGCGTGCGCGCCCCGCTGACAATGGCAATGTCTCCAGGTTTCAACATGAATACCAACTTATATGGGGGAGTGCGCTGGCCTAAGGCCAACCTGTGAGTTTAACAGCAGGAAGAGGAGACGGTGCAAGGTCTCACCCGAGTGAAATTAGGACACTACCCCCGAGTGCTGCGGTCAATTCCATAGCTCCTTCGCTCAGGTCCTTCGGGGAGTGGCTCAATTTGAACTGACTCTGCCACAACAAATACTGTCATCTTGAGCGGAATCCGGTCTTCGGCGAAGCCGGAGATCGGATGAAGTCGAAAGACCCCTACTCGTGGCTGCGGAAAAACTCGGTTCGGGAGGGGTTCGGGAAGGGCACGAGTTCCACTCGTGCCGCTAAGCCGTTAAGAATGTGTTCGCGCCTGAGGTGTGCTTCTTGCGCCCTCGACGACTTTTTCCGCAGCCTCTTCTGGCCGTGCCGCCACTGTAATAAAATCACTGGCGGCTTCACAGATTGCTGAAAAACTCAAGCTGGGTATCAGGGCATCGCTTCAGCGACATGCGCCTCCGGCGTATGTTCATTCCTGAAAAAATTGAATCTCCGAGCGTCCCGCGGTTTGCATACCACCCGCTTCTCTGAAAAAATAACTAAATAGGTACTGTGGGGTTTTCTGCAATGTCTCAAATCGGAAGCTTTGCGCTGCTGCTGGCGCTCGGCCTGAGTGCGTATTGTTTCCTGGCAGGCTTCGTGGCGTTGTTCCGCCGGGATGCCGCTTCGGCTCGTCTCGGGGAGACCGCCCGCCGCGCCGGCATCGCCACGTTCGCCGCGGTGCTGCTGGCTGGCATCGTTCTCGTGCTGGCCGCGTTTAACGACGACTTCTCCATCGCCTACATCTTCCATCACAGCAACCGCGACTTGCCCGCCGCCTATAAGTTCGCCGTGCTGTGGTCCGGCCAGGAAGGCTCGCTGCTGTTCTGGTCGCTGCTGCTGGCGGGCTACGGGTTCGTTCTCCGCTTGCGCTACAAAACCGATCAGCGGCTGTTCGCGTACGCTTCGGTGATCATCGCCTCGGTGCAGGTTTTCTTCCTGCTGATTCTGAATTTTGCGGCCCACCCGTTCGCCATCATGCAGGGCTCGCTCCCCGCGGATGGCACGGGGCTCAATCCTCTGCTGCAGTATCCCGAGATGGTCATCCATCCGCCGATGCTCTACCTGGGATACGTCGGCTTCACCGTTCCCTTCGCCTTCGCGCTGGGCGCGCTCATCATGAAGTATCCCGGCGAAAAGTGGATTCACATTACGCGCCGCTGGACCATGGTGACCTGGTGCTTCCTCACCATCGGCGTTTTTCTCGGCGCGCACTGGGCTTACGCGGTCCTCGGATGGGGCGGTTACTGGGGATGGGATCCGGTGGAGAATGCCTCGCTCATGCCCTGGCTCACCGGCACCGCGTTTCTGCATTCCGTCATGATGCAGGAAAAACGCGGCATGCTGAAAGTCTGGAACATGTCGCTCATCTTCGCGACCTTCCTGCTCTCCATGCTCGGGACGTTCCTCACGCGTTCGGGTGTGATCAGTTCGGTGCACGCTTTCGCGCAGTCCTCGATCGGCACCTGGTTCCTGGTCTTCATAGGGTTGACTCTGGCGGTCTGCACCTTTTTCCTCATCGCGAACCGGTCGCACCTGAAGAGCGAGCACAAACTGGAATCGCTGGTCTCGCGCGAATCCAGTTTCCTGTTCAACAATCTCCTCTTGCTCGTGGTCTGCTTCACCATACTGTGGGGCACGTTTTTCCCGATCCTGTCGGAATTTGTTCAGGGACACAAAGTCACGGTCGGCCCGCCTTTTTTCAATCGCGTCGCTGTCCCGGTTGCCTTGCTGCTCCTGCTGCTCACCGCGGTCGGACCGCTGCTCGCCTGGCGTAAGACTTCCGTCGAAAGCCTCAAGCGGAATTTCTTGTTCCCCGCGATTGGCTCGGTCGCCATCGGCGGCATGATGATCGTGTTCGGCATCCGTCCCTGGGAAGATCCCTCGTACTTCTACGCCACCATGGCCGCCATTCTCTCGGCGCTGGTGATCTTCACTGTCATTTCCGAGTTCCTCCGCGGAGGCCGCGTCATCGCCGGCAAGAGCCAGCAGAATCTGTTCTCCGCCATGGTTCACCTCTACCACAGAAACACGCGCCGCTACGGCGGCTACATCGTTCACTTCGGCGTCGCCCTCGTCGTCATTGGAATCCTGGGCACGCCTTTCAACAAAGAAGTTGAAAAAGAAATGGGCTTCGGCGACAAAATCAACATCGGCCCCTACACTCTGGTCTGCCAGTCCTACACGCAGGACGACAATCCCAACTACGCCAACGAGTGGGCCATCATCAACGTCTTCCGCGGCGGCAAGCAGATTACGACCATGTATCCCGAGCGCCGCTTCTATAAAGCCAGCCAACAGCCGCAGACGCTGCCGCGCATTTATCCCAGCTTCCGCGAAGATCTTTTCCTGGTGACCGATGTCTATCTGGTCTATGAAGGCAAGAACGAGACCACCGGACGTCCCATCATTAAGGCGCACTTGAATCCGCTGGTGCCCTGGATTTGGATCGGCCTGATCGTCATGGTCTTCGGCACCATCACCGCCCTCGTGCCGAATGCCGCCGCCGTCCAGGTGGCCGCAACCACGCCGGTGCGCGCTCCGGCGCACGTGGGAGCAGGTGACTGAGATGACAAGCTCGAATCATGTTCTTGACTTCGCCTCGAAGGAACGCGGCTTGGGTCTGTCTTGAATGGGGAAGCCTGGGTTCTGTTTTGAAGGCACGCGGCTTCAGCCGCGCCGTAGGATGCCAAGATCAATGCTGGCTTTAGCCGCTGAGGGCCAACGCGAGAAGCCGCCGAGTTGGCCCCAAATTGGAAAGCCCGTCCGCCGCGCTCTCCAGGCCCTCATCCTCACCGCCGCCGTCTTCCTCTTCATGGGCGCCGGAGACGATCCGCGCGCTTCAAAGACCTCGGCCATCGCATGATGTGCACCTGCGGATGCGGCCAGGTTTTGCTCGAATGCAATCACGTCGGCTGCCAGTCCTCCGACAAGATGCGCAACCAACTGCAGGCTGCGCTCGACAAAGGCGGCAGTAATAGTGACGACCTCATCCTGCAAGGCTTCGTGCAGGAATACGGCCCGACCGTAATCGCCGCGCCCACCGCCACCGGCTTCAATCGCGTGGCCTGGATCATGCCCTTCGTCGCCTTGGCGTTCGGCATCGCTTTCGTCGTTTATGTCGTGCGCTCGTGGAAGAACCGGCCCGCACCCGCCCTCGCCGACGGCATCACCATCCCGCGAGGCAGCGAACTCGACGAGTTCCGCCGCAAGGCAAGAAGAGAGACCGACCTATGACGTCAACTGTGTCAGGTCTGGCAAGTGTGGCGCGGGCACTCCTGTCCGCGAAAAGCCGCGATCTACGACAGGTTTCAGGAGCGGGAGCTTTGAAAGGGCCCGGCTTCAGCCGGGCCGTTATCGTACCCGAAAATCAGGGGCTTTAGCCCCTGAGGGAGGCCGCTCCCGATGACCCTTTTCGTCTGCGCTGTCATTACGCTCGCCTGTCTCTACTACGTCTTCTTCTTCCCCGGCGAAGTCTATGCCGGAGAAGAAAAAACGCGCCTCGGCTATCTCCGCGAGCGCAAGGAAGCGGTCTACGAGAACCTGCGCGACCTGAATTTCGAATACAAGGCCGGCAAGGTGCCGGACGCGGACTATCAATCCATGCGCGCCTCGCTCGAAGAGGAAGCGGCCGCGATCATGGCCGAGATCGCGCGACTGGAGCAGGCAGCGGGGCAGGCGGTGTAAGTTGCAGAATCTGCAAGGACGCGACCTGCGACAAGTGACAATGTACACTTTACAGTGTATCCTGAATGATCAGGAGTTTTAAGCATCGCGGCCTTAAACGGCTTTACGAGCGGGACGACCGCAGCGGAATACGGCCCGATCTTGTGGATACAGTTCAAGAAATTCTGACGGTTCTTGATGACGCTGTAACTCCACAGGAGCTGAACTTCCCCGGCTATCGTCTTCATCCGCTGAAAGGCGACTGGAAGGGTTTCTGGTCCGTCACCGTGCGGGCGAACTGGCGCATCGTTTTTCGGTTCGAGGGTGCCGATGCGTTTGACGTTGAACTGATCGACTACCACTAGGGCAAAACAGGAGGAGAACGCACATGCCCATGAAGAATCCCGTACACCCAGGACGTATCGTGCGAAGCGCGTGTCTTGAGCCTTTGGGCTTGTCCGTAACCGAGGGAGCGGAGGTTCTCGGCGTCAGCCGGCAAACGCTGAACAACGTCATTCACGGCAAGTCGGGCATCAGCCCCGAGATGGCGATCCGGCTCTCGAAGGCCTTTGGCAGCACGCCGGAAACCTGGCTCCGGATGCAGCTTGCCTACGATCTCGCTCAGGCCCGCAAGGACGAGAGCAAAATCAAGGTCCGCCGCCAGCACATGCTCCAGGAGCTCCACGCGCAGTGAGGCAGACGATGAACGCCTGATCTACCAGCGAACGCGATGGCGCGCTCGAAGAAGAAGACGCCGCCTATCAAGGCCGAGATGCGACCGGACGCGGCGAG
Organism: uncultured Acidobacteriaceae bacterium; assembly: GCA_963794365.1. Classification (GTDB taxonomy): domain Bacteria; phylum Acidobacteriota; class Terriglobia; order Terriglobales; family Acidobacteriaceae; genus Acidiflorens. The sequence continues at coordinate 33,852 of CAWCDV010000017.1, forward strand.
GCAGTGGCATGATGGCTCCGTCGCTACGCGGAGAAACCAACTTAGCCGCGTGAAATTCTCTTATCGCTACGCAGGGCGATTGGGACGTCTGGAGATCAGGTGCGATGCCGGCGAGGTCGATCCGAACTCGCCGGTACGCGGCTTACGCATCGATCACGGCTATCGCGAATGGAGCTTTGGTGAGGCAGGCGACACGAACTGAAGGGCTACGGCAAAAAGAATTCTGCGTCCGCAAGACGGCAGACTGCAAGGGGAAGTCGCTCGCGATCGCGGATACACGTCCGATTCATCCTCTCAGGAGCGTGTCAGGGCTAGCACTGGTTAGCGGAATGAGTCACTCACCGTCTACGTGAACCTCGATTGGGCTCTCGTGCCGACTGCTGTATGGTGATGTCCTACGCGCGTTCAGCCGACGAGCGAACGAGGATCACTGATTCTCATATCTGGCTATCGAGGCGACGCCCAATCTGGCGAAGTCGGTAAGATACATTCGGATTGACACAAGCGTCGATGCAGCCGTGAACGACTTCACAGGAGACTTTCACGCACGAGTCTTGAGCCTGAGTCGGGAGCCACGAGAATCGAACGGCTCCTTCGAGGCTCCCCGCTGAACCAGAGAATTGCATGCGGATCTGAGCTGCACTTCCTCGACTGATCGGACGCGCGCGAGTCTTAGATCGATCTATACGCTGGACATCTCGACTGCGAAGCCATCACGTGCGTCGCGACAAGTGCGGTCGGCATCTAGCCTCTGCGCACCTGGTCATGCGTATTTCGGCAACCGAGTGTTGGCACGCAATACTTGAGTCGCTTCGCCGGCAAGGAGCATCGAGCGGTTTACCAGTTTGGACCTGTTGAAAGAACAGATTGCTGCATCGCGTCGAAGACGCCCTGGCCATCGGTCCGATGGTTGCCAACTATAAAGGAGTTGTTTTGACCAAACTAGCACAATCCGCCTTACTAGCCGCCATCCTCTCGCTGGCCCTAGCCACGGCCGCCGCCCAGACCCTCACCGGCACCGTCACCAACGGCACCACCAACAAACCCGCCGCCGGCGATGAAGTCATTCTCATCAACCTCGCCAACGGCATGGACGTCGGCGGCAGCACCAAGGCCGACAGCAGCGGAAAATTCAGCTTCAAAATCACCGTACCCGGGCCCGCACCTCATCCGCGCCGTCCATCAGGGAGTTAACTATCATCAGATGGCGCCTCCCGGCGTCAACACGGCCGACGTCCAGGTCTATGACGTCGCGACCAAAGTCGCCGACCTCAGCGTGACCGCCGACGTCATGCGCTTCCAGGCCGACAGCGGAACCATGCAGGGCATTCGCCTGTTCGTCGTCAATAACGCCTCTTCTCCCCCGAAGACGCAGATGAACGATCACAACTTTGAGTTCTATCTGCCCGCCGGCGCAAAGATTGAGCAAGTGCAGGCGCGCGCCCCGAACGGCCAGCCGATCAGCGCCGACGCCGTTTCAGATCCCGAAAAAGTCCGAGAAGAACCGCTACGCGATCGACTTCCCGCTCCGCCCCGGAGAAACCCAGTTCCAGGTGGAGTTCACTCTGCCCTACTCCGGCGAGATCAAGATCGATCCCAAGCCGCTCTATCCCGCCCAGCACCTGGTCATCGTTCTTCCCAAGACGATGCAGTTCAAGGCCGCGAATCCGCCCAGCTTCCAGTCCATGCCAGATCCCACCCAGGCCGACAGCAACGTAGAAGTCGCGCAGCAGACCAAGCCCGGCCAGCCGCTCGGCTTCACGCTGAAGGGCACCGGAGTTATCACCGAGTCGCCCGGAGAGACCGCCTCGGGCGCGGCCCAGCAGCAGGAACAGCACAGGGACGCGAAATCGTTCTAGCGACAATCGCCCGGGCGGCGGACTCGGCGCTCCCATCGACGCGCCCGATGCTCTGCAGAAATATCGCTGGCCCATCCTCTTCGGATTCGCCGTGCTGCTCGCCATTGGAGGATGGGTGGTCACGAAACGGCAAACCGGAGCATCAGTCGCCGCGACCTCCCTGCGAAGCCAGGCGCTGCGTCGAGCGTCAATAGTGCAGCCGTCCGTCCTACCGCCACGCCCGCAACGTCTGCGGCCAGCCCTCCGGCCGCAAAGTCGTCGATGCTGCTCGAAGCGCTTGAAAGAAGAACTGTTCCAACTCGAGGTAGAAAGAAAACAAGGCAAGATCACGCCCGCAGATTACGAAAAAGCCAAAGCAGCCCTAGACCAGACTCTGGAGCGCGCACTAAAGCGGCAGGGTTAGATCGCGTAGGGACGGCCGCCCTCGGCCGTCCAAGCCGAGCGCAGCTCGGCAGTTGCCCGCGGCCAGAGCCTGCTCCGAGCCTAAACCCCAGCCCCCGCATCTAATCGAATGAGCCAATAAAATTGAGGCACTCCTTATGAGCAACATATTCAAAACCACTCTCCTGCTCACCGTCATGACGCTGCTGCTGATGCTGGCGGGCCGCGCTTTCGGCGGCCAGAACGGCATGCTGATGGCGCTCGCCTTCGCCGCCGTCATGAATTTCGTCGCTTACTTTTTCTCCGACAAGATCGCGCTCGCCACCTATCGCGCCCAGCCCGTCAGCCGCGAAGATCTGCCGCGCGTCTACAACATCGTCGAGCGCCTGGCGCAAAAAGTCAGCCTGCCGATGCCCAAGGTCTACCTCATCCCGACCGACTCGCCCAACGCCTTCGCCACCGGACGCAATCCGAACCACGCGTCAGTCGCCGTAACCCAGGGCATCCTCGGACTGCTCAACGACGAAGAACTGGAAGGCGTGCTCGCCCACGAACTCGGCCACGTGCGCAATCGCGACATCCTCATCAGTTCGATCGCGGCCACTTTAGCCGGCGCGATCACCTGCCTCGCCTCGATTGCTCGATGGGGCATGATTTTCGGCGGCATGCGCGGCGGCCGCGACGATCGCGGCGGAGGCGGCGGCATCGCAGCCATTGCCATGATCTTCCTCGCTCCGTTCGCGGCCATGCTGATTCAGCTCGCCGTCTCGCGCTCCCGCGAATACGGAGCCGACGACACCGGAGCCCACTGGACCGGCAATCCCTACGCCCTCGCCAGCGCCCTGGCCAAGATCGACGCCTATTCCAAACAGCGCCCGCTCCTAGCGAGCCCATCCACCGCGCATCTTTTCATCATTCAGCCGTTCCTAGGTGGGATGAGTTTCGGCAACTTGTTCTCGACCCATCCGCCAACCGCGAAACGAATCGAGCGGTTGACCGGAAGGCCGGCGGAGTTCATGCAGTAAGTTCTCAGTTCCCGGTTCTCAGTTCTCAGTAAAACCAGCAGGACCCGCCCGGTTCTTGATCGAGGCGATGAGTCCGTTAAGGGCTCTCCCGAGGTCGTCGGCGGCAGCGATCAGGGCATCTGCCTTGGTTGGTTGGAGGTATTTCAAGTCCCTTTGGGTGACGAACTTAATAGCTTTCTGCCATGCGATCCGATCTCGATACGAACGGCCCATGTTGCCTCCAGGAATCTGATTGTCGAATCTCCAATGGCCAAAGCTCTGTGACCGGCAACCACGCAAAATGTTCGGTTTTACTGAGAACTGAGAACCGGGAACTGAGAACTTCTCTATGACATCCGTAACCGCCGGCAGCGCGACCCCATAGTAGAATCGCCAACAATGGCTCCCGAAACTCTGGTAGCAACCTCCCGCCGCGCCGGGGAACTCGAAAACAGTCTGCGCCGCGTCATCCGCGGCAAAGACGACGTTCTCCGCCTCGCCCTGGTTTCCATTTTCGCCAAAGGCCATCTGCTGATCGAAGGCGTCCCCGGAGTCGGCAAGACCACGCTCGGCCAGGCCCTCGCCCGCGCCATCGACTGCAGCTTTCAGCGCATCCAGTTCACCAGCGACATGTTGCCCTCCGACGTGCTGGGCATCTCGATCTACTCCGCCATCGAGCAGAAATTCGAATTCAAGCGCGGACCGGTCTTCGCCAACGTCCTGTTAGCCGACGAAATCAACCGCACCACTCCGAAGACGCAGTCCGCCCTGCTCGAAGCCATGAACGAAGGCCAAGTCACCATCGACGCCCACTCTCATCCGCTGCCGCAACCGTTCCTGGTTCTCGCCACGCAGAATCCCATCGAGCACCACGGCACCTATCCCTTGCCCGAGTCGCAGCTCGATCGTTTCCTGATGCGGGTTCGCATGGGATATCCCGAAGGCAATGCCGAGCGCGAGATCCTGCGCGCCGAAGCCGGCGTCGCCCAACTCGAAAACCTGCGCCCCGTGCTCAACGCCGCCGACGTGGTCGAAATCCAGCAAGCCGTAGCCCAGATCCACGTCGATGAATCGCTCATCACCTACCTGCTGAACATCGTCGGCAAAACCCGCGAGTCCGAGTATCTTTCCCTCGGAGTTTCTCCCCGAGGCTCGCAGATGCTCTACCGCGCCGCCCAAGCCATGGCCTTTCTCGAGGGCCGCGACTATTGCACGCCCGAAGATTTCAAGCCCCTGGTCGTCTCCGTCTTCGCCCACCGCGTAGTCGTAAATTCGCTCTACACTTCCACCCTGAAAAAGTCCGAGCAAGCCGAACAAGTGTTGCGCGAGATCGTGGAGAGCGTGCCCGTGCCGGTTTAGTGGATGGATGCCAGCAGCTGAATTCAGGCCATTAAACACCAGGGCCGCGCCAGCTCGCTTCTTCGCTCTGCTGCTCTTCGGGCTCCGGCTTGAAGATCACGCCTTGACTGGTGCGGCTGTTCATCAGGACGCGGATCGGTTCGGCAAACCGCAAGTGCCGAACACACCCTTCTTCTTCGACGGCCGGTTGTTCCGTCAACCACTGCCAATCGACAGAGCCTTCGCCGGCATCTGGATTCACGGTGAAGTAACCGATCTGAAAGGCAGTGAGATTCTGGAAGAAATGGCTGCCCTGCGATGGGGTGACGCGAAAATCGCGGAATCCCGCCTCCACAATCACGCGCGCGCCGGAGATTTCATCCCATTCGACCGGAATGCCCAGCCATGGTTCAGTCGATCCCCAGCGTCCCACCCCAATCAGAAGATAGGGCCGGTTCTCCTCATTGAGCAGGCGATTGAGCCGCGCGACCGCCGTGGCCACTTCCTGGCTGCGGGAGCGCTCGAAGCGTTGCGAATCGACCACTACGATATCGTGCAGCTTGTCGATGCGGCCGTTGCCTAGAACTTTGCTGCTCTGGCAGATCAACTGCTCCGGCCGCACATCGTCAAGGGCTAAGTCCTCGGTGTCGCGCGCCAGCGTCAGTGGCCGGATCTGCAGAAACCCGAACTCCGCCACTTGTCCAGTCGGTTGTCCATCCATCGACTCAGCCTGCTGGGGCAAACGCACGGCAAACTCGATCTCCACGGCATTGCCCAGCGCATCCTCACCGGCCCGAACCAGGTCATCGAGAATCTCCGCCAGCGGAAAGGTGCCATGCTTGAGCATGGGAGCAAAGGTGATGATGCGCGATCCCGGCCGGCTCACGCCATCGTAGACGGCGTGGTTGTCCTTGGAGTAGGTTGAGGCCAGCGCCCGCAACGTGCCGTCGCTCTCAGCCGCGTCCAGGCCGAAACCGCCTCTCGTGCCAATGTCCCGGACGGCCTTCCGCAGCGCCATTCAACTCCAAGGCCCAGAATTCCGACTGCGAATTGGCCAGTATGTCTTCGACCGAGGAAAACTGGACCAGGTTGCGGGGATAGCGCGGGCAAAAGGTTAAACACTTCCCTCCATCTACCACCGCCCGGCCCAGTCCCAGAGCGACGGCCGCGATGCCGTCTTCGAAAGTCATCGGAGGCACCGGATAAAAATTGCGCGAACGCACGACGCCGGAGAAATCCGGATAAAAGCGCTCCCCGTGGCGCGTGCCCACAACCCGCTGCAGGATCACCGCCATTTTTTCCTCTTCCAGACGGTAGGGCGTGGCCCGCACGTAGGCCTTGGCATGGCGGCTGAAAGTGGAGGCGTACACGCGCCGGATGGCCTCGCTCAGCGCCGCCAGCCGCGCGTCTGGATCTGGCGAATTTGTTTGCTTGCTGGTTGCCCAGCATGAAGGTTTCATACACGCCGGTGAAAGGCTGGTATTGCGAATCCTCCAGCAGGCTCGACGAGCGCACCGCCAACGGATGGCTGACCTCGGCCAGGAACGATTTCAGGTCTTCGCTGAGGGAGGTGGATAGAGGTGCGGCCAAAAACTTCCGCTCAATTTCAGCGTCATCTTCGCAACGCAAGGCAAAGTCCAGGAGGTTGTTCTCGGTTACGAATTGATCGAACACATCCGTCGCCAGCACGACCGCGGGAGGCACCGAGATGCGAACCCCGGGAAAGCGGCGGGTCATGCGGCTCTTGCGCAAAAGGTGGCGCACAAAGGCAAGACCGCGAGCCTTGCCCCCCAGCGACCCGGAACCGATCCGCAGAAAACTTGATTCCGAAGGCTTGAACGTGTCGGCCCGGAAGTCGCCGATCAGCACTTCGCTCTGTTCGCGGCGATAGTCGTTGATCGACTCGATCAGATCGCGGCGCAGATGTTCCGGGCTCGGAAAATCCGAAACTTTTCGCGGGCGGAGCTTGGCTGCCAGGGCGAACTCGGTGCGCGCCATCAGCCAATGGGAAAAGTGGTTCCTTTGCGAGTGAAAGACGATGCTTTCCGCCGGAACCGTCTGCAATCGCTCTTCCAGTTCATTCATGTCTTTCGCCCGTCCCACTTCGTTCCCATCGGGCAGACGAAACACGAAGTCGCCAAACCCGAATTGCTCGGTCAATATCCGGCGCAAGTCTTTCAGCAGCGTGGGCGAACGTTTGCGCAGAAACGAATAACCCGCGGCGTGCGCCCGCGGGCGGAACTCGGTGCGGCTGGTCTGCAACACTACGGGCACGTCCGGCACCAGGCTCTTCACCATGTGCGCCAGTTCGAAGCCCGCCTCCGGACTCAGCTTGCCCTCCCAGGGGAACTCCACGTCCGATACCAGGCCGAACAGATAATTACGGTATTCCTGCACCAGCCTGGCCGCGTCTTCGAAGTTCGAACTCAGCAGAATCTTCGGCCGCGCCTGCATGCGCGCGAGCTTGTGCGCCACGTTGATGCCTTCCTGGATCACGCGCCGCGTTTGCTTGATCAGTTCGGTATAGATCACGGGCAAAAACGCCGAGTAGTAACGGATGTTGTCTTCCACCACCAGCAGCACGGGCACGCCGATGGCCCGCGTGTCGTGCAGGACGTTGCGTTTATCCTCGATGTACTTGACGATCGTGATCAGGATGCGGGCATTGCCCTGCCACAGAAAAACTCGTTCGATCTCGGTGGCTGGATTCCGCGCCACAAAATTCTTGATCTCACGATAGTCGTAGCCCAGCACCACCACCGGAACATCCAGCCCGGCCCGCTTCACCTCGCTCGCCAACTGCGCCGCGTTCGTGTCGCCAACCGTAAGGTTGGTCACGATCAGGTTGTATTGCTGAGAGCGGGCCAGATCGACCGCTTCCGCGCAGCTAGAGACATGCGTAATCCCCGGGACTCGTCGAAGATTGAGTTCGAGCGATTCGTCGATGAGCAACTCGTTGAGCCGGCCATCTTCACGCAGGATGAAGGAATCATAGAGGCTTGAGACCAGAAGGATGTTGTGCACCTTAAACGGCATCAGGTTTTCGAAGCGTTCAAAACGCTCTTCTGCGTCCATGATGATGGGTTCGGCGACGCGGCGCACGCTCATGGGGATATCCTAGCAGGCTGCGGAAAAACTAGATTTCGCGTTTGATTTTGGGCGGCGCAGCGCCGGGGTCCCCAGCCCGCCCGGTTTTGGCGTGATAGGGTCGAGCGCTTCACCGCTGCGATGTCTGGCCTGTTTTCATCAACGGCTTTACAGAGTGCTGAAAAAACTCGAGTTTCGTATCAGGGCATCGCTTAAGCGATGCCGTAAGTTCTTTGAATTGAGATGCCCCTTTAGGGGCTGTGGGCCGAAATAACGGAAGGAGTATATTAATTGCGCGACGCTTGCTCCGTCGGCAGAACACCTCACGCTGAGTTGATGAAAGCCGCGACTCTAACCTCACCTCAAGAAGTTTGGAATCACCCTCTTCGGATTGGCCAGGTTGCAACGCCTGAGCCGAAGCCAGGTCAAGTTCTTCTGCGGGTGCGTGTTTGTGGAGTGTGCCGCACCGATTTGCATATCGTCGAAGGCGAGTTGCCACCGCGGCGCCCCGGAATAATCCCCGGACATCAGATTGTCGGCGAAGTCGTGGCCGACAATGCGGTCGGAGCTACCGAGAACCTTCCAGTCGGCACACGTGTGGGCGTTTCATGGATGGGAGGAACGGACGGCACCTGCCGGTATTGCCAGCTTGGCCTGGAGAATCTCTGCGACTCACCCACGTTTACCGGTTATACCGTGGATGGCGGCTATGCCGAATATGCAGTCGTTCGCTCCGATTTCACTTTCCCTCTTCCCGATCAACTCGACGATTTACACGCCGCGCCGCTGTTGTGTGCAGGCATCATCGGTTTTCGCAGCCTTCGTGTGGCCGGCGTCAAGCCGGGAGACCGTGTCGGGCTGTTCGGCTTCGGAGCCTCGGCCCATCTGGCAATCGCGGTCTTACGCTCCTGGAATTGCGAGGTGTACGTCTCCACGCGAGGAGCGACTCATCGCCAGTTAGCAGCTTCTCTTGGGGCAGTTTGGGTGGGAAGTGAGACGGACAAACCGCCTGCGGAACTCGACTGCGCAGTAACATTCGCTCCGAGTGGCGACGTCGTAATAGCAGCTCTAGCCAGCCTGCGTAAAGGAGGAGTGGTTGCCATCAACGCAATTCATTTGGACCGGATTCCCCAGTTTGACTACGATCGCCTGCTGTGGGGCGAGCGCCAGCTTCGGAGCGTCGCGAACATGACTCGTGCCGACGCTCGAGATTTCCTCCAGGTCGCGAGCGCGATTGGTCTGAGGCCGAAAGTAACTGCCTTCCCACTCGACCAGGCCAACGAAGCTTTGATCGCGGTAAAAGAGGATTCCATCGACGGAGCTGCCGCCATAGTCATGTAAGGCGGACGCGCGTTTCCTCCCTAGTCAAGCGTTCAATTGAGCCCGATGGCGACGCAGCCCCGATGTTATCTTAATGGGGGTTGTGACGACGATGCCAGGTCGCAACCGAATCGCTGGCAATCACCTTCATGGAAGTTCTCAAAAAACTATTTGAGCAGCATTTCCACTCGCCTGTCGAGCGAGTGCAGCCGCTGCAGGGCCAGCTCGGCGGTTCGGGACGCAAGATCATCCGGCTTGCCGGCGGCAAACTCAGCGCGATTGGCGTTCTGTACGACGTGCGCGAAGAGAACGTCGCCTTCCTCGAATTTTCCCGGCATTTTCGCCGCCACGGTCTGCCGGTGCCGGAAATTTATGCCGAGGATTTGAGCCACGGCGCTTATCTCGAAGAAGACCTAGGCGACACCACGCTTTTTGAGTTTCTCTCGGAGAATCGCGACGGCGCGGACATCGCTCCCGAGGTGGTGGAGGCATATCGCAAAGTTGTGGCCGTGTTGCCGCGCTTTCAGATCGAAGCCGGCCGCGACCTGAATTACAAAGTGTGCTATCCGCGCGCCAGCTTCGATCGCCAATCCATCGCCTGGGATTTGAATTATTTCAAGTATTACTTTCTCCGGCTCGCCGGCATTCCCTTCAATGAGCAAGCGCTGGAAGACGATTTCAGCCGCCTGACCAAGTTCCTGCTGAGCGCCGACCGCGATTATTTTCTCTATCGCGATTTTCAGTCGCGCAACATCATGCTGCGCGAGTCTGAACAAAAAAGAAAAGAGAAAAAAGGGGTGAGCGAACGGCCAGCCGTTCTTTGTGGATTACCAGGGCGGCCGCAAAGGCGCGCTGCAATACGACATCGCTTCGCTTCTGTACGACGCCAAGGCCGACCTGCCGCCGGATCTGCGCCAGCAATTGCTCGATCATTATCTCGATAGCCTCGCGGGTTTCATCGAGCTCGATCGCGACGCGTTCATGCGGCACTACTATGCCTACGTTTACGTCCGCATCATGCAGGCGTTGGGCGCCTATGGCTTCCGCGGATTTTATGAGCGCAAGGCGCATTTTCTGCAAAGCGTGCCCTATGCGCTGAAGAATGTGCGCTGGCTGCTTCACAACGTCGAACTGCCCATCGCGCTGCCGACGCTGATGGACGCGTTCAAGAGCATGGTGGCCTCGGAGAAATTGCGGGGCTCGGCTTCCGAACCGGAAAAATTGACCGTGCGGATTTTCAGTTTTTCATTTCACCGCGGCCTGCCGAAAGACGAAACCGGCAATGGCGGCGGATTCGTTTTCGATGGCCGCAGCCTGCCGAATCCCGGCCGCGAAGAGCGATTCAAGACGCTCACCGGCAAAGACGCGCCGGTGATCGAATATCTCAATCAGCAGGAGAGCGTGCATCAGTTTCTCGCCAGCGTCATGTCGCTGGTGGATGCCAGCGTGAGCGATTACCAGCGTCGCGGGTTCAAGAACTTGATGGTGTCGTTTGGCTGCACCGGCGGCCAGCATCGCTCGGTATATCTGGCGGAGCAATTGGCGAAACATTTGCGCGGCAGGGACGGAGTGGAAGTGGTGCTGCGGCATCGCGAGTTGGAGAACTGAATCAATGAAAGAGCGGGATCAATGAAAGCGATGATCCTGGCCGCCGGCCTGGGCACGCGCTTGCGGCCGCTCACCGACGATCGCCCCAAGGCGCTGGTGGAAGTCGCCGGCCGCACGCTGCTGGAGATCACGCTCTCTCGCTTGCGCAGCTTTGGCATTCGCGACGTGATCATCAACGTGCATCATTTGCCGACATGATTATCGAATATTTGAAAGCGAACGACAATTTCGGCATGCGGATTGAGATTCGCGCGAGGAGTTTGCTCGATACCGGCGGCGGCCTGAAGAAGGCCGCCGGTTTTTTCTCGAGGATTCCGGCCGCTTTGAAGAGCCGTTCATTTTGCACAATGTCGATGTCATCAGCACCATCGATCTTCGGCGCATGGTGCAATTTCATACCGAGAATCAGGCCCTCGCTACGCTGGCGGTGCAGGACCGCGAGACTTCGCGATACCTGCTGTTCGACGACAGCTTCAGCTTTGCGGCCGGCGATCCGGGCACGATCAGACAGAATTGTTCGGCGTCACCAGCAACGCAGGCGCTGGCTTTTTCCGGCATCCACGTGATTTCTCCCCGCCTCTTGACGATGATGACGGAAGAAGGGCTTTCTCCATCATCGACTCTTATCTGCGCCTGGCTGCCCAGGGAGAAAAAATCCTCGCCTTTCGCGCCGATGAATATTATTGGCGCGATCTTGG
>CAWCDV010000018.1:0-133229 GCA_963794365.1 uncultured Acidobacteriaceae bacterium
AAATTGAACCTCTCTCGGACAGGGCCGTGTCTAATCAAGGATGGTGACTGCTCATTCAAAGGCCCGCGGGGCCTCCGGCCCTCAGCTGCGTGCGGTTCTGCCCTTGGTGTTGGAACTGGTTCGTCCGCGTCGTGGGTTGCTGGCGGCTGGCTTCGTTTTGATGGCGGTTAACCGGGTGGCCTCTCTGGTGCTGCCTTATTCCACGAGATACCTGATCGATAGCGTCATCATCAAGCGAAACGTTCAACTGCTCAAGCCACTGGTGCTTGGGGTATTGCTAGCGACTGTGATTCAGGGGATTACTTCGTTCTCGCTCACGCAATTGCTCTCCAAGGCCGCCCAACGCCTGATCGCGGAGCTTAGGCAGAAGGTGCAAGCTCATATTGGACGGTTGCCGGTCTCATTTCATGATTCGACCAAAACCGGAGTTTTGGTATCGCGCATCATGACCGACGTGGAAGGCGTACGCAACCTGATCGGTACCGGACTGGTGGACCTTGTCGGGGGACTGCTCACGGCAGGGATCGCGCTGGTGGTTTTGTTTCGAATCAGCACGCTGATGACGGTGCTGGCGTTCGGCTTCCTGTTGTGTTTCGGACTCGCTCTGAAAAAAGCATTTCAGACGATCCGGCCGATCTTTCGCGAGCGCGGCAAAATCAACGCCGAGGTTACCGGGCGTTTGACGGAATCTCTTGGTGGCGTGCGTGTGGTGAAGGGCTACCACGCCGAGGACCGGGAGGAAAAAGTCTTCTCCTTCGGAGTGATGCGGCTGCTCGATAACGTGATGCGCTCGCTGACTGCGACTTCTGTCATGGGGCTTTCGGCAAGCGTGCTGCTGGGCGTGGTGGGTGCCGTCATCATGTTTGTCGGCGCGAAGCAGATTCTGGCCGGGGCGCTGACGATTGGCGGCTTTTTTACCTACACCTTGTTCATGGGTTTCCTCATCGCGCCCATCATGCAGATTGTTCAGATTGGCACGCAAATTACGGAAGCGCTGGCGGGACTGGAACGTACGCACGAAATCCTGAAAGAAGCTGCGGAAGACAGCGACCCGCGGCGTACCGTCACTCTGCCCGCGATCGAGGGCAACATTGATTTCGAGGCGGTCAGCTTTAGCTACGATGGCGCCCGCACCGTGCTGAACGACGTATCGTTCCACGCCGCCCCAGGCGCGGTGATAGCGTTGGTTGGATCGTCGGGATCCGGCAAATCGACGACCATCGGACTGATTTCTGCGTTCTATGCTCCGGCCCAGGGCAAGGTCCTGGTGGACGGTATCGACTTGAGCACGGTACGGCTCGATTCGTACCGCACCCAACTTGGGGTCGTATTGCAGGAATCATTTTTGTTTGACGGTACCATCCGCGAGAATGTCGCCTTCTCCCGTCCTGACGCCAGCGAAGAAGCCGTGATGCGTGCATGCCGGATCGCTCGGGTCGATGAATTTGCGGAGAGCTTTGGGGACAAGTACGACACCATTGTCGGTGAGCGCGGCGTGAAGCTATCGGGCGGGCAACGGCAGCGGATCTCGATTGCACGCGCCATTCTGGCTGAACCTCGCATCTTGATTCTGGACGAGGCGACTTCCAGCCTCGATTCCGAATCCGAGCAGATGATCCAGCAAGGCCTCTCCTACTTGATGCAGGGTCGCACGACCTTTGTGATCGCGCACCGCTTGTCGACCATTCGGCGCGCCGATCAGATCCTGGTGGTCGAGCAAGGGCAGATTGTCGAGCGCGGCTCTCACGAAGAACTCTATGCGCTGCGCGGACGTTACTTCGATCTATACACCAAGCAGCATGGTCTGGAGAGCAATCTGTTCCTGGCACCGGGGGAGAGTGATGCCACGCCGGTTGGCAATGACGTGGGAACATCCAGACAAAATGGGAATGAGCCGGCCGTCACCGAGCTAATGCGATTCGTCCGCTAGTGTCGAACTGTACTCGCTGGTGATTCCCAGTTTGTGCGACGGCAACCGGTATCCACTCTGCCGTCACCGGTCCTATAGGGTTATGTTGGAGTTGCGCCTTGGACGTTTATCTGGTCGACGGCACATACGAGTTGTTCCGGCACTACTACGCGCTGCCGTCCGCGCGGGATTCGGATGGACGGGAGGTAGCCGCGGTCCGAGGCGTCCTAGCCTCGGTGCTGGGCATGATGAAGGGCGGCGCCGCGCACATCGCCGTCGCAACCGATCACGTCATCGAATCTTTTCGCAACAAACTCTGGCCAGATTACAAGACCGCCGAAGGCATCGAGCCCGGCCTGTTGGCACAATTCTCGTTGCTCGAAGAGGTGCTGGCGGCGGGCATTGTCGTCTTGCGCCGGTTTAGGTCTTTCCCGACGTTACTCCACCACATCTGCATCGAGCACGCGGTCCTGCTCCAGATAGTGGGAGACGGCGTATTGGGCTAGAAGCGGCGTCTGGAGCCGGATCTCAGCGCCGATCCATTCCCCTTTGTTGTGGGGCCCGTTGAGCGGATGATTGCAACGCCCGCTACTGCCGAACTGAGGACCGAAATCGGCACTCTGGATCTGGTCAAACTGCTTCAGTTTGCGCCAGGCTTCATCGCCCACCGTGCCGGAAACGTCAATCCTTAATCTGACGATAGCCATAGACGAAACCATTCATCTTCGAGACTCGTTCGATCAACTGTGAGCGAGGCGTTATCGGTTTCACATTGCCCGGAGAAGATTCAATTCTGGCTCAGAAGATAGAGGTCGGCGTGACCGCCGGGCTACGTGACCCGGACGGTTACGTGGTTGTCATTGCAAGTCCGGACGGCGAGCTGAGTTCGTGACTCGCTTTCTCTTACACCAAACCCTTTCCCGCGCAAGCGCAGGCAACGGAGACCAAGTCTGAATTTCCAGTCGCCCGATCGACCAAAGATTCTGGTAGCCCCAAATGTCTTCTGGAAACGAGCATTCGCATGGTTCGTAACAGGCAAGATGAAACATTCGACCGCTGAGGTTGACGGGACCGAGTTTGTTAGTATTGGCGACCATCATATTGCGCACCATACCCATTGTTCACAATACCGAAGATCAAGACGGCCTTCGACCTACGCGACCAAGGGCGGAACTCCGGCCCGGCTGGGTTACTACGACAATTACCTGGTCGACAATCAGAGTTGTGTGATTGTGGGGGTGCAGGCGACCGCGGCGCGCATGAGCCAGGAAACGGTGGCCGCACAAGACATGATCGCCCGTTTCGCCGAATGGCAAGGACGGGAGCCCGCGTCGGTGGCTGCCGATGCCACTTACGGTAACGGTGAGTTTCTGCAGTGGTTAATGGAGCGGGGGATCACACCGTATATGCGCACTCGCGACAGTGCTCTGCGCAAGAACAGTTTGCTCTACGGTCCCGACCGCTTCACCTATCTTCCCGAAACCAACAGCTACCTCTGTCCTGCTGGCCAACCACTCAACTTCGTCGGTTTGAATGTCCGGAATCGAACTCATGCCTACATCGGAAGCCGCAAGCGTTGCGGTGCGTGTCCGCAAAAGGCGCAATGCACCACGGGCCAGTACAAGTATCTCGCCATCCACATCCACGAGCCCGCCCGGCAACACGCTCGCGAACTGGCTCGAACTCCGGCTTTTGCTAACTTCCAACGGGAACGAAAGAAGGTAGAGGCATTGTTTGCGGAACTCAAGAATCAGATCGGCCTTCGTCGCCTGCGTCTGCGGAGATTAAAATTTGTTCGCGAGCAGTTCTTCCTAGCGGCGGCTGCGCAAAATATCAAACGGTTGGTCCGCTTCCTCAGTCAAGGACCAAGGCCACCGCTCCCGGTAACCAATTAGTTTTCTAACCCCCGCAAGAAACTCTTCCTCGCTGTGGTACTCACACCCACTAATTTTCCGATTTCACGCGGCCCTTTTTCAACACCCACGCGTTTTTGCAACAGTTAGCGTTAACGGAGTCACTGACCCAACAGCGGAGGAGGTTTGAAGAGCGAAGTCATTGCGGCGGCGAGAAGATATGCGGCTGCACCGCAGCCGAGCACAGCACTTAATCCAAACTCGATCGCAATCGCCATCGCGCCGACCGACCCGAGCACGCTTGAAGTAGCATTCATCGCACAAGCCCATTCCGCCGTCTTCTCGCCGGACTCCGCAAGAGCGCGCAACCCCGTCGGGAACGGAAATCCCATGGCAAAACCCAGCGGGATCAGTAACAAGCCACTCATCAGCAACTTCACTTCGAACGGTAATCCGACCAGCCTGGTCAATAGTGTGGGGAGCACCACTAGATAGGTCGCGAGCACTACGGAAATCACCAGCAGCGGTACCCAGACGTTCAGAGGGTTCGGTAACCAGCGTTGAGACAAGAGACTACCCAGTCCGCTGGACAGCAGCATGAGGAACACGACCACAGTAAACGCGTAGGTCGGATGCCCCAGGAACAAGACAAACCGCTGAATGAATGTGATTTCAACCAGTATGTATCCTAACCCGATGGCAACGAAGTAAAGAAGAGGAGTACGACGAGGTTTTATCCCCTTCATCAAGGCCAATGGCAGAATGAGAAACGCTTGCGCAGCGGCCAGAGATGTCAAGATCACGATCACCAGCACTGCAGTGCCCAAGTTGGCTACCTCCCGAGGATTGCGAACGATGTCGATTGCCTTAGCGGTGAAAAAGAAAAATGGCGCATTGTCGGTGACAGGCGACACATCGAATTCGTAGTGGCGGGAGAAATCATAAGGAGCATTGGAAGCAATCAGCGCAGAATGCTGACCCGGTTTTGGGGCACTGGGGGTATAGGCAAGGTCAAGCGGGGGATACTTAGCGATCCACGCCTGGATTGCGGATTCCTCCTCGGGCGTGAACGCGGATTTTTTCGCCAACACGGTTACAACCGCAGCTTGACTGGTGAGGCGGTCGAGCGGTCGATCTGACACAAGAATGAAATTGCCCGCAATCTCAGGAACGCCCAACTGATGCAGCGCTTCCATCGCAACCGAAACGATCCTCAGCGCTTCATGAGGACGTTTCAGTTCCCACCGGGTTACGGCCAATATGCCGTCAGGCTTCAGGTGTTCGAAGTATTCGCGAAATGCCTCGACGGTGTAGAGATTGTTTTCCGTGAGCGCGAGGGCACCAGCAACCGTAGCAGCGTACGTATCCACCCCGGTCATCTGGATCACGTCGAAGCGTTGTGAGCTGCCACGCATCCATGACCGCCCGTCGCTGACATGCATATGTACTTCAGGCATGTCATAGAGATGGTAGGAGTAGTCGGCATAGCGACCTCGCATCAGATTGTTCGCGATCAGGGGATTGATCTCAATCCCAGTGACACTCGGACTGCCACTGCCGATGGCACGCAAGACATCGATGCCTCCACCAGGACCAATAACGGCAAACTCACCCTGCGGACGTAGCACATTCGCGGCGGCTCCGGGTAACGACATCAGATATGGTTCGGCCCTAGTCCCCTTCCATCCGCGCAGAGGGACGTTCATCATAACTGTGTTGGCGTCTGAATCGATGAATATCCATTTGTAGTCTTTTCCCTGCTCAACCGTGATGCGCGAGATCGCGTTCCACCGCGCATACTCTGCCGGCTTCCGCATACCCTTCGCATACACAACGTCAATCAGTTTTCCAGAGTGGTTGGCTGCAAGAAACGCGAGAAGAGCGCACGAAAGAAGCGTCGCCGCCAGCCGCCGCTTGCCCGCGTCTGCCCAGATCGCCGATGCCCCAGCCATGGCAGCTGCGCAGAACAAAACCGCATTGGGCGCTCCCACCTAGTTCAATAACGGAACAACCAGCAAACAGGCGAGCGCTCCGCCCACAAGATCAGAGCCGTACAATCGGCCAATACCCGCCACCTCGCGCGCGAAGACAACTGAGAATACGAGTCCTGTAAAGAAGAAAGGTGCGGTACACAGCAGATAAATTACCGCCAATTTTCCAATATTGCTCCAGTTCCACACTAGCGAAACCGGAATGCGCAGGACCACCGATAAGCACAATCAGGGTGACGACCGCGTTGACCGCCGAGAGGAAATATCCCAGGGCCTGATTTGACCAACTCTGAAGTTGGCGTTTCCACACGTAGGCGAAAACGCCGCCGGCGCCAAGTCCTAACAAGGCTAGCGAAATTACCAGGAAACCAAAGTGATAGTAGAGAATGACGGAAAAGATGCGAGTCAGCGAGAGTTCCAGCAATAGGCTGGCAAAGCTCATCGTGAAGATAGCCGCGAGCGATCGGAAGACAGCAAACGAGGTGAAAGCAGCTAGGGTCTTGGACAGCGCAGCAGAACCGCTCATCGAGGCTCCATATCCGGGATTATGCTTCAACCTAACCAACACGCGAAAAAATGCTCGCGTTAGCGCGAAGAAACAGGACACGTCCCCTGATGATGTACATTCCCGACGATTTCCGTTCCGTTCAAACTATGCGCTCCCCTCACCAATTGTAATTCCCAAATTTCGCTTTGGCCGAATACGAGCGGAATCTACCATAGCCGAGCAGCATCGGCAAGATTGTTGAGGTCATCACGTTAACACTCGGAACCCCTGTCAATGAGCGTTATGGCGATGTTTCACCAACAACGTGAGGTAGCCCTATTCGGTGCGGAGTCGTTTGAGCGTTTAGCGGGCTAAGATAGAGGCGAATGGAGCTCGATTTTCTTCCTGACGGCTCCCCAGACTGTCCCTTGATCTATAGGAAAAACAGCGGCCGACACATTGCTTGGATTTACTTCCTATTTTTCTGCTCCGGATTTCCGGCGCTTATTTATCAGATCGTCTGGCAAAGAGCGTTGTTCGCCATCTATGGACTCAATATTGAGTCGGTCACGATCGTGGTCAGCGGTTTCATGCTGGGCCTGGGACTCGGAAGTTTAGTGGGGGGAGGGTTTTCGAATAGCAGACGGCTCGCGCCAGTCAAGCTATTTGCCATTGCCGAGTTGTTCACAGGGATGCTTGGAATCGTCTCGCTGAAGCTCTTTCATCGTATTGCCGAATTCACAGCGGGAAGGTCGCCTTTGGAAACAGGCCTGGCCGGTTTCTTAGCGATTGTTCTATCGACGCTGCTCATGGGAGCTACTTTGCCGCTCCTGGTGGAATACTCGGTGCGCTCATCGCAGAACGTAGGGTCTTCGGTTGGGGGCCTCTATTTCGCGAACTGTCTGGGATCTGGTTTAGCGTGCTTTCTGGCAGCAGACTGGTTGATGCGGTACTTGGGGCAGTCGGGTTCTGTCCGGTTTGCTGCTGCGGTGAATGTATTGGTAGCGACCGGCGCCCTGGTCTACGATCTTCATTGGCGACGGCCGCAGAAGGATGAACCCGATTGTGCATCGGAGGTCGTTGCCATTGCCTGCAGTTCCCGTAGCCCGCTGCCATATTCTCTTGCTCTCGGCTGCGCGGCATTCTCGGGTTTCGCGGCGCTTTCCTACGAGATCATCTGGTACCGCTTGCTGGCGTTCGGTTCGGGTGATACGGCAGGTGCATTCGCATCGTTGCTGGGCGCTTATCTTTTCGGCCTCGCTCTGGGATCGAGGCGGGTCGAGCGATACTCGCAAAGTCACCAACGGGAAAATGCGGTAGGCACGTTGAGTGCGGTGATCTTTGCTTCCGCCATGGTTGCATTTGCCGTAAGTCCGCTTTCTGCCTTGGCTCTCAAGGCTACGTCTCCCGACAGCCTCGGGAACCGATGGCCCGGTTCGATCATCTTGCTGTTAGTTTGCGGCGGCGCAAGCTTCTTTGGGGCAACGTTTCCCCTTGTCGCCTATGTTGCCGTCAATCCGGCGGGGCGGGCAGGCGCGTCACTGAGCTACCTGTATGCGGCAAACATTGTTGGCTCGACATTGGGAGCACTGGTAGTGGGCTACATTTTGATGGACTATTTGTCCACGTACCAGATATCAATACTTCTTCTGCTCGGAGGCGCTTTCTTGGCCGCGGTAGTGTTTGGGGTTTCCGCTCGCCCACCGGCTCGATGGAAACTCGGATTTGCACTTCCTGTGGTAGCGATGTTGCTCATGATGGTGGCCGCTCGGCCGCTGTTTGGCACGTTGTACGATCGCTTATTCTTCAAGAATAAGTATCCAGCTTCGCACTTTCAGGAGGTCATCGAAAATCGCAGCGGCACGATCGGCGTGACTCCCGATGGTACCGTGTTCGGAGGCGGTGTATACGATGGCCGATTCAACGTTGACCTGCTGCATGACGTGAATATCATCATCCGACCGTATGGGCTCAGCGCATTTCATCCTGCGCCACATCGAGTTCTGATGATCGGGCTCGGATCGGGCTCATGGGCGCAGGTTGTGGCCAATCATCCGCAAGTCGAAAGCCTAACCGTCGTCGAGATCAATCCAGCTTATCTAAAGCTCATTCCAGAGCACCCAACCGTAGCAACTCTTCTGCACAATCCTAAAGTGCACATCGTGATCGATGATGGGCGCAGATGGTTGTTGTGGAATCCGCAGGCAAAGTTCGATGCGATCATGATGAACACCAGTTTCTACTGGCGAAACCACATCAGCAATTTGCTTTCGGTTGAGTTTTTGCAGATCGCGCGCGCGAACCTCAAGCCCGGCGGTGTACTTTTCTATAACACTACCGGATCGGAAGATGCGATCGCGACCGCATTGACGGTGTACCCCTATGCTCTGCGTTTGGTGAACGCCGTGGCGGTGAGCGATACTCCGATTGTGTTCGATCGCGTGAGATGGAGAGCGGTCTTGTTGAACTATGTCATCGATGGAAAGCATGTCATCGATGCGAACGATCCAAAACAACTTAAGAAACTGGACGAGATTGTAGGCATCCCCGAGGACTCGACTGGACGCAATTTCAATTCAGTGGAAAACAACAATCAGCTACGCAGCCGGCTGCAGAACCGTCTGATCATAACGGATGACAACATGGGACTGGAGTGGCGCTGAGTCCTGCGGGGACTGGACTTGTCAGGTCTTCCGGCGTTGCAAGCTTGATATGCTTCAACGAAGGCGTGCATCGAGCTCTTGATGCTTCGCTTCCCAATACCCAGGGCCAATTTCCATCGGATTGCCGAAATCGAGTCCCTCGAAAGCCAGCGCCGTCAGTTCATCCTCGGCGCTTTGTTCAGCGCGCTGAAGACGCTCCAGGTAAGCTTCGACGGTCAGGCCCTCGGCTTGGGCTCGGGTGCGCAGCTTAGTTTCCAGTTCAGGATGGATACTGATGCTCATGTGGGAGATGCTCCGTGCCTCTTTGTTGGATTGTAATCCGGCTCTTCGGAGTTGTCAGCTAAATGCTTCTCGCCGGAGTACGGGCTGACGTACACTGTACATAGAAAAGCGATGACCGTTACCCTGAATCTCAAGCCGGAAATTGAAGCTGGGCTATTCGCGCAAGCGCACGCCAGCGGAATGACAGTAGAGGAGTATCTCCTTTCCGTTGTGGAGGGCGCCGTGCTCCCGATGACGCAGAAGACAATGTCTTCTGAGGAACGAGCGGCGGCATTTGAGGCGTGGTCTGCCGGGCACCGCTCTACCCCGCCACTGTCCGATTACGCGGTCAGCCGCGACGGTATTTATGAAGGCCGCGACCACTGATGCGTGTGCTTGTTGACACGAATGTCCTGCTCCGCAGTGCTCAACCGAGTCACCCTCTTTGCGCTCAAGCTACCCATGCAGTTTCGAAGTTGATCCGGCAAAAGGACGCAGTATTCTTCTGTTCCCAGACCATCGCCGAATTCTGGAATGTGGCTACCCGTCCCGGTGATCTGAATGGGCTCGGGTTATCGCAAGAGGAAGCACTCCAGGAGGTTGCCAGCATCGAAAAGTTGCTGACTCTGTTGCCGGACATTCCTCCGATCTACCTCGCTTGGAAAGAGATTGTGAGGGACCATAAAGTCCAAGGCGTCAAAGTTTATGATGCCCGCCTCGTGGCCACAATGAACGTCTATTCGGTCGAGAGCGTCCTCACGTTCAATGCCGTTGATTTCAAGCGGTACAGCAACATCACCGCGCTTCACCCATCTTCAATTCTCGCCTAGGTTTTTAATAGTGCCCGATGAATCCCGCCGCCCAGGCCAGCACCGCAATTCCGATCACAATGCGATACATGGCAAACGGCGCGAAGCCGCGCTTGCGGACCCAGCCCATGAACCAGGCGACGGCTCCGTAGGCGACGATGAAGGAGACGACGAAGCCGATGGCGAGGATGACCCACTGGTGGGAAGTGATCTCGGGCGACGCCAATGGGATTTTCATCTTTGCCGGAGAGCGACTTCAAGAGCGTGTAGAGCGTCGCAACCGCCATGGTGGGCATGGAGAGGAAGAAGGAGAATTCGAGCGCGGCGGCGCGCGACATGCCCTGCAAGTTGTCCGGCGGCAATCGTGGACATGGAGCGCGAGGTGCCGGGGAAAACCGCGGAGAGAATCTGGCAGGCGCCGATCCAGAGGGCTTGGCCGCCGTGGATGTCGTCCATCTTCCAGGTGTGAATGGGCGAACCGGCTACGCCTGGCCCGGCTTTTTCCCAGGGCGCTTTCATCGCGTCGATGATCCACATCACGATGCCGCCGATCAGCAGCGACGCGCCCATTACGTAGAGGCTCTCGAGATTCTTGCCGATCACTTTGGTCAGCAGAAAAGACGGGATCGCGGTCACGACGAACGCGATCATGACCAGGCTCAACGGATGGGTCAGGTAGTCGCAGTCTTTCTTCTCGCCTTCGGGAAAAGTGGAGACGAGCTTGGCAATGTGGTGGCGGAAATAAATGGGCAGCGTCAGGATCGCGCCCAACTGGATGACGATGGAATACATCTTCCAATAGCCGCTGGAGAGCGGCACGTGCAGCAAGGCTTCGGAAATGCGCAGATGCGCGGTGGAACTGACGGGCAGGAATTCGGTGAGGCCTTCGACAATTCCGAGCAGCACGGACAAAAGATAGTCGTTCAAATGGCTTCTCCAGAGTTATGGAATCAGTATTGCAGAAACGGGTTAGGAGCGAAGTTACGAAGTTCGATGCCGCCGCTTCATGGTGGCAGGGCTAGGGATTTTCGTAACCAATCACCTCGTCATCGCTAAACGCGATGTCCTGATGCGAAGCGCTCGCGATCTACTGACAGTTGTCTCATCCCCAAAGACGTTGCCGCGTCTTGAACGCGCGACTTCACGAAGGTGAGCTCCTCTCTGACAATGTTATTGCTCCAATGCTTGACATGGTTCCGACGTATCTGCGCGCGGAAGAAACTGTCTGGCTTCCACTGGGGCGCTGGTCGCCGTTGGCGATGTTGATGAGCAGGGCGCGGACGATCTCTTCGTATTTCGCGGCGGCGGCGAGATCCACCGGCTGGTTCACGTCGTCCGACGGCGCGTGATAGCGCTGGGTGAGCCAGTCTTTGAAGATCTTCTGCTCGGGAGAACCGGGCTCGGGCGCGAGCTCGATCATCACCGACGGGATGCCGTGGCGGATGAAGTTGTACTGATCGCTGCGGATGAAAACATTGCGCAGCGGTTCGGGATCGGGCTGAACTTTGACTCCGAAGGATTGCGCGATTTCGCGCGCGCGGTCACCCAGGTCGGATTCGGCGAGCCCGAGCACGGTAAGAATTTTGAGCGGGACGATGGGCAGGAACATGTCGACGTTGACGTCAGCCACGATGGACTTCGGCGCAACGGTGGGATGAGCGGCGAAGTATTTCGATCCGAGCAGGCCTTTTTCTTCTCCGGTGACGAACACGAGGAGCATCGAACGCCGCAGTCTTTTCGGGATTTTTCTTGAAGCTCGCCGCCATGTCGAGGACCAGGGCGCTGCCGGAGCCGTTGTCCATGGCGCCGTTGTAAATGCGATCGCCATTGATGGGCTCGCCGATGCCGATGTGATCGAGGTGGGCGGAGAGCACGACATATTCGTTTTTCAGAGTGGGATCGCTGCCGGGGAGTTTGGCAACGAGGTTGGCGGATTCAATTTGGGTGACTTCAACTTTTGTTTTCGCGGCGAGCGATACCGCGAGCGGAAAGTGCGGCAGCGGCTTGCGATCTTTGCCGAGCGCGGCGATTTCTTCGAAGGTGTGGCCGGAGCCGGCAAAAAGTTTTTCGGCGCTGGCTGGATTGATGGTGACGGCGAGCTTTGCGCCTTCGGTTTCGTTGAACTCGGGATAGTCGAGATCCATGGTGGGATGGGCGCGATTGAGCGCAATGCGGGACCAGGGAATATCCATAGAGCGGGGTTGATCAAGGAAACGATGCCAACGGCGCCCGCGGCGCGCAGCACTTTCCAGCGCTCGGCCGCGGTCTGGTAATGCGACGCGAGCGCGCCCGGAATTTCGGAGGGCGACCCGGAAAGGATCACGACGAGCTTGCCGCGGACATCGATTCCCGCGAAGTCGTCATAGTTCTTCTCGGGGACTTTGAGTCCATAGCCGGCGAAGACCAGCGGCGCTTCAACTTCGGGCGCGGGCATGATGCGAGTGCTGATGATGGCATCTTCCCCGAGCGTGAGCGGTTCGCGTTTGCTCCGTCGCGGATGAGCGCCAGGCTGCAATCTTTTTCGACGATCTGGCGGGAGACGAATTTGACGGGTTGGTAGAAGCCGTTCTGCCAGCGGGTTCTGCGCCCGCGCGCTTGAGCTGCTCAACGGCGTATTTTTGCGCTTCACGCTCGCCGCGGCTGCCGGTGTCGCGGCCTTCGAGCTTGTCGTCGGCGAGAACTTTGATGTGGTTCCACCAGGACTGGCCGTCGAAATGAGAAGTGGGCTGGGCCGCGGCGGAAAGCGCCAACAGCACTGCGAACACCACTGCGAACACCAATGCGGATGACTTGATTTTCATGAACCTCCTCACAGCACGGAGGTTTCTAGGATAGCAGGCGAGACAGAGGGAGATCATCTCAGGGAGCATAGTGTGTGCGTGAGAACTCGGTCGCCCCTCCGGGACTTTGCACCTGTTACCGTTTGCCGGCCCGGCGCTGAAGCGCCGGGCTATTTTCAGTCGTCCCACCGGGACTTAATTAATTTCTTCCATCTTCCCAAGCGCTGAACAGCTTGCGGAAAAACTTGTCGCGCCGCAAAAAGCACACCTCGGGCGCTCAAGCGCAGACACATTACCAACGACTTAACGGCACGAGTAAACTCGTGCCCTTCCCAAAACCGGCTTTGATCGGAGTTTTTCGTGAAGCGCTGGACTAAGCTCGGACGCCCCTCCGGGGCTGGATTGTCGGACATTTCGTTCTACCGGATTGCCGCAAAAACAAGTTCTCACGCACACACGTACAGAGCGGCTTTCGTTTATGGATTTGTGGGGAGGGGGACGGGGTTCGGGCGTTCCGATATTTGACACGAGTCTTCGTGCCACCTACGATTTGCGTGATCATGCAAAACTCCAGAGCTCACTACTGTCGTCAAATTTGGGTGCGAAACGCGATGGGAGTTGCGGCGAAAAACATTGCGACGAAGACCGTCGCCATTCTCCTCACCCTGCTGGCGCTTACATATTTTTCGCTGGCGGCGCCGCCGGCAATTCCTTCCGCCGATCCGCATCGCTACCTGGATGACATCAAGGCGCTGAGCGCGCCTGCCATGGAGGGACGTGGCGCTGGCTCGAAAGGGTTGACCCGGGCGGAGCACTTGATCGAGAAAGTGTACAAGAGCCTGGGGCTCGAACCCGCGGGCACAAACTCGTACTTACAGCCTTTCACGGTGATCACCGGCGCGCAGTTGAAGGGGAAAAACAGTTTTGCGGTGCTGACCGGGGCCGAGAAGCGGGAGTTGAAAGCGAAGCAGGATTTTGTTCCGTTCAGTTTTTCCGCTTCGGGATCGGCGCACGGGCCGCTGGTGTTCGCCGGCTACGGCATTTCGGCCGACGAGTTTCATTACGATGACTATGCCGGCATCGACGTTAAGGACAAGATTGTCGTGGTTCTGCGCTATGAGCCTCCTTCGTTCGGCGAGAAGGGCGGCAATCAGGGCATGACGCAGCATTCCCAGTTGGTGACCAAAGCCATCAATGCGCGGAACCACGGCGCCAGGGCGCTCGTGCTAGTGAACGGAAAGCTGGGAGACGGCGAAGAAGACCTGCTCACGCGCTTCGGCAGCGTGAGCGGGCCGGAAAATGCCGGCATCATTTTTCTTCAGGTTAAGAATGATGTGGCCGAGGGGTGGCTCAAGGCGGCGGGCAAATCGCTTGCAGAATTGCAGGCGCAGATCAATGCTTCGTCCAAGCCAGGATCGTTTGCGCTGGCGGAAAACCAGACTGCGGCGCTGACCGTCAGCATCCGAACCACGCGCGCCACCGTGAACAATGTGCTGGCTTATCTGCCGGGCAGGACGGACGAATACGTGATTATCGGCGCGCACTACGATCACCTGGGACGCGGCAATTTCGATTCTCTGGCGCCTTCGCAGATCGGACAGATTCATCCGGGAGCGGATGACAATGCATCGGGCACGGCCGGAGTGCTGGAGTTGGCGCGGTTGCTCGCGCCACTGAAAGGCCAGTTGCGGCGGGGAATTCTGTTCGCGTCCTTTGCCGGCGAAGAGCTCGGGTTGCTGGGCTCGGCCGCGTGGGTGAGTGATCCGACGCGTCCGCTGGATAAAGCCGTGGCCATGCTGAATATGGACATGATCGGCCGCATCAAGGATCAAAAGGTCTACATAGGAGGCGTTGGGACCGGCTCGACGCTGAAAGCTGTGGTCGAGCAGGCTTCGGAGAAATCGGGATTCAAGATCGAGTACTCGCCGGGGGGATATTCCTCGAGCGACCATACGTCGTTCGTGGCGAAGAAAATTCCGGTGCTGTTTTTCTTCTCCGGGCTGCACTCGGATTATCACAAGCCTTCGGATACTTGGGAGAAGGTCGATCCGGTATCGGCGGTGCGGTTGCTTGACGTGGTGGGGAAGACCGGCGAGGAACTGGCGGATGCGGAGCGAGCGGCCGGCTTTTATTGTGGTCGCGGAAGACAGGCCGGCGGGCGGGCCTGGAGGCAGCGGCTACGGACCATACTTCGGATCGATTCCGGATTTTGGCGAGGTGGAAAACGGCGTGAAGTTCTCCGATGTGAGACCAGGATCGCCCGCGGCGAAGGCGGGACTGAAGGCAGGAGATATCCTGGTGCAGTTCGGCGACAAACCGATCAAGAATCTTTACGACTTCACGGATGCCCTGCGCCGCAGCAAAGTGGGCGATGTGGTCGAGGTCAAGGTGCTGCGCGATGGGCAGCCGATTGGCGCTTCGGTCAAGCTCGAACAGCGCAAATAGGTGGGCGCCCACAGCGGCTTGAAGCCGGGTTGCGAAGCGGCGGGACAGGAAAGCCCGGCACGTGAGCTGGGAAGGGGGAAGTGGGACAAATCGAGTTCCGCATTGAGGCGGACATTGGCGCGGCGGGTCTTCCATGCTTGCTGCGGCTTTTCTTTTGCCACTGAAAGCGAAAAAGAAAACGGCCGGGAAAAACTCCCAGCCGTTTCAGGAGGAAGTGCTTGAACAGCTCTCCCCAACGAAGCTATTTCAGCTCTGCCTTACCGCCCCTCAAGACGGAAGACTAGAAGTCGTAGTCTTCTACCGTGCAGGGGCAGAGTCCGTAGCCGCTGCCAATCGTTAGCCCATAGGAACACAGGGCCCCCAGGTTAGCGAGTTCAGTCGCCGAGAGGTTCGAGTCGGCCAACGCGTCTTCGGTAACGAACCACGGCCCCTTCTCCACGGCGTTCACAGCGTTGCCCGGGCCGGGAGCTGGAAACGTGGTCGTCGTTGCCTGGATGTGCGTCATCCATCCCCGCAGTCCAGTAAGCGGCACGGGGGTGGACGGGTTAGAACTCGAAGACGAAATGACCTTGATAGCGCCACGGGTCATTTCTCCTCTGGCGGTGAATTCGTTAGACGTGAGCTCTTTGTTCACGGATTCCGAAAGCAGACCGTCTGACGTGATGAAGCAGGCGCAGCATGACCTCAGCTCCTGGCTGTCATCGAACACGTAGATCGCCGCCCACAGGGTGCCGTTTTCGACTCCCTCTGGAGCTGCAGTTGCCTGGTCGCCATCGTTGACGATACGCAGCGTTTCATCCGGAGCACCGGTGGTATTCGCATTGGAGTAGTAGGTGGTGAAATAGACGCTCGCGTCACCGGTCGGTATAGCCGTTACCGACCCAGCGGTCACATACTCGATTGGACTCGGGCGCTGAATATCGCTGCAAGTGCTGTTGAGGCATCGCCCCCAGAGAGATGCGAAAGAGCCGCTGGTTACAAGCGACACTGTCCCGCCCAGGTCCGAGAGCGGCGCAGTGAAATTCAATATCAGGATTGGCGTTCCCGTCAGGTCGCCACTCCCCAATGTAACGGGCAAGATGCGGATACTGAAACTGACTGCGCCAGGGTCCGAGAAAGCAAAAGCGTTCGCCGGTACCGTGGTACCTGCGGTGGTTGCGATCGAAATGCCGCTGTAGGTTCCGTTGAAACCGTTGTCCACGTCATAGACGAACGATCCGCTGGCGGTACTGCCGTCCGCAAATTTGACGCCTTGCAGATACCAAGTAATCGGTTTTGCCTGGGCAGTGATCGCGCAAAGCGCTATTAACGCGAAGCCGATGCAGAACAATCGTGTAGACATGTGCAGATCCTCCTTGTGGTTGGTGGTGCACGCGCTGGGGGAGGATCAGCGCTGGACGCTTCTGTGTACTCTAACCCTTGGTCCGTTCTTTCCAAGTCTCTATGTGGCCTAGATCAAAAACAGTAACGCAACGAGCTACTCCTTTTGGATAGTTTCCCCACCCGGTGGACGGGCATTGGCGCTTCCATCTGCAGGAGAAGATTCACAGCAGCAGGAAGGAAGTGGCCCGGCGTTCGCTCCGTCACGATGTCGTAACTGTCGCAAAATCGCCATAACATTCATTGACCGGATATGGGCAAGGAATAAGGGAATCAACAGGCGCTGGAAGCTAGCGTCCGGCTTCGAAGCGGTAGCCGATTCCGCGCAGCGTTTTCAGATAGCGGGGATGGCGCGGATCGGATTCGATCTTCTCCCGCAGACGGCGCACAAAGACGTCAATGGAGCGCGGGGTCACAAACGTCCCTTCTTTCCATACCGCGTCGAGGAGTTGGTCGCGGGTAAAGACGCGTCCCCGGTGCCGGGCCAGATATTCGAGGAGCCGGAATTCGCGGACCGTGGTGAGTACTGTTCTGCCCTCGACGCGCACGGTCATCGAAGCGATATCAATTTCCAAATCTCCGAACTGAACGGTCTCGTGACTTGGAGTCTCGGACGGAACGCGGAGAACGTTGCGGACGCGCGCAATCAACTCACGCGGACTGAAGGGTTTGGTGATGTATGCGTCGCCGCCGACGTCGAACGCCTGCAGGCGGTCCGGTTCCTGGGTTCTGGCGGAAAGAAAAATAACGGGCGTCTTGCCCAGTTGTTGGTGCCGACGGATTTGGCGGCAGAGATCGAAGCCGCTGATTCCGGGCAACATAATATCGAGAAGAAACAGCGCGGGTTGCGCCATGGCCGCCTGGGGAACGACCGGCGCACCTGAGAAAAATGTGGAGACCTCGTAACCGGCGGTTTGCAGACTGTATTCGATCAGGCGAGACACATCCGGATCGTCTTCCACCACGTAGATGAGAGCGGGGTAACGCGGTTTGTCTGCCGCTTCGAAAGGATCCATGATCGGAAGGAGAGCCTCACGCGCTTCGCTTAGAAAGAGTCGGCGGCCCCTAAAGGGGCGTCTGATCTCGAAGATCCTGCGGCATCGCTAAAGCGATGCCCTGATACGAAACCGAACCTTTCTGCGGCCTGCTGAAAGAGCATTGCTTTGATCGTCCCCTTCTGACAGTAGAGGCACTGTGTTGCAGCAGTGTTGCGGCAGTGTTAAAGGAGAGTTAATTCGCTCCGGGTGTATTGACTCCAATTGTGCTTGACTCCAGGGGTGCTAGAAAAGATCGCCCGCGATTTTTGCTCTGTGCTCCGCTCACGCGTTACACTGCGAAATATGATTACAGCGAACCAACCGAATGTGAAATTCGTGCAAACCCCCGATTATCGCGAGAGTTACTCCAACAGCGTGCAGATCCGGGTGAATGTGTGGGATTTCTTCCTCGTTTTCGGGACGATGCAGCAAAGCTCCGAGACGCAGGTGGAGTTGCGAAACTTTCAGGGGATTTATCTCAGCCCGCAACAGGCCAAGGCGCTCATGGCGCTCTTGCAGCAGAACGTGACGAACTACGAAGCCACGTTCGGCGAGATCAAACTTGATCCGCGCGCCCCAGGTGGACCCGTTCACTGATGCACCGTTTATCGATGGCTGCGCGGCCGGCGGCGAACCCCGATCTGAAAAAACCTTTTCGACCGCAATCTTCCGGGTGGGCGCGGCAGTTTTTTCTGTTCGCGTTGTTCTTTGCGGGATTGATGCTGCTGCATGCGCCACTTCTTCGCCTTCCTTATTTCTGGGATGAGGCTGGCTATTACGTTCCGGCTGCCCGTGATTTGTTTCTGACCGGCACGCTCATTCCGCAGTCGACGCTATCGAATGCGCATCCTCCGCTGGTGATGGCGTGGCTGGCGCTGGCCTGGCGCGTCTTCGGATACTCCACTCTGGTCACGCGCACAGCCATGCTGGCGCTGAGCGCATTCTCGCTGCTGGGACTGTTTCGACTTTCGCGAATCGCCGCGAATCTGCCCGTGGCGTGGGCGACGACTGCGTTGGTGGCGATTTATCCCGTGTACTTCACGCAGAGTTCGATGGCGCTGGTTGACTTGCCGGCGGCTGGGTTTACGGTCTGGGGGCTGGCCGCCTATGTGGAAGACCGTCCATGGAAGCAAGTTGTCTGGTTCTCCCTGGCGGCGTTGGCGAAAGAAACTGCGATCCTGGCTCCGCTGGCGCTGTTGGGCTGGGAACTGCTCGGCTATTTCATTCGCCGTCGTTGGTTGGAAAAATGGAGCAAGATTCTTCCGCCCGTTGGCAGACGCACGCACGCGCTTTATCTGCTGCTTACTGTCTTGCCGCTGGCGGGCTGGTACGCCTACCACTACGCGAAGACCGGTTTCCTGTTGGGCAACCCCGAATTCTTTCGCTACAACGTTGCCGCTACGCTCAATCCGCTCCGCGTCCCGCTGGCTCTCGGAATGCGGCTCTGGCAACTCTTCGGGTATTTCGGTCTGTATCTGCTCACGCTGGCGGGATTGCTGGCGATGCTTCGTCCGGCCCAGTTAGAGGGAAAGACGGAGAACGCAGTTGCGCGGCCGCGAATTCCATTCTGGATTCAGGCGGCATTTCTTGCCGCGGTGCTCGCTTACCTGGCCTTTATGTCGTTCGTGGGCGGAGCGGTGCTGGCTCGCTACATGTTGCCAGTCGTCCCGCTTGTGATTTTGACGTTGGTCGCGACTCTCTGGCGGCGCGTGCAGTATTGGAAATTGATTATGGGAGCGGTCGCAATTGCATTTGTCGCGGGGCTGTTCAGCAATCCGCCGTATGGTTTTACTCTTGAAGACAATCTGGCTTATCGCGACTACATTGTGATGCATGCGGAAGCCAGTCGTTTCCTGGCGATGCGATATTCCGGTGAGCGCGTTCTGACCGCATGGCCCGCGTCGGACGAACTCACCCGGCCATGGCTGGGCTATGTTAGTGCCAACGCCAGTCCGCCTTTCCGCGTCGTCCGCATCGAGGACTTCTCAGCCCCTCAGATCGACGTGGCTGCCAGGGCTCGCGACCGGTTTGACGTGGCGCTGGTGTTCTCCACGAAGTACCAGCCGCCGCATGCGCTGCTGGAGAATTGGGATGCGTGGCAGCGTCTCAAGGAAAAATTCTTCGGCTACCATCGCGACTTGCAGCCCGAAGAGATTGCCCAACGTCTTGGCGGCACGATTGCCTATCGCAAAGAACAGAACGGCCAGTGGATCGCAGTGATTGCGGTGGCAAGGTAGCATCGTGTGGGGACGGGGCTTCGCCCCGTCCAAGCGGGGCATAGCCCCGCTTCCACACGTTTTACAGCAATCGTTTTCACATCCCCATCAAGTGGCAGGAATGCGTCTTGACCACGACCCAGACGGCTTTGCCTGATCCCAGCTGGAGAGCGTCGCGCGCCGCCAGCGTTAAATGCACCTCGAACTCCGTGCCGCCGCAATCCACCAATGCCGAGACGATCACGTCTCTCTGCTCCAGCCGCCGAATAGTCCCCGGCAAAACATTGCGCGCGCTTAGCCCGTGCGGGTGCTCCGTTGCCAGCAGCAAATCACCGGCGCGAACGCCCACGCGCAGGTGCGAGCCAACCTCGGCCCTAACCAGCGGCGTTTCTAGTTCCACCTCGCCGTTTCCCAGACGACAGGCCATGGTGCCGCGAGCTTCGTGCAGGGCCAGCACCGTGGCGTCGAAGATGTTTTCGAATCCTGAGAGGTGCGCGACGGTTTCCAGCCGCGGAGAGCGCATGACTTCATGCGGCTGGCCTTGGGCCACGATTATTCCGGCGTCAAGCACAATGACTTCGTCGCCGAGGGCGAACACTTCCTCGCCATTGTGAGTGACGAAGAGAATCGGAACGCGGTGATTCTGGTTCCACCGCCGCAGGTCGCCGACGAGAGACGACTTCGTCGGACGGTCCAGCGCAGCCAGGGGCTCATCGAGCAGCAAGGCGCGCGGTTCGGTCACCAGGGCGCGCGCTAGCGCGACGCGCTGGCGCTCGCCTCCGGAGATTTGCGCGGGGCGCCGGTCGCGCAAGTGTTCGATGCGGAACGCCTCAAGCATCTCGCGGCTGCGCGTTTGTCGTTCCGCCGCGCTCAGGGTGCGGAGACCGTAAGCGACGTTCTCCTCCGCAGTCAGGTGAGGGAAGAGCGCCAGGTCCTGATGTACATAACCGATGCGCCGTTTCCAGGCCGCGACGTTCCGCTTCTTCTCCGAGTCGTATAAGTCTTCGCCGCCAACGGCGATGCGCCCTTCGTCCGGATCGGTGAGCCCGGCAATGCAATCGAGCAGCGTGGTTTTTCCCGCGCCCGACGCGCCGAACAGAATCGTGAACCCGGCAAGCGCGCGGAAGTGGACATTCAGGTTGAAACTGCCCTCGGGATTAGGAAAACGTTTGCGGATGCGGACTTCGACGTCGGCAGAGATTGGCTGTGTCGTTGTCGCTGCTTGTAGTGCGGCTGGTGGCGCGGGAGCTGTCTTTATTACCTCCATGGACCCACCGCCCATGGACGCCGGTTTGCTCCGTAAACAATCGACAGCACAAGGAATGAGATGGCCAGCAGCAGCAAGGCCGTCTGGTTCGCACTGGAATAATTTGCAGTTTGCACCTGATCGTAAATATCAATCGAGATGGTGCGCGTTACGCCGGGAATGTTGCCTCCCACCATGAGGACAACCCCGAACTCGCCTAGCGTGTGCGCGAAGCTGAGCGCAAATCCCGTGACCAGCCCGGCTTTTGAGAGGGGAAGAACGATGCGGCGAAAGGTTTGCACCGGCGAATGACCGAGCGATGCCGAGGCGCGAAGCAGACTGGGATCGACCGCTCCGAAACTTGCCGCGAACGGTTGCACGGCGAATGGCAGACTGTATAACAAGGACCCAATCACCAGCCCTTCGAAAGTGAAAGCCAGCGTGTGGCCGGTGAGAGATTCCCACCAGCGGCCGAGTGGGCTCCGCGAACCGAGCGCCACCAGGACATAAAAGCCGAGCACGGTCGGCGGCAGGACGATGGGAAGCGCGACCGCGGCCTCGACCAGGAATTTCCAGCGCCAGCGCGAGTAAGTCAACCAGTAGGCGATGGGGATTCCGATCGCAATCAGCAGCGTCGAGACGATGGCTGCTAGACGCACGGTCAGCCAGAACGCCTCCCAGTTCATTGCACTCTTTCTCCTTTGGAATGCGTCTCCATTTCAACGCTTCTCCGATTCAATGCGTCTCCGCGGGAAGGCTGAAGCCGTAACTGGTGAGCAGGGAAGCGGCCTCGGGGCTGCGCAAGAAGTCCAGAAATCTGCGGGCCGCATCCTGCTGTTTTGATCGCGAGAGCACGACCGCCGCCTGATTCAGCGTGGGATAGACATCGAGCGGGACCGTCCAGTAGCGGCCTTTATCTTTCATTGCGGGGGCGAGCGCATGGGAGAGCGCGATCAGTCCCGCCTGGGCGTTGCCCGATTCCACGAACTGCGCTGCCTGCGACACGTTTTCTCCCACGACAAGGCGGCTCGAAACCTGATCGTAAATTCCGAAGTGCCGCAGCGCGGCTTCGGCAGCGCGGCCGTATGGCGCCGTCGCGGGATTCGCGACCGAAATCTTCTTGACCGATGGATCGAGCAAAGCTTTCATGCCGAGCTTCGATAAGTCCAGTTGCGAGTCGGCGGGCACCCACAGCACCAGCCGGCCGACGGCATAACGATAAAGCGTATCTTTTTGCGCCAGCCCCTCGGCGATCAACTGCTGTGGGTATTCTTCATCGGCTGAGAAGAAGACGTCGAAGGGCGCGCCGTTTCGTATCTGATTGGTCAGATTGCCGGACGCGCCGAAGGATAGCTTCACCGTTTGCCCGGTCTTTTTCGTGTAGGCCTGGACGAGTTGCGGGAGGGCAGCGCTCATATCGGCCGCCGCAGCCACAGTGATTTCCTGAGCGGTTGCGAAGGCTCCAGTAAGCAGGAGGAGTAGCGCCAGTAATTTGCTCATCGCCGATTTCCGGGCCTTCCCTGGGAGTGGAGCTCAAATCGAGTTACAGCATACCTTATATCGGTTTCGTCTTCGACAGCGGAAGCTCCGCACCGGCTTGCCTATAACGGGCGCTGACCGAAACCTTGCTCACCACAGAGGGCACAGGGGATCACAGCGGAGTTCTGGGCAACGCAGTGTTGGAGGCCACGTATAATCGTCTGTCATTTCATCGTCCGTCATTGCGGGAGGAATTTTGGCCTACGACGATCTGCGGGACTGGATCAAAGCACTCGACCGAGCGGGCGAACTGAAGCGCGTCCGCGTGGAAGCGGACCCAATTTTAGAGATCACGGAAATTACGGATCGAGTCTCAAAGAGTAAAGACGGGCAGGGAGTCATCGGCGGCAAAGCTCTACTCTTCGAGAATCTTAAGGGCTACCCCGGTTCGCAACTTCTTATCAACCAGTTCGGCTCCGCCCGCCGTATGCGGCTCGCGCTTGAAGTCGATGCGCTTGACGAAGTCGCCGAGCGCATCCGCGGCTTCATGGATGTGAAGTCTCCGCAGGGCTTCCTCGACAAAGTGAAGATGCTGCCGATGCTGGCCGAGATGGGCAAGTTTTTTCCCAAGACCGTCGCCACCGGCCCATGTAAAGAAGTGATCAAGCGCGACAATTTTTCGTTGCTCGATTTCCCCATCCTCAAATGCTGGCCAAAGGATGGCGGACGCTTCATTACGCTGCCCTGCGTGATCACGCGCGATCCGAAGACCGGGAAGCGCAACGTCGGCATGTACCGCATGCAGATCTATGACGAGCGTACCGCCGGAATGCACTGGCAGCGGCAGAAAGTTGCGGCGGAACATTACCGCGACCGGATGCGGAACGCGAGTCTAGCTGCCGCGGATTCGCGACAGGAGCGGGTCGGAGACCCGTTGCCACACAACCTTAAGTCGGCGGCGGTCGACATCATGGCTCGCTCTTCGGGCGGTTCGATGCTTGCCGCCGGCGATCGTCCCACGGGCAGGATGGAGGTGGCCGTAGCCATCGGCACCGAGCCCGCGCTCACCTTCTCCGCCATCGTCCCCGCGCCGCCCGACGTTGAGGAGTACATCATCGCCGGATTCCTGCGGCAGAAGCCGGTCGAACTGGTGAAATGCGAGACGGTTGACCTCGAAGTTCCGGCCACTGCCGAGATCATCCTCGAAGGCTACGTCAATCTCGACGAACTCCGCACCGAAGGCCCGTTCGGCGATCACACCGGCTTCTACTCGCTGGAAGACGAATATCCCGTGTTTCACGTTACCTGCATCACGCACCGCAAAGACCCGATCTATGCGACGACCATCGTCGGCAAGCCGCCGCAGGAAGACGCTTGGATGGGCAAGGCGGTCGAGCGCATTTTTCTGCCGCTGATGAAGCTGACCATCCCCGAACTGGTGGACATCAACCTGCCCATCGAAGGCGTGTTCCACAACCTGATGATCGTTTCCATCCGCAAGTCCTATCCCGGACAGGCGCGCAAAGTGATGAACGCCATCTGGTCGCTGGGGCAGGCGATGTTCACCAAATGCATCATCGTAGTAGACGAAGACGTGGACGTGCAGGATATAGCCGACGTCACCTTGAAAGTGCTGAACCATATCGATCCCGAGCGCGACATCCAGTTCACGCTGGGCCCAGTCGATTCGCTCGACCACGCCGCCCGCCTCGCGAACTACGGCTCCAAGATGGGCATCGACGCCACGCGCAAGTGGTCGACCGAAGGCTTCGCGCGTCCCTGGCCGGACGAGATCGTGATGGACGCGAAGACTCGGGCGCTGGTGGATGGCAAGTGGAAGGCGCTGGCGAAGGAGTTGGGGATGGAATAGAGATGGAATAAAGCGAGCGCGTGGATCCTTTGGGAGGTTTGGAAAGTCTGTGCCCCACCTGCATTAAGAATCGGCGGGCTTGTCGGTCGCTGGCGAACTGCAGATCCCTCCTTCGTTCGGGACGACAATTCGGAGGGGTGCTGATTTTCGGACGGGGTTTTCGGAGGGGGGTTGATTTTTACCCCGCGGTGGTGCGGTTCCTACCGGAGCGCTTGCTCTGGTACATCAGCTCGTCCGCTCTCCGAATCGCGGTTGCCGCGGAATCGTTGTGGTTCAGCAGGGTCGCGCCGATGGACGCCGTGACCGACACCCGGGTGGCGCCGTGTGCGACCGAGGACTGCGCGATCAGGAGCCGGCAGCGCTCGGCCAGATCGCCTAAGACCATAGCCTGCACGTCCGGCATCAAGACCAGAAACTCCTCCCCACCCAAACGGCCGACAAGGTCCACGGTGCGCAGGCTCTGCACCAGGGTCTCCGCGACCGCTTTCAGCACGGCATCGCCTGCTTCGTGACCGTGGGCGTCATTGACTTGCTTGAAGTGGTCAAGGTCGAACAGCAGCAGCCCGCACTCCCGGCCAAACTGATGATGATCCTGCAAGGCCTGCGCTAACTTCAGTTCCAGGTATCGCCGATTCGGCAGGTTGGTCAGGGCATCGCGGAAGGCCAAGTGCTCCAGTTCGCCAACTCGTTTTTCGGCTCGCCGCTTGGCGGTG
Organism: uncultured Acidobacteriaceae bacterium; assembly: GCA_963794365.1. Lineage (GTDB taxonomy): Bacteria > Acidobacteriota > Terriglobia > Terriglobales > Acidobacteriaceae > Acidiflorens. The sequence goes on from CAWCDV010000018.1 coordinate 25,140, forward strand.
GAATCACTGAAAACCTCCACCGCTCCTACGATTGCACCGGCACTATTCCGCATGGGCAGGACGCGCACACTAATCGGCACACGATGACCGTCCTTGTGACGGAGGTAGATCTCGGCTTCTCTGGCTTGCCCGTCGGCCATCGCGGCGCTGAGCGGACATCCGCTGGTGCACAGCGGCTTGCCCGTCTCATCCACGTGCGCCAGGAAGTTGTCGAAACAGTGCTTTCCGATGGCATCCGCGGAGCTATACCCAGTCAGCCTCTCGGCGCCCGCATTCCAATACGTCATCTTGCGATCCCGGTTTACGAAATAGACGCCGTCATACATGGTGTCCAACAGCTTTTCGTAAAATGAAGAGGAGAAGCGGACGCCCCACAGGGTTTCGCACGACTGGTCCATGCCAACTCCGTAGAGGAATCCTTTGGTGTGCGGTCCTAACGGCGCCACCACGCGGCCTATGGCCTGTTCTTTGGAGCCGACCCGGCGTAAGGAAATCTCCTGGTCGGGCTGCAGGAATCGCGGCAGGGGCAGAGAGCATCCGTAGAGGCTGACCGCGGTCGTCTTGGTTTTCACGCGGAAACGCTTCCCGGAGGGATCAATCCCCGAGGCCACCACCGGAAACGCGATCGGTAGGCGGTCGCTGCGCCGGCGAGCCATGGTGCTTTGTGGGGGAGTTTCCATGTTTTTGTGTAGCTTCCCTAGGCAGTGTGCCGGGTTCCAGGATTAGTTTCAATGGCTTAAAGCCTTTCGCGCATTACTTTTGTCACGGTACTAACGGGTCCACGGGCAAGGGCTCTTTTCGGCTTCGTTGTGACAGGGACTGACGGCGGCGTGGCTGGTCTCACCGTTTAGGTACTTATTTCGCACTTTGCGACCGTGGATTCCAGCGCGGGCGCCCCCCGGCACAAAAGTTCGGCCTTGAGCCTCCTGCCGACTTGTGTTCTCATTAGGGAACGACGCGGCCCGTGGGGGCTCGTCTGCGCGCTTAGACCTCAACCCTCAGCCTCATCTTTAGTGAACACCAGAGTGGAACACCAGAGCGGAACACCATGAGGAGAAGAATCATGAAGAAAGTCAGCTACATTCCCAAGGGATACAACACCGTTACGCCGTACCTCGTCATCAAGGGCGCCGCGAAAGCGATCGAGTATTACAAGAACGTTTTCGGAGCAACCGAAGTCATGCGCATGGATGGTCCCGACGGCAAGGTCGGCCATGCCGAGCTGAAGATCGGCGACTCGCACATCATGCTGGCCGACGAAAACCCGAGCATGGGCTACCGCAGCGCCGAGACCATCGGCGCGTCTCCGGTGAGCCTGCTGGTGTACCTTCCCGATTGCGACAAGGTCGTCGCAAAGGCGGTCGCGGAGGGAGCGAAAATCCTGAAGCCGGTCGAGGACCAGTTCTACGGAGATCGCTCGGGCTTCATCCAGGACCCGTTCGGGCATCTCTGGGCCGTCGCGACGCACAAGGAAGACTTGTCCCCGCAAGAGATGGAAGAACGCATGAAGAAAGTGATGCAGGCCGCTTGACGACGGCTCTTGGCTTAGCTCTTGGCTCTTAGCTCTTAGCTGGGCCGAACTCAGAAGGTTTCTCCTGTGTACCTCTGTGTCCACTGTGGTTGAGAATTAGAAGCTTGAACCACAGGGGACATAGAGTGCACAGGGGAGCCAATTTTGGCTAAAGGCTAAGAGCTAAGAGATCGGCGATTGTGTGCGCGTTCTCCGAATGCGCGTCTCTGTCGACCACGCAAAATTACACCCACAACCTTAGAAAGGAACTTCCAATGCTTTCCGCTGGCAATCCCTTTCCGAATTTTTCGCTTCCCAACCAGGACGGCAAGATCACCAAGCTCTCCGACTTCGCCGGACACTGGCTCGTCGTTTACTTTTATCCGAAAGACGACACGCCCGGCTGCACCATCCAGGGCAAATCGTTTACGGCGACCAAGGCCGATTTCGACGCTGCCGGGATCAAAGTCATTGGCGTGAGCGCCGACGACGTTGCCTCGCACAAGAACTTCTGCAACAAGTTCGCCTTCACCATCGACTTGCTCTCCGACACCGATGCCAGCCTGATGAAGGCGCTCGGCATCGGCCAGGCGGAATGGAAGGGGATGAAGTTCTGGGAGCGCACCAGTTTCGTGGTCGATCCCAAGGGCGTGATCCGCAAGGTGTACGAAAAGGTGAATCCCGAAGGCCACGAAAAAGTGCTGCTCGACGACATCGGGAATCTCTAGGCAAAGGCGGCCTGAGTAACAGGGCGGACGCGGTTGACCTCGGCGGCTAAACAGAGTGCTGAAAAACTCAAGTCTCGTATCAGGGCATCGCTTCAGCGATGCCGTAAGTTCTTTGAATTGAGATGCCCCTTTAGGGGCTGTGCGCCGAAACCGAGTTTTTCAGATCAGTAAAGCCGCCATGATTTTGCGACACTTACGGCGCGGCTGAAGCCGCGCCCTTCAAAGCAAAGTGAAAGCCCGAGTTTTTCCGCAGTGTAAAGCCGAATCTGAAAACAAGCCGGTGATCGCAACGCTAAAGCGCGCCACCCAAAATCGGACGCGCGAAAGTTTTTCCGCGGCTGAGACGCGGCAAGCCGCGTCTCTACGATTCAGGATGCTGCCTATTCCGCAAGCGGGTCGGTGGCGAACTCCGATCCACTACCGCTGCCGCCCCAGGGCCGGCGCAGCGTTCCAGCCAGGCCTTCCGCCATCACCGCGGGCAGAATGCGGTACAACCGCGAGCGCAAATCGCGGTAGCCCTGAATCCCGGCAAAAAGATCGCTCATCAGCTCGCGAAAGCTCGCGCTTTGCGCGGTTAGCGACACCATCCGCTCCAGCACGCTGTCCCCGAAAACCTGTCCGCTGTAGAAACGCTGCGAAACGCGCGCCGCCAGCCTCAATTCGGGGAGCATCTCTTCTTCCAGCTGGACCTGGTACTCGGCAGGTCGTCCGGCCAACAGCGCGCTCGGCGCACAACTCCGCCGAGCGAAGCGCGTAGTAGAGACCTTCTCCGGTAATCGGGTCCACCAGGCCGGCACTGTCGCCGACCATGGCCCAGCCTTCGCCGCAGACTTCCAGCGTTTCGAACGTCTGCGGCGCGAAAGGACGGAAGAATGTGCGAGTAGAAGCGGGCTCCGTCCAAATGGGCGATTTCCATTCGAGCCGCTGTTCTTGAGCCTGCTCTCCAGCCATGTTCCAGCCATGCTCCAGTATGCGGCGCAACTCGGCGGTCGAGGTCTCGCCCATCTTGCCCGCGATTCCGGCGGAAACATGATCCGTGCGAGGGAAGACCCAGATATAGCCGGTGATTCCCTTCAGAAACTGAATCTGCATCAGCGAACTGCGGCCGGGGATGAAGTAGCCCGCCGTGACCATCAGATCGCTCGGGGAAATCGGCGGGAGGAACTGGGCGCGGAACGGATTGCGCGCGCCCGCCGCCAGAATCAGATAGGAGGCGCGGTATTCACCCTGCGGCGTGATCAGTTGCCAGTCTCCGCTGCCGTTCCTGCAATTCGCGTGACGCGCTCCTGTGCGCACTTCCACACGCCGGCGCGCCGCGCTCGTTCCAGCAGCAATCCATTCAGCGCCAGGCGCGAGAAGATCGCGACCGGGTGCTGCATGTGGAAGCGCACCCGCTGTCCCGACGGACTGATCAACTCGCAGTGCGCAACCGGATTGCTTGCGCTCCGGCTTCCGCCAGAAACGGATACTGCTGCAAAGCTTTGTGCGTGAGTCCGCCGCCGCAAGGCTTCTCCCAGGCCAGCTTTTCGTCGAAGAGAAGGACGTTCCTGCCTCCCGCCGCCAGCAGCGCACTGCCAGAGCGCCCGCAGGACCGCCTCCGACAATCGCAATGGGATGTTGCGCGTACATGTTCGGTCGCACATGTTCGGTCGCGGATTTTCCGCAGCGGAAACAGGCCCGCCTGCGGGCAGCAACATTGCGCCACCGCTCTCGCGCGTTCTCCCCGAGGCGGGGTTGGCCAGGATTTTCCGCGAATCCGCGAGGCTCGCGTTTATTGCGGCGTGGTGGCGATGTTCAGCCCCTGATAGATGAACAATCCCGCAATGACCAGGATCATGGCCCCCGACAACGCGCCGAGCACCTTGACGATCGGTGTGATCTTTCTCATCTTGGCCAGAATTTCCGTTTGATCCTTATGCATCTGGGATTCGGTTTCATTGAGGAAGATGGAATCGTCCTCGTGCATGGTGAGAGTGCTTTTGTAGATCAGGAGGACGATGAGGATCGCGGTCAGAATACCCCACGCGATCAGCAGCCTGAACATAGGAGACATATGCCACCTCGGAGCTGAGATCGAGCCCATCCCCGAAGTTGCCATCTTGAGCTCCAGCGAAAACGTCCTGCCACCGCTGGCGTTCGGGTAAGGCCCTTACTGCGCACGATTATAGACCCCTTGGCAAGAGGGGGCAGCGACTTCTTGCCTACCCGAAGCATCTAACGGGTAGATTTGGAAGAAGTGCCGGCTTGGCGAAAAGCCTTGCCGAGCCGGCTGCAACCTTTGCTATAATAATGAATTACAAGGAGATCAAACAGATGGCAACCACCACCACCCCCGAAGTTCAGCCCAAAACCGCGCCGGTTCTGACCCCGACCGCGATTGCCAAGGTCAAGGAAATCATGGCTTCGCAGAATCCGGTTCCGGCGGGATTGCGGTTCTCGGTGGTCGGGGGCGGTTGCTCCGGCTTCCAGTATTCCATGGCCTTCGAGAACGGCGCCGGCATGATGGACAAGGTGTTCGATTTTGACGGCTTGAAGGTATACGTCGATGCCACCTCCCTGATGTATCTCGGCGGCGCGCATGTCGATTACGTCGAGACCCTGGAAGGCGCAGGGTTCAAGTTCGAAAACCCGAACGTGAAGAGCACCTGCGGCTGCGGCTCTTCGTTCAACGTTTAAGCTTTCACTGGTGCGGATTCGCCATAGTCGATTGACTCTGACGTTCTGGCGTAAGTACTCTGGTTTCAGCAAGCCCCGCTTCGATGCGGGGCTTTTCTAGGCCGCTTTTTGCGGAAGTTACTGGAATGCGAAGTCTACTGCTGGGGCGTCGGCGCTGGGGTCTGCGGAGTTTGCGTTTGAAGGCCTTGGTTTTGACCGCTGTTCGGCGCTAGACCCTGGTCCTTGTCCGAATCCTTGTCCGAATCCACCTTGCGCCGGCGGAGTTCCAGTCAGTCCGGGAGTGGCGCCGTTTAAGTTCGGAGTCGGGCATACCAGGATTCACCGGGCCGGTCAGCGTGCCGCCGCGGTCGAGCGCGGCATCGTAAATGAAGAGCCAGTCGTTGTAATGGTTCTTGCCGTAAAACACGCGAATGGTCTTATCTTTCTTGTTCGTGCTGGCGACCCCCAGGATCGGTCCTCCGCCGAACGTCGGCCCGTTCAAGCCGGAACTGGAATCTGGAACTCGAGATGATTGACCCGAAGATCGGATTGCTGGAATCACCATTCGAATTCTGCACGCCGCCCGTCTGTTGGAATCGCCCCCCTGCATCGCGCCGCCCAACACTCGCCTGTAGGGTCGCGAGCTCGCTTGCTCCCTGTCCGTTGTCCCTGCGGTCCGCTTGGTCCCCGGGGCCATTCAGGCCAGGCGTTGGTCCCAATACCGGCCCGGCGTTTAAGTGATGTCGGTCTGATGGCAGGAATTTGAAGTCCTTCTCCTTGCCCGTGGCCCGGTCAATGTGAGCGGATCCTTATAGCGCTTGCGAATGAAACGGAGGTTGTTGGTGTTCTCCAGTTCCTCGATGCGGTTCGGGATAGCGTCCGAATTTCTTGTAGAAATGTTGAATCGCGCGCATGTACGCCGTGCCCCGATGCACCATCTCCTCTTCGCGGTCGCGCTGGACCTGCTGGCCAATGTCGGGGAGCACGGCGAGCATCGCAATCGTCATCAGCGCCAGGGCCAGCATCAGCGTGATCAGCATGTAGCCGCGCTGGGGATTTTGCAATTTTGTAATTTGTAATTTTGTAACTTTCAAACCACGATGCCGCATAACCGTTCACTCGCCTTCCAATTACCAAATTACCAGATTACACAATTACCAATTAGCTACGCCTTTATCCCGGAGCCCTTTTATCGGCAGGCTCTGCCGGTTATTGTTCAGCACATCTTCCACGTCCACCGCGGTCGGCCGAAATGTGCAGAACGCGATAGCGCCGGTCCACGATGTCGCCTTCAGCCGCGATAAAAACGTCTTCGCCCTGGGACAGGAACACTTTCTTCGCCTCCCCGGGCTTGTTGGCAAAGCCAAAGAACTTGAGCGTGATCGGCGGCGGCGGCGGAATGCTGGCGGAGGAGCATGAAGGCTGGCATCGATTCTTTGCTTCGTCGGTGCCGTTCCTTGGGCCTTTCGATGGGCACCGAGCCCGCCACAAAAATATTTCTTCCATTGCCCGCGTACTTGATCTCCTCGCTGTGGTGGAGCGAATCAGGTCGAGCGTCGGATCCAGGCGCGGCTCGGTCACCGGCACAAGTTTTCCGGAAGCCGTGCGCCGCATGTTCGGCTTCGCCGGCGTCGCTCCCGCTGACGCCTGCGATACCGGCGCCGCCGATGGCCGAGGGCCAGAAGGTCATAGCGCCAGCAGCAGCAGCGCCAGCCCGCCCAACACGGCCAGCATGATCACTTGCTTCGGTTTTCGGTTCCCAGTTTCACTTAAGCACCTGAACGCAGATAACTGTGCATGCTGACTTGCAGCTTCACCGGCCCTGCGCCTTCGCCCGCCAGGTCCACGCTGTCCACGGTAATGAACAGTTTCGAACGCTCCAGCGAGTTGATGAAGCGCACCAGTTGCAGGTAGTCCCCGGAGAAATTGCCATCGATCACGACCGGAACGATCAGGCCGGAGCTCTCCGCATCTTCCTGCTTGTATTTTGCCTGCTGGATCTTGACGCCGCTCTCCGTCGCCAGTTTGCCCAGTTCGTTGGCAATATCGGAATCCTGCGCCGCAAAACGATCCTTGTAAAATTGCGGAATCTCGATCTTTGGCCAGGGCGATTTTCTTATCCATGCCTCGCAAAGGTTCGACCTCGTGCGTTTTTCATTGTCAGTTCCGCCGCCAGTTGATTCATTTGCAGGCGGCGCGATTCCGCCGAACCCACCAGCGGCGAGAACAGCAACCGCCACTGCGATGACATCGATCGCCACCATCACCGCGATGGCAATTTTCAAGTTGCGGCGGGAATGCTGCAGGTCCGGCCATTACTTCCCGCTCCTGTCTGCCGCATCGGGAACATAGATCGCGACCACCGTCGCGATCACCGACGTCCGCGTCTCCCCTGCCTGCGCTTCCGACACCAGTTGCGCTCCCTGAAAATGTTTGGAGCCTTCCATGCGGTGGACCAGTTCCACCGCCGCGGCGCGCGTGTCGCCCACGACTCTCATTTCCAGTTCCATCTGGTTCTGCTCATTCAATTCCGGACGCAGCGAGACCACATGCAGGCTCGATTCGGCATCACGCGCTCCAGATCTTCAAACACGCGCGTCCAGGAAAACGCCTTGCGCTGGATCAGTCCATTCAGGAACTGCGACTGGTCCCGCGTGCTGCGGTTGGCGGCCATTTCCAGGAAGGCTTGCGCCTTGGCCCGCTCTTTGTCGCGTTCCGCGATCTGTGCCTGCAACTGCGCGATGGCATGGCGATCTCTTCCGGCGTTGACTCCAGCCGCGGATGGTCAAGCCCAGCAGGACCAGCGTCAACAGGCCAAGCAGTCCCACGCCCAGTCCCCAGCGCGACCAGAATTCCCGGGCATCCTCGTAGGGCCGGGTTGCGAGATTGAGATCGAGGCGCATATTTATGAAATCACAATGAACAACCGTGCTCTTAGCTTTTCGCTCTTCGCTCTTGGCCTTAAGAGCTAAGAGCTAACAGCGAAGAGCGGTTTACGAAATCAATGCTCCCACCACGCCCGCCATGCGCCAGCGCGGAACCGTGCCGGTTGTGGAGCCGATTTGCGACGAGGTCACCAGTTCCTCGACCTGCGCGCCCGACTGCGCTTTCAGCGCCGGCGCCGCGCCACCCGCTTCCGGCAGCCCCGCCACATACACGCGCTCAATGTTCAGGTGGTAAGTGTCCTGGAAAAACACCACCGAGGGATAGACTTCTTCCGCCAGTTGATCGCCGGTGATGGTTACTCCCCGCACATTTTCCAGCGTGCGGAACAGCAGCAGTTGCTCCTGATCGAGAATCGCGATGCTGATGGTGCGCGCGTCCACCTTGACCACCAGCGTTGGCCGTTCCGCGTCCGCGGCCCCGAGCGCCGCCAGCATCGACGGCATGACCACTCCCGGGTTGTAGCCCGCGTCGCGAAACGCCGATTCATACTCCTCGAGAACGCTTGTTCAGAACCACCGCCGCCACCGCCCGCATGCCTTTGCCCGCCGTCTGCGCGTGATAGGAAATCCGCGCATCGGCTGAGATCAAAAGGCAGCGACTTCTTCAGCCGGAAGCGGACCACGGCTTCGGCCTCGTCCCGTTTCGAAGGGAGCGTTTCAAAATCCAGCAGCACGACGCGCACCGAGGTATCGGGCAGAATCGCGATCACGTCGCGCGACCGCCCGCCGACGCTGCCCAGCGTGCTTTCAATCGCCTGCCGGATCGCGGCGCCATCCCGCAGATTGGCTTCCATCAGATCGGGCACCACCGTGCCCGGCGCCAGTTCCCGCGCCGACGACATTTCCACCATCCGCCCCGTATCGGCGGCGCGGCCCGCCAGAACGCGGTCCGCCGCGATTTCGCAGGCGAGCGTGGGACGGCGAGCGTGTTTGGACGTGGAAGTCATCATCGGTTCGGCTGATCGAAATTACCTCTGCTTCGGCGCTCGGCTCGGGAATCGGCAGCCGGTCTTCTTTCAGCCCATCCAGGTGAAACTCGATTGCTTCCTGAATCAAAGAGCGAACTTCGGTTCGGGTTCGGCCGGTGGTCACCACTCCTGGCAGGTCGGGAACATAGGCCGCCCAGCCGGTCTCGGATTTTTCGTAAACAACAACGTAGTTCAATGGTTTCAATCCTGCTTGTTTGAGGACGCTGTTCAGAGTGCCCGGGGGAAGATCGTCATTCGGATGCCCCGGCAACGTGACACGTCCTGCCTTCATCGGATGCTTGTATTGCCGATGACTTCCGCGTGTTTGTTTCAGATACCAGCCATCCCGCTCCAGCAACTTGATGATATCCCGTACTTTCATGAAGAGAACAGTTACCTTGGGGATGCTCGGACTAGCACTCCCGTGCCACGCTCCGGTAATCGTCCCTGCTACCGCATGTCTCGATAAAGGTGACCTTGTTGATTTCCTTCAGAGTGGTCGACTCCGCTCGCGCACCTTATCCAGCGCCGATTCCCGCAGGAAGCGCATGCCCTCTTCCCGGGCAGCGCTCCGGATTTCCGATGTCGGTTTCTGCTCCAAAATCATCTCCCGGATCCGGTCGGTCAAATCCAGCAGTTCATGAATCGCCGTCCGGCCGCGGAATCCAGTGCCCGCGCACTCGATGCAACCCTGTCCTTCATACAAGGGAACCTGCGACCCACTTGCGGATCGAGGCCGCTCGCCTCGAGCACCTCGTTCGGATAATGCACCGCCGTCCGGCAGGAATCGCAAATGATGCGCACCAGCCGCTGCGCCAGAATGCAGTTCAGCGCCGAAACAAAGTTGTAAGGCTCGACGCCCATGTTCAGGAAGCGCCCCAGCACGTCGACCACGTTATTGGCGTGGACGGTGGTGAACACCAGGTGTCCGGTCAGCGCCGACTGGATGGCGATCTGCGCCGTTTCGTTGTCGCGGATTTCGCCCACCATGATCTTGTCCGGGTCGTGACGCAAAATGGAACGCAGACCGCGGGCAAAGGTCAGGCCCTTTTTTTCGTTGACCGGAATCTGGGTGATGCCGCGCAATTGATACTCGACCGGATCTTCAATGGTGATGATCTTGTCTTCGTCGGTCTTGATCTCGTTGACCGCGGCGTAGAGCGTCGTCGTTTTGCCGCTGCCCGTCGGCCCGGTGACCAGCACCATGCCGTAGGGTTCCTTGATGTAGCGGCGGAAGCGGCGCAGATCGACTTCGTCGAACCCCACCACGTCGAGCGTGAGCTTCTTGAACTTCTCGCTCATCGACTCCTTGTCGAGCACGCGGAGCACGGCGTCTTCGCCGTGGATCGACGGCATGATGGAAACGCGGAAGTCGATGGCGCGCCCGTTGTACTTCACGCGGAAGCGGCCGTCCTGGGGCACGCGGCGCTCGGAAATATCGAGCTCGCTCATGACCTTGATGCGCGAAATGATGGTCGAGTGATGCTCTTTGCCGATGGGCGGCATGGCGTTGGTGAGCACGCCGTCAATACGGAACTTGATGACCACCGAGTCGTCGCGCGTCTCGATGTGAATGTCGCTCGCCCGCCGCTGCAACGCGGTGAAAATCGTGGTGTCGACCAGGCGGATGATCGGGCTCATGTCGCTGCCCGCCGTCGCCGTCAACTTGTCGATCGAGATGGTCTCGTCGTTCCCGGCTTCGTCCTCGCGGATCACGTCGAGCGTGAATCCTTCGCTGGCGTCTTCCAGCACGCGCTTGGACTGCTCGGTCTTCTTGAGGATGTCGGAGATCTGCTTGAGCGTCGAAACTTTGGTGACGATCCGCTTGCCCAGCAGCAGGCTGATCTCGTCGATCATCATCAACTGGCTGGGATCGGCAATGGCAATCGCCAGCCGCCCGTCCGGCGTCTCATCCAGCGGCACGAAGTTATAGCGGAACATCAGGTGCACCGGGATCTTCTCGAACAGATCATGGTGCAGTTGGAAATCGCTCAGGTCGACGAATTCGCAACGGTAGCGCCGCGCGATATCCCGCGCGCGCTCCAGTTCGTCGGGAACCGATGCCGGTTCCGGCACCAGCTTCCCGCCATTCGCGCCGCTTACCACTACTGTTTTCTTATCCGCCATGCCCATTCCAGTCTACAGCCTCTGACCCCAGAGCTTTCAGTTGCGGCGGTTCGGACACGGATTGCAAGCCCTGAAACTCTGCAACCAGACCTGTGCTACTTAGTGCACGTTGGCTCCCAAGGTAAAAATCGGCATATACAAAGAAATCAGGATCCCGCCGACAAACACCGCCATGACGATCAGGATCAGCGGCTCAATCAGCGCCATGGCTGCGCCCAGCGCCGTCTGCACGTCTTCTTCGTAAAACTCCGCCACCGAACCCAGCATGGCCGGCAGCGCTCCCGTCGATTCGCCCACCTCCAGCATTTCCACCGCAAGATCGGGAAACAGCTTCTGTGCCTCCAGGCTCTGGGCCAGGCCCTGTCCTTCGCTCACCCGCTCGGCCGCGGCGATGATCCCGTTCAGCATCTGCCGGCTGGTCATCGATTCGCCGGCCGTTTCCATCGCCGGCACCAGCGGCAAACCGCCCTGCAGCAACGTGGCCAGAATGCGCGAGAAATTCGCCACCTGGTACTTCAGCCGGATTTCCCCGACCAGCGGCAGCGACAGCAGAAACTGGTCGATACGCTCGGCTCCCCGGTCGCTTTGCTTCCACCGCAACATCAGAAAGACTCCGACCGCCAGCGACCAACGCCACCAGCCACCCATACTTCTGCGCGTTCAAGCCCACCGACAGCATGAACACCGTGATCGCCGGAAGCTCCGCCCCCAGGTTGTTGAACAGGTCGGCAAACTTTGGCACCACGTAGGTGATCAGAAAAATCAGCATCACCGTCACCACCGAAACCAGCAGCGCCGGATACACCAGTGAAACCAGCAGCTTCTTGCGGAAAGTCTGCACCATCCGCTGATACGCGATGTAGCGGCTCAGAACTTCTTCCATGTTGCCGCTCTTCTCTCCCGCCATCAGCGTGGTCGTGTACATTTTCGGAAAAACCTGCTGGGCGGCGAAGGCATCCGACAGCAACTCGCCGCCTTTTACCCGCTCCCGAACGTTTTCCAGCAGCTGCAGCAGAAACTTGTCCCGCTGCCGCTTGATCAAAAGATCAAGCGACGTCAGGATCGGCAGTCCCGCCTTAATCAGCGTCAGAAACTGCTGGTTGAAGATCAGAAACGCAGACTGCTTCAGCTTGCCGCTACGCCGCCCGAACTGGCCCCCGCCCGTGCTGAGCATGGTCCGGGGCTTGACCCAGTACACCAGGTATCCCTGCTGGGTGAACCGGTCGTGGACCTCGGCTTCGGAATGGCCCTGTTCCACCTGCTGCCGCAGATGGCCCTGTTCGTCGGCGACTTTGACCAGGAATTGTGCCATTCGCTATCGTCTGCTTCCGAGTTTCTGGTTTTGTCCCGTATTGAACGTCTTAGTCAAGTGTAACATTCTGTTCCCAAAGCCCTTACCCCAACCAGTCCATTCGTGTGGTACGCAAGTAACCGCGTCCAATTCCGCGTGATGAGCCACATAGTGGAGCGACGGGCGTCTCGCCCCTCCAGCCGGGCGGGGACGCCCGGCTCTCCACCAGCAAAGTCAACGCAACGTTCTAGCTACGGTGTCAATTCTCCTTCCACCGTCTCCACGCCCGGGGGAGGGCTGAACTCAAAGCGGCTGTCGCTCAACTCCAGATTCTCTTTCCAGCCCGCAAAGCGGAACTCGGTCGTCGCCCCGTCCGCTTCCATCAATACGATGCGGACAATCTGGTCGGAAGGTGTGATCTCCAGTTGCACCTCGCTGACTTGGTCTGCCATGCTCTGCGAAACGATGCTCTGCGGAACCCCGCGCAAGAGGGTGTTGCCGGGGTCCAGGGGGGATTGATCCACAGCTTTCGAAAGCCCTCGTAATTCATTCTCCAGCTTGGTCTTACCGAGCAAAAATGCCACCGGTGACCGCACAGTCGTCGAGCTTTCGCAGGGCCGTCTTCCTGAGTTGCCGTTCCGCCGGCAGGTAGAACCACACCGCCTGGCCGTCGCTGATAAACAGCTTCTCATTCGGAGAACGGTATTCCCACCGCATCTTGCGCGGCTTTTTCAGCCACAGGGTGCCCGATTCCACCCGCTCCGGACCATCGCCCCGATAGATCTCGGTGAAGTCCGATTCGCAGGCTGCGCAGGTGGTTGTAGTGGTCGTCCACCGCCCGGGCGAGCTGACTCACATCCTGTGCCCGAGCAAACAGTGTGAAGCCGGGGGGCGAGAGCGCCACCATCAGCAGCCAGCGAAACAGTCGATTCCTCACGTCGCGGTGGATTCCCCTATTCGTGATTTTACTCCGCTCCGACTTAGTCGGCGACAGTCGATTCGGCAGGTGGGGGTGGCCTTCGCTCTTCTGGAATGCACATCCGCTCCCCTTCCTTCCTTCATGAAAAGGAAATGAATTCAGCTCTTGGTGTCCAAGGCCCGGAAGACGGCGTATTGCTCCGTTCCGCCGGCTCTCACCAGCGCCCGCGACGCCGCCAGGATGCGGCCCATCGCCGGGTTGTGATACACGATCCAAACCGGCCTTGGCGAATGTTCCAAAGACTGCTCAAGATTTCGAATCACCCGCCGCAAGCCCGTCTCCGGCAGCGGATTGAACAAATACAATGCCAGCGGCGTTTCCGGAAGGACAAAGTCGCAGGCGTCCGCGCAGACCGCCTCGATCTGCTTGCACTGCTGGGTTGCGGAATGGTACGCGCGAATATTTTCCTCCGCCGCGCGATGCAGTTCGGCGATCAACTCCACGCCCACAATTCTCCGAAACGGATACTCCGAAGCCATCAGCAGCGTCCGTCCCTTGCCGGAACCAAGATCGACGAAGGTGAATTGATCGAACGCGATGGGCAGGCTCGCCATCATCTCCCGAAACAGAGCCGGGTCGGTTGGTTGGTAAGCAGAATGAAACAAACCCAGCAGGCGCGCGCGCCAGCCCACCGTGCCGCTGGTGGTGTTGACGCGATGCTCCCAGTCGTACTCCATGTCGCCATAGCGCCGCCGCCGACGCTCGGGCGTCGATTCGCGCACAAAGGTCCACAGATTCTGGATCAACAAGGAAGCCGCGCTCCAGGCCCCGTTCTCGCGCGCCTGCTCGCGCCACCAACTTCGGAGAGCGCTCCAGAATGGTTGAGGGAAATCTGAAGACACGCAAGGATGCTAACAACATGGAGAAACCGCTGTTAGCTCTTGGCCTTTGGCTTTAGATGAGCTAAGAGCTGAATAGCCAAAAGCCAAAAGCGCTGATTCAATCGATTTACTGACTCGGGTCGAGTGCAGCGGTTGCGGCGGGGCTGCGCCCGGCGGAAGGCCCTTGGTGATAAAGAAAATGCTCTCCGGATCCTGCACTTCGATCCGCCCATCCGGCATCAACTTGTACGGTCGTCCTTTCGGATCGGCAGGCGTCCCATGGATAAAGCCCGCGCGCTCCAGGTCGCCCATGCTGGCCGGTAATCGTCCAGTTTGTTCCCGGTACTTTTCGACCACCTGCTCCAGCCGCGTCACGTCCTCATCCACCTGGAGGGCGAGCAAATGCTGGACCGCATTGTCCCGGATACTGTGCGTCTTTGGTGCTCTCGTAAGTCGTGCGCCACAACATGCGCGCCGTATCGAATTCGCCCGCATGCTGCGCCATCCGCGCCGCCAGGATGGGCATGAATTCGTTAGTCACCGGAAGCTTCGCTCCCTGCGCAAAAGCGTCCGCCGCCTTGGCGTAGTCCTTGAACTCGGTGTAGTACAGAAATCCCAGGTTGTAGTAGAGCCGCCACTGGCCGGGATTGTGCTCGATTCCGTACTTCATCAGGAAGAGCGCGGACCCCGGCAATCCAGCGCCGTTGGGTGGTTTTGGAGCCAGAAAGTTGGCCCCAAACTGGTAAGCCGGCAACAGCTTCGGATCCAGTTCCGTCGTGACTTCGAGCAGCGGCGCGAGCAAGCGGAAATCGCTGGAACCATTGTGATGCCGTTCCCCGAAATACTGCACCGCGCGCGTCCAATAAATGTCGGCCAGCAGGCCGGTGTAGCCGAGGCTCATGCGCCGCAGCACCGTGGAAGAGCGCACATAAAGCGCTTCCTGCGCTACCGCTCCCCGCCGTGTGTGGTCGATGGCATAGAGCGTCGCGATTGCGCCCGCCATGGAAAACAAGAGCACAGCGGTCGCCACCAGGTTCGCCCGTCGCGTGGCCTTCATTTCAGATCCCGGCGCTGGAAGATCAACACCGCTCCCGAGATGGCCATCGCCGAATAGAGCAGCGCGTAAACGCTGTTGTAGAGAATCAGTCGCCCGGGAATAGCGTCGCCGTGCGCCACCTGGCCGATCACGTTCAACGCGGAAAAATTCGGCACCAGATAGGCGACGGCCGTCGCGATCCATCCCCCGACCCCCTGGGTGATTCTGGCAAAGCCGCGCAGATCCTCCGCCAGACTTCCGATCACGAACAACGCGAAGGTGAAAACCGCCGACATAAGTGGCGTCGAAAAGGACGAGAAAAACAGCGCCAGCGCGCACACGATCAGAAACTGCAGAACGATGAAATACAGCGCCACCAATACCCACGCGTCCATCTTCTCGAATCGGTGCGCGACATAGAGCAGCGCCAGAAACACGCCGACCGCCATGAGGAACGTGTTCACCACCAAGGTTCCCGTGAGCCCAAAGAACTTGCCCACCACGAACTCCCAGCGGCGAACCGGGCGCGACAGCACGGTGTACAGCGTGCGTTTGTCGATCTCCTTCGAAACCAGGCCAATCCCGATGAAGATGGCGATCACCACTCCGAACAGCGACACCGCCGTCAACCCCAGGTTGACCACCACCAGGCGCTCGATGTCGATCGAAATTTCCCCCACCAGAATCGCGGCCCCGGAAAGCAGCAGCGCAAATGCGATCAGGTTGTACAGAACCCGGTCGCGCACGGCCTCGCGAAAGGTGTTGAAGGCGATATAACCGATCCTTGCGTTCGCACTCGTGGCGTTCGCACTCATACGAGCGGAGTTCACGCGCCCACCCCTTTCCGGTCTTCGTCTTCTTCTTTCCTGTCTTCTTCTTTCGGCCTGGCGTGGGCCGCAGTTTCTGGATGTAATATTCCTCCAGCGAACTGCGCACCGGCGTCAGCGAAATCAGTTTGAGGCCGTCGCGCCGCAGCACTTCCAATGCCGCCTCCTGCTGCTCTTCCGGCAATACCGCGTTCACCATGTCGCCGCTGAGACGCGCCTCGGCCCCGAGGCTGGTCAATCCCGCCGGCACTCTTTGTGCCTGTGCGTAAAAAATAATCTCGATTTTGCCTCCCGTCTGCGCAGTCAATTCCGCTACCGCCCCCACCCCGCGCAGCTCACCCTGATGGATAATGCCCACCCGGTCGCAAAGCGCTTCCGCATCGGAGAGAATGTGCGTCGAAAAGAAAACCGTTTTGCCTTCCGACCGCAGTTGCTGGATCATATCCCGGACCTCGCGCCGCCCCATCGGGTCCAGTCCCGACATCGGCTCATCCAGAAACACCAGCTTCGGATCGTGCAGGATCGCCTGCGCCAGCCCCACCCGCTGCAACATGCCCTTCGAAAACTTCCGCAACTGCATCCCCGCCGAATCGCTCAATCCCACCCGCGTCAGCATCTGCTCCACCCGCGCCGCGCGCCCTTTTGCCGGAACTCCAGAAAGCTGCCCATAATAGTTGAGCAGTTCTCTGGCGGTGAGATGGTCGTAGAAATAGGGCTGCTCGGGCAGAAATCCAATCTGCGATTTCACCCGCGGATCGTCCATATCCGACCCCAGAATCCGCGCGCTTCCAGCCGTCGGGAATACCAGCCCCATCAGGAGTTTGAGGGTGGTGGTCTTGCCCGCGCCATTGGGACCGAGGAAGCCGAACACCTCTCCCTCTTCGATGGTCAGGCGGAGCGGACGCAGCGCCAGTTTCGGCCGCTTGCGCCAGAATCCAACGAGGTAGCTTTTTTCCAGGTCGAGAATCTCAATCGCAGCCATGGCTATGCGCGCAATGCCAAGCCCCTTGCGTGAAATTTGATATGGAATCTAATTCTTAATTCTTTGTTCCAATGAAGAGAATTATAAGCAATGCCGGCGCGATTGGGGATGTCTGGCTGTCCTGGGCGATTACGAAGGTAAACTACTCGCTGCCACCAAGGCTGGCACTCAAAATCTGCCGCCGCCCTCGGTGCTACTGTTGCTCACTGATCGTGCCATCGCAGGTCGTGATTGCCGTCTGGCTGACGCGTATTAACGCGTCTTCGAAGGAGCAGAAGGAGTGCACGCCCGTCAGGTTCGAATTTACCGGCGATGCGATGAATTGATAGGAGGACGCCGGAGCGCCGCTTACGCCCTGCAGAACGAACTTATAGCCGCTCTTGGTGCCCGATTGCAGAACCGAATCGATCAAGCAAGCGCTACTCGATGTGGGTGCAGTGCTTCCGGAGCAGTCGCCCGCCAGAGCGGTCAGGGTGGCCGCAAAGCCCACCGTCGCATAGGTGGTGTTGTATGAAATCTGTGCTGTGTTCAGTGTGCGAAGCGCCCCCACTGCGGCTGACTCATTCGCCGCCATGCGCGAATTCAGAAAACTGGGTACCCCAATCGCCGCAATGATGAGAATGATGGCCACTACAATCAACAGTTCAATGAGAGAAAATCCTTTGGCCCTTCGCATCGCATCTCCCTGATCCCGGATAAGCGCAACCGATCAAGTTCCAATGAAACGGTTGCATTTTTCATGCCGGACTTGGTCTAACCGCACGAACCGTAAGTCCTTGGGAATGCGATGCAATTCGCAGCCCCGCTCCCTTGTTCGCCGCTTTCGTCATTCCCTTGCATGGGAAATGACATTTTGTGTCAGTGGATTTGTGGCCCTGGGAACGAGTAATCATTTAAGACGCACACCAGAAAACGCCCCACAATAAAAAAGCAGAGGATTTCTCCTCTGCTTCTTTCCGGCTTGTACCCTCCCCCAGGTACTTTGCCAAATCCAAACTTACTGCAGCGGGGTTTCGGTTCCGGCGCAGGTGGTGGCTGTGATGCTGGTAACGCGCACCACAGCATCCGCGACCGAGCAGAAGCCGCGCACGCCCGTAGTGTTCGGAGCCACCGGGATTGCCCAACGCCAGATAGCTGCCGGACGTTCCCGCGGCAGTGAAGTTATAGCCGCTCTTGGTGCCCGACGCCAGCTGGCCGAATCGATCAAGCAGGCTGAACCCGTAGTGGGGGATGTTGGGCAGGCCTGGCTGACCCCGCCGGGACCCAGATTAACCAATAGGGGCGCAAAGCCCACCGTCGGGTAGCTGGAGTTGTATGAAATCATGGCCGTGTTGATGGTGCGAAGCGATGCCACTGCGGACGACTCATTCGCCGCAATACGCGCGCGCAGAAGGTTCGGGATAGCAATCGCGGCGATGATCAAGATGATCGCGACCACGATCAGCAGTTCGATCAGTGAGAAGCCCTTTTGTTTCCGCATTTAAATTTTCTCCGTTTGACTGTTTGGTTGGATGACCAACTCGTTCGTACTATCGCACTCTGAGGGCCAGAGGGCCAGGTGACGGAAGTTAGATGTCCTTCTGGACGAAACTTCAGTGTTTTCAGTGGCCTTCTGCGGGGTAGTCACCTTCTCAGTCACTCTTCGATTCCCTCCAGTATGACACTTTCAGAGATTCAGATTGACAAATTTTGCCAGTCGTCCCTCGCTCCATCTTCACCGGTAAGCCTCCGTCAGATGCCGCAACTCCCATTCTGAGAACGCTCGCCGCGGCTTTTTTTGCGTCAGCTTTCGCTTGCACTTTTCCGATGGCCTGGCAGCCTGTGGTGCAAGTCTATTCCGTATCAGGGCATCGCTTTAGCGATGCCGCAAGTTCTTCGAAATCAAACGCCCCTTTTAGGGGCTGGCATCGAAATCGGCTCTTTCAGCGGCCTGTAAAGCCGTCCCTTTCCGCAGCCATTTGAAACCGAGCTTTATTTCCCGGAGAGGAGCGACTCCGCTTGTTTTCTGCGCCTTCGGGAAGATCCGGCGAGAACGCGCCACGCGCTCGGAAATCGCGTTGGCCTCGTCCGCGTGTCCCTCCTGCTGCAACGCCTGCGCCAGCAGCAAGTACCCAACATCGGTGGGCTGACCGCCGCATGGCGCGCGAGTACTGGCGAATGGCCTCGGGCAGGTCGCCATTGTCCTGGGCGATCAAGCCGAGTCCGATCATTGCCAGGCCGCGGCTGGGTGCCAACTGCAGCGCCGTTTCGAAACACTGCTTCGCCTTCATCGAATCCCCCATTTGGCGATAGACAAACCCAGACTGTTGAAGGCTGTAGCGCGCATGCCCGCGTCGGCCGCGTCAGAGGCCACCATCTGATAGCGCTCGATGGCCGCTGGCAGATTGCCGCGGCCGTCCTCATAGGCGCCAAGATTCAGGTTGGCGGTCAGACCATAGGGACGGATGGCGAGCGCGGCGCGGAAGTGCGCGGCTGCCTCTTCGGTCCTGCCCTGGCTGAGCAGAAAGTCTCCCAAGTGTAGTCTGTGCCACGTAATTGTCCTGGGTCAGCGCCAGCGTGCGCAGCCAGAATGACTCAGTATCATGCCAGTAGCCAACCTGACGGTAGGTGAGGGTCCCCAGCACCAGCAGCCAAGAAACAGCGGGAATGGCAAGCCATCGGCGCCGAAGTCGATGAGCTTGGGCCCAGTCGGCAGCCAGCCAGGTCAACATCAGAAACAAGCCAATGAACGGGATGTAGGCGTAGCGATCCGCCATCGCCTGAGAGCCCACCTGCACCAGTCCAATCATCGGGCACAAAGCTGCCAAGGAACCAGAACCATCCGACCGCGAGATACCGTTGCTCGCGCGCGCAGAGGACCAAGGCAGTGACGAGCAGCAGCAGGAGCGGCCGCCGCGCCACTTGCCATGCAGGATAGAGTGTCTAGGGTGCGGATACAGCGCCACCAGCTTCGATGGCCAGAGCGCCTTCCCCAGATAGCGCACATACGAGATCACCGCGGTCTCCAACCGCAAGAGCAGGCTGTACTGGGAAAGAGTCTGGATGGCGCCTCCGGCCTTCTGAGCCTTCATCGTCACCACCGCGCTCGCTGCGGAGAGCAGCAGGAGCGGCAATTTTTCCAGCACCAGCCATCCGCTCGACAATCTGGGCACGTTCGCGCCTGCTCGGGCCGGCCACAGCCGGAGCGCCAATCCGGCCCAGCGGCCAGTAGTCCCACAGCCAGAGCAGAAATGGAAACGTAATCACCTGCGGCTTCGCAGAGCAGTGCCAGCGCAAAGACGAAAGCCACAGCGGCGTATCGGCGAAGCCCCGGTTTGCGCGCGTACGAGCATAGGCATACAGCGCGAGCAGAAAAAACATCATGCTCAAAACGTTCTTCCGCTCCGCCGCCCAAGCCACCGACTCGACGTTTATCGGATGCAGCGCAAACAGGGCGGCGACCATCAGGCTGCGCCAGCGGAATCCCGTGGCGCTCTGGAGCAGCAGAAAAAGAAGGACAGCGTTGACCGCGTGCAGCAAGACATTCACGTAGTGGTGCCCGGCAGGATTCAGGCCGAAGAGTCGATAGTCGAGAGCGTGGGAAAGCCAGGTCAGGGGATGCCAGTTTCCCTGATTGTAAGTAGTAAAAGCCCATTTCACTGTCGCCCACGTCAAGCCCGCCTTTACATGAGGCGTTGGCCGTGATGTATCCATCGTCGTCAAAGTTAAGGAACCCGTTGTGAATTACGGGGTTGTAGACCACCAGCACAACGGCGGTCAACAACAGACACAACAGCAAGGTGCGTTGCGCCGGCGACTGAAACAGCTTGGAGGAAAGCGGGACTCCCGGTCGTTCGAGGCGTTTCGCCACCGCGGCAGTGGAAGACAAACTCATGGATTCAACGATTCACATTCCCGGCACAGGCGTGGCGGAGACGGCAGGCAAGAGGAAGCCCTCGACTCCATTGCCCCATTTGGCGGAACGCTCGCCTCGGCTCTTCTTGCGCCCGCCGCTTTTCGTCTTCCGACCGCCCGCACTCGCTCATTCGTAAGACTCCCGTAAGACTCCGCGTTCTGCCATATGTCAAGACGGAATGGCATTTCGCCCACTCTTGACGGGTCATAATCGCGCGGCTTCGCGAGCGAGACCTGTTTTTACTACTAGCGTATCAGCCGCTGAAGGCGTGCACGAAGAGTGGCCAGCACCCATGAGCACTATAGTAATTGCAAGCGCACTACGATGCTTCAGAACTCTTAACTCAAAACGGGCCGGCATAACCGGCATAAGATGGAGGAGCTGTTACTTTGGGGTAGTGGCGAGCGATTCAGAGCCGTCGTAGTCAACACAACATCGGGTTAGAATCGTCAGCAGCAGGGGTGGAATATTTGTTTTGCGGAAGCGGCCCACCTTCAGCCAACGGAGCCGCCTCCACTTATCGACATGTCAGCGTCCCGCGAAAATCGCGTCCTCATCTTCTGTCTCCTGCTGGTAGTTGTCACTCTTGCTTTCTACAATCCCATCGTCCGTAACCAGTTCGTCGATTTCGATGACCTGTCTTATATTCAGAAAAATAACCATGTGCTGGCTGGTCTGACGTGGGATACCGTGAAGTGGTCGTTCACGACCTTTCGCGACGGTAACTGGCATCCCTTGACTTGGTTGTCGCATGCCTTGGACTGCCAGGTCTTTCACCTCAATCCTATTGGCCACCATTACACAAATCTCCTGCTCCACGCGGCTAATGCGGTGTTGCTGTTCCTGCTGTTGCAGCGGGCCACGGGATTCACCTGGTCCAGTCTGGTGGTGGGTGCTTTGTTTGCCTTGCACCCGGTTAACGTCGAGTCGGTAGCCTGGGCCGCGGAGCGCAAGAATGTGCTCAGCATGTTGTTCTTCCTGCTCGCCCTCCATGCGTACGACCGGTACGCGCGCACCGGCCGGCGTCATCTTTATCTATTGTTGACCGCTTTCTTTGCGCTCGGTCTGATGGCCAAATCGCAGATCGTCACCCTACCTTTTGTGCTGTTGCTTTGGGACTACTGGCCGCTGCAGCGAATGGGTGCAGGACCCGCGGCGGGGGACCTGCCTGCGTCTCCCACCCCACGCTCGTTCGCCTATCTGGTTTGGGAGAAGTTGCCCCTCTTCGTTCTTGCCGCGGCGGATGCGGTCATCACCGTACTGGCGCAGCGCGCCGGGGACTCAGTACGGACGCTGGCGGAAGTTCCGATGGCGGTGCGGCTGGAGAACGTCATCGTCTGCTATGTGGCATACATAGGAAAAGCGTTTTGGCCGTCTCGGCTTGTTCCCCTGTACCCGCGTCCCGAGAATTTGCTTCCTGGCTGGCAGGTGGTGGGAGCGGCGGCGTTTCTGGTTCTGGTATCCGTGCTCGTGCTGCGCTGGCGTGACCGCCGCTATTTGCCCGTAGGCTGGTTCTGGTTCCTGGGAACTTTAGTTCCGATGATCGGCATTATCACCGTGGGCGAGCAGGCGATGGCCGACCGGTACGCGTACATCCCTTTTATCGGTTTGTTTATCGCGGCCGTTTGGACCGTACACGATTGGGCTCTGGGCGCGGCGGCCTCCCAGCTTCGGATCCGTCGTGCGTGGCTCGCCGCTGCCGCCGTTCTCGTATGTTGCGTTCTGGGATGCCTCACCTATCGCCAAGTCGGCTACTGGCGCGACAATGAAACCTTGTGGCGCCATACGTTGGGTATTACGGAGCGGAATTACGTAGCGCACAATCATCTCGGGCTCGCTCTAGCCAGGCAGGGCCGGCCTGACGAGGCGATCGCCCACTTCCGGGCCGGCAAGGCACTGCACACCTATTCGATCACCCAAATCCTCGCCCTCGGCGATTACGAATTGCAGACCCTGCATCCCCAGGAAGCGATCGAGGAAGGCAAAGCGGCGCTCGGTGCTTCCGCCGATCCGAAGCAGCAGGCCGCGGCGTGGAGCGAACTTGGCCAAGCTCACCTGCAGTTGCACGACTACGATCAGGCCGCGGCGAGCTACCAGAATGCTTTGCGCCTGAATCCGGACGACGGCATGGCGCTGACCGGCCTGGCCGTCCTGGCGCTGCGTCAGGGGCAGTCCGATGCAGCGGTCGCTCAGCTAGGGCATGCGGTGAAAGTCGATCCCAACGATGTGAATGTGCTTCTCTTCGCGCAAGCTCTGCGCCGGGCCGGTCGCGCTGCCGAGGCCGACTCCGCTGTGGCGCAAGTGCAGAAGGTTTCCTCGGATCCAGTCCAGGCTCAATTCGCGGCAGGACAATTCCTTTCCTTTGCCGGCCTGAAGCCATTGTAGAAAAGCAGCTCTCAGCTCTGAGTTCTCAGCTCTCAGTAAAACCTTCAACGCAAGGGACGCAGAGACGCCGAGTGCGTGGGGAAAAGATTTTGACTTTACCGAGAGCTGACAGCTAGGCTCTCAGGTCCGCTTCAGCAGCAAACAAGTGATGTCATCGTGCTGCGGCGTGTTTCCCACGTACCGATCCAATTCCGCGAGCAGGCTACGCAGCAGTTCTGCTGGAGCTGACCCCGACTCGCGATCCACCAGTCGCAGCAATGCGGCTTCACCGTATTCCTCGTCCTTCTGATTGACCGCTTCGACGACCCCATCGGTAAAAATCACCAGCCAGTCGCCCGGCTCAAGGCGAGCCGTTCCCGACTGATAAGGCGCTTCTGCAAGAATCCCTACCGGAATGCCTCCCACCTCCAACCGCTCCACCAAGCCCGATTTCTTGCGCAAAATGGGAACGTTATGCCCGGCGTTGATATAAACCACGTCTCCGGTCGCCGCATCCAGTTCGGCGAGAAAAGCGGTGGTGAAGCGATTTCCGCCTGCGCTGTTCGAGCAGGCGTAGCGATTCACGCTGGCCAGCAATTCGGCTAGCGGTACGCCGCTAGTCGACAACGTACGCAGACTAGCCTGGAAGGTCGCCATCAGCATCGCCGCCGGAATGCTTTTTCCCGCCACGTCCGCCACGACAAACAGAATGCGGTCTTCGCTCGGGGGTTGGCTCCCGTCTTCGCTCTGCCCTCCGCTCGACCTTCGGCCCGGCCGCAGGATCACATCGTAGTAATCGCCCGCCACGGTGTTTGCCGGACGCGTCGCATAAGCAATCTGGTATCCCGGAATCTGCAGCGGTGCGCCCGGCAACAACCATGCCTGAATATCCTTGGCGATTTCCAGGTCGCGCTTCATCACTACCCGATCCGCCAGCTCCAGCAGCAGGACGACGAACATCAACAGGCCGCCCCAGAAATGCAAGTCCAGCCCCTGGACCTCGACATGTTTGTCGCCGTTGATGTAAGTAAACCCGCCGCCGGGAAAGAACAACAGAATCATCGCCACCAGCAGCAGCACGCGGCGTGCCGGGGTCAGCTTTTCCAGGATCGCCCAGAACAGCGCCTTCGCCATCTGCCAGGCCCGCTTTAATCTGGACGGCTCCTCCGGCAGTTTGTCCAGCCCCGCAGAGTACAGCCGGTAGCTCGAGCGCGCGTCTTTTTCAAACTGCGACCAGAGCTGGTTCACAGCCAACCCCTCGCTGACGCGATACCAGAACTGCCGCGCATTGTCCTTGATTCTGTTTTGTGAGGGAACAGTTGGCTGAGGGGACGTCATGGCAGACGTAACATTATAGGCTGGCGCTGCCTTTGCTTGTGGAGCGACGGGCGTCTCGCCCGTCCTCCCTGAGCGCAGTCGAAGGGTCCAGCAGTTCGGCGGCCGGGCGGGGACGCCCGGCTCTCCAACAGCGAGTAAAGCCGCCTCAAAACAATTCCATCTGCGCGACCGCCGTATGCACTCTACGACTACTGCGGGCGTGCTGATCTCCAATTCCGTACTTTCGCCGCAACGCGGCCATCGATTGCGATAGCCGCTGCCCGTACCCTTTTGGCAGAAATGCTCGATCGGCATAACGCGTCCGGTAAAGCTGCACCAGTTCGGGGAAGTGTTCTTCCAGAAACGGCAGGAACACCGCCGCCGAACACGGTTTCAGGAAAAGCGGATTGGCAAAGATATACTTCGCGCCGGCTGCATCGGCGGCTTTGACCAGGGCCTCGAGATCGCGTGGACGGTCCGTGATTTCAGGCAGCACCGGGGCGCAGATCACACCTGCGTCCACGCCCGCGAGATTGAGTTGGCGAACTGCCTCTAGCCGCAGATCGGGACGCGGCGCCCGCGGCTCCAGCTTCCGCGCCAGTTCCGCATCCACCGTGGTCACGGTCACATTCACAAAAACCCGGTTGTGCTCGCCCACGCGCCGCAGAATTTCCGCATCGCGCGTCACCAAGTTCGATTTGGTCACGATTCCGATCTCGAGTCCGGAGTGCAGCGCCAGTTCTTCCAGGATTGCCCGCGTCACCTCAAAACGCCGCTCCGCCGGCTGATAGGGATCAGTCGCCGTGCCAATCGCAATCTCCTCTCCACACTTGACCTTTTTTAATTCGGACCGAAGCAATGCCGCCGCTTGCTGCTTGACGAAAATCTTTCGTTCGAAGTCCACGCCGTCGCGGAGTTCCATGAACTCGTGGGTATAGCGCGCATAGCAATACTTGCAGGCGAACTCGCATCCTCGATAAGGATTGATGGCCCAGGTAAAGGGAAGATTGCGCCGGCTTACCACCCGATTGAGCAGCGATCGCGTCCCAAGCGTGAAGTACTCGACGTTGTGCCCCTCGCGGAGCGACTCACCCGCAGCCGCAATCCGCGCGATGCCGACCAACTTCGGCGGGGACTCGAAATCGGGGAGCAGTGGATGGGCGGTCATAGGCGCTTGCTGACATTCGCTATTTGTTCGCCTACAATAACTCCCGGATCGACTCTTGTCAAATGGGAAGTGGGGTGAGGCAATCGCATTCAATTCTCAGTTAGTGCAGACGCGATTTCAGCCAACTAAACAGTAAGCCACGGGAAAGCATTCATTCCTGGTATCCACTCTGACCCCAATTCCCGGTAAAACATTCATCACGTTTTCGCTGTGAGCAAACTCACTGACCGGAAAGCAAGTTTTCCCCGATACTGGCGGCGCCAGCGGGATGCGTCAAGACAGGCCGACGTCCCATTGCCCGACAAGGAGGAGGGGGAAAATGCCAACCGCAAACAAACCGGACTTCTTCATCGTGGGAGCGCCAAAATGTGGCACCACGGCACTCTACGCGTATCTGGGTGGTCACCCGGACATAGGTATGTCGAAGCGAAAAGAGCCCCACTTTTTCGCTCCCGATATTTTAGGCCACCAGAGACAATCAAGAACGCTGGCGCAATATTTGAGCAATTTTGATCGCGCAACCGGCAAGAGCCGAATCGGGGAAGCATCGACAGGGTACTTGGTGTCGCGAAGAGCCCCTCAAGAGATTTTCGACTTCAATCCTTCTGCTCAGATCATAGTTATGCTGCGGAACCCAATCGATGTCATTCATTCATTGCATAGTATGAGGCTGTGCTGCGGGGCCGAACACATCACCCGATTCGAGTTGGCGGTCGATTCTCAGGAACAGCGATATTGGCAGTTAGGGCCCTTTCGGGGTGAACCCGTTCCAAGTTTGAGCTATCGCGAAATGACCAGATTCTCGGAGCAGATTCAACGATACTTCGACGCGTTCGGCAGGGAGCGGGTTCACGTCATCTTGTTCGATGATTTCGCCAAAGCTCCCGGCATTGCGTACGAGAAAGTGCTCTCATTCTTGGGACTGCGTTCGGACGGAAGACGCAGCTTTGAGATCGTCAATGGTAACCGGCGTATGCGCTCTAAAGCAGTGCAGCGGCAGTTGCAGCGGTTGAAGCAATCCAAAGCACTCGGGCGATTCGAACGTGCGTTTCCGGCTTTGTGGCAAGAAGCTAGAGCGATTGTGGGCCGCCTGAATTTTGTATATGAGCGCCGTCCCGCCATCGAGGCCGGGTTTCGGCAACGATTGGAGATGGAATATGCTTCTGAGGTCCGTAATTTGGAAAGGTTGCTAGGTCGAACCCTGGATCATCAGCCGCCGCCAGCGCAAACAGTTGACGCTCTAGAGGGAGACGCGCGGAGGTTCGGGTGGAAAAATGTCCAAGGCGCACGCTAGAGTCCAGGTCACGTTCGGCGAGAACTCCCGAACCAGCAGCGGCCTCATGCAACGCGGTCGTGCCTCGGCAGTCGGGGTTGAAGTTTAATCGCTTCGTCCGCCGCGGCTTTACGGATGCTCGCCTTGTTCCGGCACCACTCCCGGCGGCGGCGGCGGAATCGTAATATCCAATTTGGTCACCGTCCCGAGCGATGACAAGGGCTTGTCGAATTCGCTCACGTTGCCCACCACCAGCACCGCCATCTGGTCGCGGTGGATGTACTTCGCGGCCACGCGCGCCACGTCTTCCTTCGTAACTTCTTCGATCCCCTTCTGAAAGTTCTCCAGAAAATCCAGCGGATAGCCATAAAACTCATACGCCATTTTTTCCTGCAAAACTTTCGCCGGAGAATCGAAACGGAAGATAAAAGAGTTCAGAATCGCATCCTTGGCGCGCTTGATCTCTTCATCGTCGATCGGACGCTTGGCGAGGTCGGCGAGTTCCTCATCCAGCGCCTGGATCGACTCGACCGTGGTCTGGCTCTTGGTCATCACCATCATCCGCAGCATTCCGGGATGATCCCAGCCCGTGCCCATTCCGCCGCCTACTGCGTAGGCGAGCCCCTTGGTGGTGCGAATGTCGCCAAACAGCCGCGACGAAAATCCTCCGCCAAAGGCCTCGTTGAATACCGAGGTCGCGAAATAATCCGTAGTCCGGCGTGTGATGCCCAGAGCTACCATTTGAATGTTGCTTTGATTCACGTCGGTTTTGTCGACCTGGTAATATCCTGGCTTGCCGGATCAGGTTTTGCAGGATCTGGCTTCGCGGGTTCCGTATCTTTCGCCGCCGGTCCCTTCGCCCACGACGCGAAAGCCTCGCGCAGCCGGGCTTCCATCTTCGCCGAGTCGAAGTCGCCGACCACGCCGAGAATGATGTTGTTCGGGTGAACGTACTTGTCGTGCCACTCGACCAGATCCTGACGCGTGATCGCCGCCACCGTTCGATACTCGGCGACTCGCGCATAGGGATTGTTCGCCCCATACACCAGTACCGCCGCTTCCCGTCCCGCAATCTGCCCAGGATCGTCATTGCGCCGCGAGATGCCGTCATACATCCCCTTCTGCGCGATTTCAATTTTCTCGGCGCGAAACTCCGGATTCCTCAGCAGGTCCTCGAACACGCGAAACACATCGTCGAAATCTTCTTTCAGACACGACCAGCTCATGCTGGTCGAGTCGATGCCTCCACCGGTCTCCACCTTGGCGGCGCGCTGCTCCAGATAGTCGTCCAGTTGATCGCCGGTCTGGGACTTGGTGCCGCCGGTGCGCCACACTTCGCCGTAAATCTCGGTCAGCCCCGTCTTGTTCGCCGGAACCGAGCGCTCGCCGCCGCGGATGCGAGCCATGCCGTCAATGGTCGGCAACTCGTGGTCTTCCTGAAGAAAAACCACCATGCCATTCGGAAACTCGATGCGCTTCGGCTGCGGCGGATGAAACGCCGGCAACTTTGGAATCGGCATCTGCTGCCAGGTCTGGCGCCTGCGCCCACAGCTGCACGTTGCCGCCCAACAAAGAAGTACATGACAATGACGAGGAATACGAGCAAAGAGGGATACAGTGTTGCGCGCTTCACTGTCCACCTCCTTGCGGCCCTGCGCCCATTCCCGGAGGCCCGCCGGCAAACTCGATGATCCCCACCGTCCGGTTATCGGGCGTAAACGTCTGGTTCGCAATCCGCCGGATATCCGCCTTGGTGACTTTTTCGATCCGGTCGACCGAGCGGAACAGCTCCCGCCAGTCGTCATAGCGCGCCTGATACAGCGCGAGCGCGGACGCCAGACCCTCATTCGATCCCAGCGAACGAATCAGGTTGGCCTTGGCTCGCGTCTTGATCATTTTCAGCTCTTCATCCGAAATGTCTTCTTTCTTCAGCCGTTCAATCTCCGCATGAATCGCATCGCGCCACTTCCTGCGGCTTGTGGCCCGGGATCGGGGAAGCGAAAAACGCGAAGAGGTGCGGATACTTATTTCCCGGATACCCGGTAAATCCCTCCGCGTCCGACGCGATCTGCTTGTCGCGAACCAGCGCGCGATAGAGGCGCGAGGTGCGCCCATTCGACATCAGGTCGGCGATCGCGTCGTAGACCTGGTCATCCGGGCTGCGGTAATCGGGGCGGTGATAGCCTTCGAGATAAATCGGCTGCGACTGCTCGTGCAGCACCACCGTCCGCTCGGAATTCTGCGCCGGCTCGGTGGTCGTCGCCGTGTCGGGCTTGGGACGCGTTGGAATGCGCGAGAAATATTTCTCGACGATCGGCATGGCTTCCGATGCTTTTACGTCTCCAACCACGGCCACCACCATGTTCGAGGGCACATAGTACTTATCGAAAAACTTCTGTGCGTCGGTCGCCGAAAAAGAATTCAAGTCCGAGATCCATCCGATCGTCGGCCGGTGATAAGGATGGGCCGCAAATGCCTCTTCCGTGAATTGCTCGAGCAGCCGCCCAATGGGATTGCTGTCCATCCGCATGCGGCGCTCTTCGATCACCACGTTGCGCTCTTTGTAAAATTGCCGCATCACGGGATGCAGAAAGCGCTCCGATTCCAGATAGGCCCACAATTCCAGCCGGTTGATGGGGAACGAGTAGTGATAGGCGGTCTCGTCGAGATTGGTGAAGGCGTTCATGCCCTCGCCGCCTTCGCCTTCGACGATCTTGCCAAACTCGTTGTTGTAAGGCGCGGAGAACTTGTCGGCGGCGGCAATCGCGTCCTTCCAGGCTTGTTCGAGCTGCTTGAGCTTCTGCTCGTCGCGGTCCACCGGCTTGTCGCGCTCGGCAATGTAGGCGGCATAAGCCTCTTCAACTTTCGCCAGCGCAACTTTCTCGTCCGCATAGTCGCGCGTTCCAATCGTGTCCGTGCCCTTGAACGCCATGTGCTCGAACATGTGCGCCAGGCCGGTCTTGCCCATGGGATCCTGCACCGAGCCCGCATCCACGTGCGTGAAGAACGAAAACACCGGCGCCTCCGGCCGCTCGCAGATGATGATGGTGAGCCCATTGGCGAGCTTCTTCACGGTAGTGCGCTTCTCGAAAGAAGCCAGATCCTGGCCCAGAGCAAGCGAGCAGAGCACGAAACAGACAACAATTGTTTGTATAGAAGTTAAGCGGGATTTCATCCTGCCTCCACGACGAACATCGACGGAACACCAAAAATTCGAAGTTACGTGGAGGCAGGGAAGATTGTCAAACGAGCGGCATCGGGAAAATAGCGGCGCTGGAAGTAAAGCGCTACGTTGACCAGCATAATCATGACGGGCACTTCGACCAGGGGGCCGATGACGGCGGCGAATGCAGCCCCGGAGTTAATGCCGAAAACGGAAACTGCGACGGCAATCGCGAGTTCAAAGTTATTCGAGGCTGCGGTGAAGGAGAGCGTAGCCGTCTTCGAGTAGTCGGCGCCGAGTTTCTTCCCCATGTAGAACGACACCAGGAACATCACAACGAAGTAAATCAGCAGCGGCACCGCGATCCGCAGGACATCGAGCGGAAGCCGAACAATGTATGCACCCTTGAGCGAGAACATCACCACAATCGTGAACAGCAAAGCGATCAGCGTGAGCGGGCTTACGCGGGGAACGAAATTACGCTCATACCACTCGCGCCCTTTGATCCGAAGCAGCAGCGTGCGAGTCACGAACCCGGCAAGAAAAGGAATGCCAAGATAAATAAAAACACTCTTGGCGATTTCCGCGATGGAGACATGGACGATCGCGCCGTGGAGGCCGAGTTTTGCGGGCAGAACCGTGATGAACAACCACGCGTACGGCGAGTAGAAGAACACCTGGAACAGGGAATTGAAGGCAACCAGACCGGCAGCATATTCGGTATCGCCCCTGGCCAGTTCGTTCCAGACAATGACCATCGCAATGCAGCGAGCCAGCCCGATCATGATCAGTCCAGCCATGTATTCCGGGTAGCCGCGCAAAAACACGACCGCCAAGACAAACATCAGGATCGGGCCGACCACCCAGTTCTGGACGAGGGATAGACCAAGCACGCGTGTATTCCGGAAGACCTCGTGCAGTTCCTCGTATCGCACCTTGGTGAAGGGCGGGTACATCATCACGATCAGCCCCACCGCGATCGGAATCGAAGTCGTGCCGACGCTGAAGCGATTCAGAAACGGCACGATTCCCGGCAGCCGCCATCCCAAGGCGACCCCGACGACCATGGCGGCGAAGATCCACGCGGTGAGATAGCGGTCCAGAAAGCTGAGACGGCGGGATGGCTTCATCGTAGTCATCGTCACTGTTATTGCCGCGTCATTGCTTTCCAATGCGATCCACTTCTTTCTTCAGCGCGAGGCGATCGAGGGCGGCCAGAGGAAGAGCGAGAAAAAGGCCGATGCGCCGGTCGAGAATAAAAAACGCTTCGCGGAAGGCGCGTTCGATTTCGGCGGAGTCTCCTTGAACCGCGGCAGGATCGGGAACTCCCCAGTGCGCGGTCATCGGCTGTCCCGGCCACAGCGGGCAGGTTTCCTTGGCGGCGTTGTCGCAAACCGTGAAGACGAAGTGCATCGCGGGGGCGCCGGGCCGCCCGAATTCATCCCAGCTTTTGCTGCGCAGGCCAGTCGTCGGAGATGCGAGCCATCTCAAGCTGCTTCAGCGCTTCGGGACGAACCGTCCCCGAAGGATGACTTCCGGCGCTGTAGGCGGTGAATGCCGGCCTTCCTTTGTGGTTGAGGATCGCCTCGGCCATGATGGAGCGCGCCGAGTTTCCCGTGCACAGGAACAGAACGTTGTAGTGAGCTTCCATGGTCACGGTTTCGGCTTCACCGCGCGCACAAAAGCGCTCATGAACTTTTCGTCGACTTGCGCCGCGATCGCATCCACGTCAATGCCTGAGGACGAAAGAAACTCACGAGCGTCCTCAATACGATAAATTCGCGTGGGCTCAATCTCGATTTGCTCAAACCCGGCAGCGGAGAGCTTGCCGCGATATTCGTTTTCTTCCAGAGCGCCCGCGATGCAACCAACCCACGCCAGCACGCTCTGCCGGACCTCGGGCGCCATTTCGCCGCGCGTGACCACGTCGGAGACAGCGAGCCGCCCGCCCGGCTTGAGCACGCGAAATGCCTCGCGCAGCACGCGGTCTTTGTCGGCGGAGAGATTGATGACGCAGTTGGAAATGATGACATCGACCGAGTTGTCGGGCAGCGGGAATGTTTTCGATCTCGCCCTTCAGAAACTCGACATTCTCCGCGCCCGCCTTGCGCTTGTTCTCGTTGGCCAGCGCCAGCATTTCATCCGTCATGTCGAGGCCGTAGGCTTTGCCGCGTGGGCCCGACGCGCCGGGCGGAGAGCAGCACGTCGATGCCGCCGCCCGAGCCCAGATCGAGCACGGTTTCGCCGGGGGTCAGCTGGGCGAGCGCGGTTGGATTGCCGCATCCGAGCGAGGCCAGCATCGCTTCTTCCGGAATCTGCTGCGCCTGCGACGCGTCGTAGAGATTCGAGGTGATCGGATCGCAGACAGCTCCGCTGGCCGGCGCCGATCCGCAGCAACTGCTGCCGCCCGTCTTTTCGTAACTCGCAGGGCCGCCTGTCCGTATTTTTCCTTTACGACTTCCTTGATGTTGATATTGGCGACATCGTTTTGGCGACATCGATGTTGGCATCGGCATGACGGTTTCTCCTATTTACAAAGTTGAATGAGAGTCTTGCGGCTTGAGCGCCTTGTTCCGAGTGCAGCACTCGGCGTAAAGAAATTGCAGAATTTCGCGCAGCGCTTCCGTGTTGGCGGTGTAGCGCAGAAACGTGCCCTTGCGCTCGACCCGCACCAGGTCTTCATTCTTGAGCTTGTCAAGATGGTGAGAAAGCGTGGAGCCGGGGATCTCGAGCTCGTCCTGAATCTCGCTGACGACCAGACCCTCGGGATGCGCGGAGAGCAGCAATTGCATGATGCGCAGCCGCGGCTCGGTGCCCATGGCGGAAAACATGTCGGCATACCGGGCGACGCGCTCACTGTTCGTTCGGAGCTTGCTGGTAGTCGCGGCCATATTTCGATAATACTAGAAATATGGATTCATAGTCAACTCGCTCGTAGAGACGCGGCTCGCCGCGTCTCCCGTCTTAGCCGCACAACGCCAGGAAACTCTAGGCTTCGTATCAGGGTATCGCTTTAGCGATACCGTAGTTTTCTACGAAATAAGAGGACCCCTTTAGGGGCTGCACATCGCCCGCTCTTGCCCAGGCCATCTATACTGGAAGCCGTTTTGAGTCGCCGGCCCGTAGCCCGCGACTCGCACCACGCCATGTCCGCTACCCACCATCGTCGAAGTCGAGGGCCGCAAACTCAAGCTCACGAATCTGGAGAAGGTCCTCTATCCCGCCGCCGGTTTCACCAAGGGGCAGGTGGTGGATTTCTACGTCCGCATTGCGCCCGTGCTGGTGCCGCATCTCGCCGGGCCGCCCGCTCACCATGAAGCGCTATCCCGAAGGCGTCGACCAGGAATATTTCTTCGAGAAGAATGCGCCCATGCATCGGCCCGACTGGGTGAAGACCGCGCCCATCTGGAGCGAGAGCAACCACCGCACCATCAATTTCATTCTCGCCAACGATCTTGCCCACGCTGGTGTGGATCGCGAACCTGGCGTCGATTGAACTGCATCCGTCGCTCTCGCTGGCCGCCGATATCGAAACGCCGACCATGATCGTTTTCGATCTCGATCCCGGACCTCCCGCGAACATCGTGCAGTGCGCGCAGGTCGGCCTCTGGGTGCGCGAGATTTTCGACCCACTTCGGGCTGCAGAGTTTTCCGAAAACCTCCGGCTCGAAGGGACTGCAGATCTATGTCCCGCTGAATACGCCAACCAGCTACGAGCAGACCAAGTCTTTCGCCCACGCCGTGGCGCGTCTGCTCGAGCACGAGCATCCCGAACTGGTGGTCTCGGACATGAAGAAGGCCGTGCGCACTAACAAGGTATTCGTCGACTGGAGCCAGAACGACGAGCACAAGACGACGATCTCGATTTACTCTCTGCGCGCGCGCGAGCAGCCGACGGTGTCGACGCCGGTTACGTGGGACGAAGTCGAGCAGGCGCTGAAGAAAAAAGATGCGGGGCGACTGGTGTTCGAGAGCGAAAGACGTGCTCGCGCGCGTGGAGAAGATGGGTGACTTGTTCGCGCCCGTGCTGAAACTGAAGCAGAAGCTGCCGCAGTTGGCCGGACTGGCTGCCGCATCGGAAAAGGAAGAGGACGAAGGCAGCAGCGTCGCAGCCCAGGCCGAAGCGCGGCCGCGCGCGAAGAAGAAGGCCGCACGTAAGGCTGAGACTAAGACTAAGACTACAGATTGGATAGCGAAGCCATCCGTGCAAAAGCGTCGCAAGTTATAATTCCGGCTTGCGCTTGACTGAGCCAGGCGCTACCAAACCACATGGCGCATCTCTACGTTGGCACTTCCGGATGGGCTTATCCGACCTGGAAGCCCGCCTTCTATCCGGAGAAACTCGCGCAGAAGAAATTTCTAAGCTTCTACGCATCGAAGTTGAATGCCGTCGAAGTCAACTACACCTTTCGCCAGTTGGTCAAAGAGACGACCGTCCAGAACTGGATCGCCGAAACGCCCGAGCATTTCCGCTTCACCATCAAGGCGCACCAGGTGCTCACGCATATTAAGCGCCTGAAGAACGCGGACGAATTCCTGCAGCGCTTTCTCGGAACGCTGGAGGCCTTAGAGCGCGCCGGACGCCTCGGCCCGTTGCTCTTTCAGCTGCCGCCGAATTTCAAAGCGGATCAGGCGGTGCTTTCCGAATTTCTGAAAAGCTTGCCGCGAACGGTGCGCGCGGCTTTCGAGTTCCGCCACGAATCGTGGTTGAGCGAGCCAGCGTTCGTCGACGCCACGTGGAACACGCTGCGCGAGCGCAACATCGCGCTCTGTGTGGCCGAAACGGAAGAGCGCGACACTCCCGACGTAGTCACCGCCGATTTCGCTTACTACCGCTACCGCAAGCCCACTTACACCGCCGAAGAACGCCAGGCGATGGTCGCCCGCATCCACGAGCATCTCGCCGCGGGCCGCGATGTCTTCGCCTACTTCAAGCACGAAGAGACGCCGGAGGGGGCGCTGTACGCGGTGGAACTGCTGCGAGCCGGCGGGCGAGGCGAAGGCATAGAACCGGTCTGCCGATCGAGAGAGTGTTTAGAAGGCGAGTGCTTAAGAGCCGCACTATCCGCCCGCATCCTCCTCGTTACTTCTCGGGTTCCGCCTGACAACCCATACTCATCACATGGCCTCGGACGCCAACGCGCGGACCCTCTCCGCCTTTCTCGACTATCTGCGGGTGGAGCGCGGCTCGGCGAAGTTGACGATTGCCGCTTACACCAGCGACCTGGCGCAGTTCGCGGAGTTTCTGGAGAAGCGGCGCGTGGTTCTGAGCGGAGCGCGGCGGGAAGACGTGCGCGAATACATCCAGGAATTATTTTCGAATGCGCTCGACGGGCGCTCGGTGGGAAGGAAGCTTTCGGCCATCCGGCATCTTTATCGGCATTTGCTGCTCGATGGAAAGATCGACAAGGATCCGACGCTCAACATCGACTCTGCCGAAACAATGGAAGGTGCTGCCCAAGGCGCTGAGCCGCGACGAAGTCGGAGCCATGCTGTCCGGAACGAAGCTGGCCGAGACGCGGCCGCGAAATGAAACGGCGCGCGCGCAAGCGCTTGCGCTTCGCGACCATGCCATGCTGGAACTTCTCTATGCCGGAGGCGTGCGCGTTTCCGAAGTGGCCGACGCGCGCCTCGAAGACCTGAAGCTCGAAATGGGATACATCCTGGTCCGCGGCAAGGGCGACAAAGAGCGCATGGTGCCGCTCGGAGTGCCGGCCCAGCAAGCATTGCAGCAATATTTGAAAAACGGCAGGGAAGTGATCGCTAAAACGACGACGAAAAGTTCGCCGCTCCTGTTCCTGGGCACAGGAGGCCGGCGCCTGACACGTCAGCGCATCTGGCAGTTGGTCGGGAAGGCGGGTCTCGCTTCGGGACTTGCCGCGGACGCCACGCCAGTCCGCACATGCTGCGTCACTCCTGCGCGACGCATATGGTGGAGAATGGGGCCGACCTGCGGACGGTGCAGACCATCCTCGGCCACGCCGACATTTCGACCACGCAGATTTATACCCACGTTGCACTCGACCGGCTGAAGAGCGTGTATGCGAAGCATCATCCGCGGGCGAAAGCGAGGAACAATTTGTAATCTGGTAATTTGTAATTTTGGTAATTTGGTAATCTAAAACCGGCTTGTTCCACGCGAGGCACTGTTCGGCCGTGATCTGGTTCTCAAATTACCCAATTACAAATTACACAATTACAAAATTTCTTCTCATGAGCTTGACAGCCAACAACTCGCGCACGATCGTCGAACGCGCCACCGACGACTTCCTCCGCCACCTGCGGGAGCGCAATGCCTCGGCGCACACCATCAAGGCCTACACCGGAGATCTCGACGCCTTCGCCGCCTACATAGGTCCGAGAATGGGCGCGCGCGATTGGAATGGATCAGATCGACCACATCGCCATCCGCGGCTTCCTCTCGCATCTCTACGACAAAGGATTGAGCAAGACTTCCGTCGCCCGCGCGCTGGCCGCGGTGCGCTCGCTTTATCGCTGGCTGGCGCAGGAAGGCGTGGTCGAGCAGAATCCCGCCAAGCTGGTTTCCACGCCACGGCTGCCCAAAAAACTGCCGCGCGTTCCGACCATCGAGGAAATGAATTCCGTGCTCGACGGCAAAATGCCGGAGGTGGCATCGTTTCCCGAGCGCGATCGTCTGATGTTCGAACTGCTCTACGGCTGCGGCATCCGCAACTCGGAACTGGTGGGCATCAATCTCGACGACATCAGCCTGAGCAACGAAGCCATCCTGATTCGCGGCAAAGGGAAGAAGGAACGCTACGTCCCGTTCGGAGGGTCGGCGCTCGCGGCGCTTGCGGTTTACCTGCCGTGGCGGCAACAACTGCTGGCGACCTAGAACACGCCGAAGAACGCAACTTCCGAGAAAAGCAGTTCCGCGAAAGCAGTCCGCGAAAAGCACGCCGGCGAAAGTCATGCCCGCGCTGCTCGTCAACCAGCGCGGCGGACGGCTTACCACGCGCAGCGTCGGACGCATCGTCAAGCGCATCGCCGTGGCCAAGGGACTGTCGCCCGACGTTCATCCCCACACTCTGCGTCACGCCTTCGGCACGCACATGCTCGAAGAAGGAGCGGACCTGCGCGCCATCCAGGAACTGCTGGGCCACGAGCGCCTGGCGACCACGCAACGCTACACCCAGCTCTCCGTCAAGCACATGATGGACGTCTACGACCAGACGCATCCCCGGGCGAAGTGACGGCGAAGGAGGCCCTATCCAAGTTGTCATCCTGAGCGCAGCGGGGACTTCACGAAGTGAAGTCTCTGCGGAGTCGAAGGACCCCTACCCTCCCTGCTCGGCAGAGACGCATCAGGGAATTCTAACTTCACATCAGGCCGGAACGACCTCAGTTTCAGCGACTGCAGCCCGGCTTGGAGCCTGCGTATCTTCCAGAGCCGCTTCAACCAATGCAACGGGCATCGCCTTGTTCGGCTTCACACCCATCTCCTTCAGCATCTCGGCCTGTCGAATCACGTTTCCGCGTCCACTACTTAGCTTCTTGTAGGCGCTGTCGAAGCTTACTCTAGCTTGTCGCAATCGGTCGTCAAGTTCACCGAGATCCTCAACGAACCCGACGAGTTTGTTGTAAAGTTCGGCACCCCGATGAGCAATCTCCTGTACATTGCGCGCCTGATCCTCTTGCTGCCAGAGGTAGGCGACAGTGCGCAAAACAAAGAGGAGGGTGCTCGGGCTAACGAGTAGCACATTCTTGCTCCATGCCTCTTCCCACAAGCTGGTGTCCTGCGCCAATCCAACCGCGAAAGCCGATTCAATCGGCACAAACATGATCACGAAATCCAGCGAATTTAAGCCGTAGAGGTTTTGATAGTCCTGGTCGTACAGTTCCTTCACGTGCCGATGCATGGAATTCAGATGACGCCCAAGCGCGTCAGTTCGATCTGCCTCGTCGACAGCGTTTACATATCGTGTGTAGTCCGTTAAAGACACTTTCGAATCAATAATTAGGTGTCGTTCGCCGGGCAGATGGATGACAATGTCGGGTTGTCCCCGGTGGCCGTTTTCGCGCTGGTAGGACGGTCGGAGTTCATAATCACGGCCTTCGCGGAGACCCGACGCTTCCAGCAGTCTCACTAAAATCATCTCTCCCCAATTCCCCTGCGTTTTCGCAGACCCCTTGAGAGCATTTGCAAGGCTCTGCGCATCTGCCGATAGCTGCTGATTCAGCGCTGTCAGTTGGTTAACCTGCTCCCGCAGTGCTACCCGACCGTCGATCTCTTTGTCATGAACCTCCTCAACTTTGGCCTTAAACTCATCGAGTTTCGTTTTGAAAGGTTCCAGGATCTGTCCAATATTATTGTTGTTTTGTTCCGTGAGCCGGACTGTTTTTTCCTCAAATATGTTGTTAGCCAGAGACGTGAAAGCGGTAGACAGCTGTTCTTTAGCTTCTTGCAAAAGGGTCAGTTTCTCCGCGGTCTGCGCCTGTTCAGCGGCGAGAGTGGCCTTCACTTTCGCTAGTTCGGCCTGGAGATTTTGCCTCTCATTTGTCAGTTCGTCGCATTTCTCTTCAAGGCCAGGGACGCGTTTGGCGCGTTCATCCAGATGGGCGCATTCCTCTCGAGCAGCATTGAGCTGCTCTTGGCAACGCGCAGCTGCGTCTATTGCCGCTTGAGCGCGAGCGCGCATGAGGAACCACGTGGACACGATGCCAATCGTTAATCCGACGAAAAGTCCTATCGCTTGGATAAAACCGAACAATTGTTGTCCCACTTTTTTTCTCCCGCTCGATGACGTTACGGAGTATCGGCCCAACGAATCAACAATTGGTAGACTCCTTCGCAGGTGTACTCGGGGAAGTTAGTACAGAAGTATGTGGAGGTTACCGTTACTCGTGCGTAGGCGCTGTGACGGAACGCACCTAGGCGTGTGACGCGCCGAGGGCGGCCCTTCCAAGCTTCGCTTGGGCGGGGCCCTTGACTTTTTTCATCACAAACGCCCAGTGAGCACCATCACAGACTCCCAACCGCCCGTCGGCGACAATGGAGATCGACCTGTAGCAGGGCCGAGGTGTGCCCGTCACCAAGACGCTCCTCGAAGCCGCCCCAGCCTCACTAATCGGCGCTCTTTGAAAACACCAATTTGGGAAAATCAGCGGGCGTCAGCCCTCCGCCGGTGCCCCGAGAGAAGCGAAAAACGAGCTAAGTCATTGACGAATAAATATTTTACCTCCAAGTCCTTTAAACTCAAAGATTTTGCGGGAATTTCCTCCTAACCCCATGATTCCACACGGGAGGGGGGAGGGGGGGTGGGGGGTACCCACGAGATAATGCCTCAAGGGTAAATAGGCAAAGATTACGCGAGAAGCGAACTCTGGAAACGAGCCACTATCCGCAGCGGACGGGTGGCCCATTCAAGCCCGATTTTAGCTTGAATGGGGCAGTTCGTTCCCATTAACTAGTTTGAATCGCACCCCAGAGAGAACCGCAGAGCGGCACACACTTCATTCATTCGTGCGGAACTAAGCTGGGCCACACGTTTCCCCAGGCGCTGTTGCGACACCGTAACTGCATTGTGCAGGTTCACCGCGCACGGGGACTTCATGCCGTCCTCCTCATTCAGAACGACTTCCGATGGCACGCCGCGAATCGTGGAAGTGACAGGCGCAACCGTGACCGTGGATAGATACGCGATGGCGCTGTTGCGGGTGAGCACGAGGGCCGGCCGTTTCTTGTCGGGCGCGGCAAACTGGTAGAGCCGAACCTCACCTCGGGCGATCGGCCTCGGCTATTCTTCCGGCCACGTGGCCTCCGATTCCCAACGCCCGCGCTTCCGCGTCGGCTTGCGAATGTCGCGAGTAGCCCTGGCGGTCGCGCTCTTCACTGGCTCGCAGTTCTAACCGGCGGAGATGTTCCCGCAGGGCGTCGCGCACCAGAGCGGACCGGTTTCGCCTGAGTGCGCTTCGCGGCTTGGTCGGCGGCGTGTAACAGCTTTTTATCCAGCACGATTTGAACGATTTGCATATGTGGAATCTATTCCACAGTATACTCCACATAGAAGACATTTCAAAGCGGGTTGTTATATTCCAGGCGGACGGCTCCTCGCGCGGGTTCGGACGGGTGCCCCATTTCGCGTACTTTGCGAAAAGGGTGGCTGATGGGATCATCGGCTCACTCTACGGTCGAGGGGGCTGCGGGAGTCAGCGAAAGATCACAAGTGGTGGGCGCAGAATCCCACCCTTCAAAAAACGAAGGGTGGGGCACCCGGCCGTCCGATGCAAACATTAAACACAAGGTCCCTCCACTCCGCAGATCATCGCTTTCGCGATGATCTCCTCCGGTCGGGATGACAGAGTTGGGGAGATCTGCACAAAAGGCTCATGACCCCGGTAACTTTCCTTGGACACTAGAGTGCTTCAACATGTCAGGAAGGGCTTCCTTGCTCGCGCGAGCGGGGCGGGACGGCCCGGACAACAGAATCGGGACAATCGAGAATCGGGACGATCAAGAATCGGGACAACCACGATGAGTAAATTCGCCAAGGAAAGTATTCTGCTGCTATCGTTGTTCCTGATCGCGGCGACGGTGCAGTTCTATGCCGAGTCGCTGCCGATGGCGCTCTGCTTTTATTTCCTGCCGACTTTGTACTCGGCTTACTACTTCGGACGCCGGCACGCGACTCTCACCGCCTTCGCTTGCGTGTTCCTGGTCGTTCTGTTGGACTTTTTGAACAACCTGATACCTACACATAAGGTGCTGACGCTGCCCGGGGAGCGGCTCTTCAACTTCGCCATCTGGGCGGGAATTTTGGCGGTTGTCGGCTACGTGATGGGCACACTTTACGAGCGCAAGGAGGCGATGACCGCCGACATCCGGGAAAGTTTCAGCGGGCTGCTGCTGGTTCTGGAACACGTCATGGCCAATGAGAAGCTCGGCAATAGTGAAAACCAGCGGGTGGTGCAGGCGTCGACCAGAATGGCCGAGGCGAT
Source organism: uncultured Acidobacteriaceae bacterium (assembly GCA_963794365.1). Classification (GTDB taxonomy): domain Bacteria; phylum Acidobacteriota; class Terriglobia; order Terriglobales; family Acidobacteriaceae; genus Acidiflorens. Next base: position 66,148 of record CAWCDV010000018.1, read on the forward strand.
GGGCCTGGGTTCGGATCGGGTCGAGTTGCTGCGGTCGGCGGTGTTGCTGCGGGATCTGAGCAAGCTCGGCATCAGCAACGACATTCTCTACAAGGCCGCGGACATGAGCCGCGACGAGGTGGTTGCCAGTTTCCGCAAGCCCCGCAAGGCCGATGCGCGCGCCCAGGCCGTCGGGAATGCGCTGCGGCGGGTGATTCCGATCATCGTCGCGCAGCAGATTTTGCAGGATCAGGGAGCGCGTTCGGTCAATGTTCCGATCGAGGCTCACATTCTGGCCGTGGCCGATGCCTACCAAAAATTGATCAGCGGCGCTGCCGGCAAATCTTTCTCGCCTCACCAGGCCGAAGAGGAGATTGTGGCGGGGGCTGGCCAGAAATTCCACGCCGGTGTTGTGGAGGCCTTTACCAAGGTTGTGGGCGGGCAAGCTAAGGGCGCGGGCGCATAAAACCACGGCCAGATAAAGTTAACGAGGTGCGATTTCGGGCAGCGCCGAATTCTTCGATTCGGATTCCGGCCGGCTCGAGTGTTTTTCGCGCAAATCTTTTTCTCTCAGTTCTTTTTCTCGCAATTCTTTGTCTCTCAATTCTTGCCACATCGCCACCACTCTGGCTTTCAACTCGGAAGTCAGTTGCTCGTACGCGGCCTCGCTCGCCTCGCTCAGTGGCGGAGGTTGAATCGGCTTGCCGAATGCCAGTTGCAAATCGGTGAACTTGGGGAACTTTTCGTGACGCGGCCAGAATTCGTAGAAGCCCTCTATCGCGATCGGGACAATCGGGGCTTGCGTGTGAATCGAGAGGATCGCGGCGCCTTTGCGGAATAATCTCGGGTTGCCGTCGTTGGTGCGTTCGCCCTCGGGATAGAGGACGAGAATGTGTCCCTGGCTGAGGCCAAAAGCTCCGGCGCGCATGGCGGACACCAGATTCGCGTCGGGATCGAGGACCGCCACGCGCAGCCATCGCGCCAGCCGCCGCATAGAATCCCTTGCCGAAAATGTCGCTCGTGCCCAGCGCAAAGGTATCGCGAAACAGGCGCCACGGCAGCGCCCCGGCCATCACCATCGGATCGATATAGCTCTGGTGATTCGAACAGAGCAGGAACGGGCCCTTTTGCGGGCAGATTTTCGAGTCCGCGCATTTTTAAGTGAAGGCGGTCGAGCGCGAAAAGATAAATCAATTTCCCCAGCAGGAAGAAAAAGACCTCGGCGAAAATATTGTGGCGCGCCAGTGCCAGGACCTCGGGATCGGTCACGGGCTCGCTGAAGATGGTCGACCAGGCCGGTGCTCCCGCGCTGGCTTGGCCCTCGCCGCGGCTGGCGCTGGCTAGAACGGCATCGACCAGGTCGCGCACCGAATAAATTTCCGCCAACTGCGCCTCGGGCACTTCGCCGCCCAGCTGCTGCTCGAGCGCGGTCAGCAATTCAATGCGCTGCATGGAATCGAGCGCCAGATCCAGCTCCAGATTGTGGGTGGGACGAATCTGCTGCAGTCGGGTGCGCGAAGGCTCGCGCGACGATTCCCGAACTATGGCGAGGGCGCGCTTTACATCCTCCCGCTCCAGCCACGATTGCTCGTCGTCGGTTAGCGGTTTCTTTCTCCTTCTCCTTGCCCACGTCCGCATCGCCGCCGCCGTCGTTTTGTTTCAGCTCCCGAACCTTCTTCTCTATCTGGAAGCGCTTTAACTTGCGCGTCGTCGTGCGCGGCAGGTCTTCCTGCCAGATGTCGTAACTTCCCAGACGTTTGGTGGAAGCGATCTTGTGGGAGAGCGCTTCAATGTCGAGGCGGATCGCCTCTTTTGCGTTGACGATCTTGCGTTCGCGCAGCAGTTCAAAGTTGGGCACGACCACGGCATGCAGCCGCTCGGACGTCGGATCGCCGGGGCGCGCCTCCGCTGCCATCACGCAAATTTCTTTCACGGACTGCGCCCGGAGGTAGTGCGCCTCGATCTCCTCCGGATACACATTTTTTGCGTTGGCGAGCACGATGACTTCCTTGCGCCGCCCGGTGATGAATAGATTGCCGCCGGAATCGAAGTAGCCCAGATCGCCGGTGTAGAACCAGCCGTCGCGCAGCACCTCGGCCGTGGCCTCGGGGCGATTCCAATATCCCTTCATGACGATGGCGCCGCGGATCGCAATCTCACCCACCGGCGGCGCGCCGTCTTCCATCGGTTGCGGGTCCACGGTCTTCTCTTCGACAGTCTTCTCTTCGACTATCTTCTCTTGGACAATCTTGGCTTCGACCCCAGGAAAAGGCCGGCCGACCGAGCCAAATACAATGTGCGCCCGGAGGATTGAGGAAGGCGCCGCCTGATGGTTTCGGTCAGCCCGTAGGCGTTCAGAACGTCGATGCCAAAGGAGTAAAAATCGCGGGCGATGGCGGGATCGAATCGCGAACCGCCGGTTACCAGATAGCGCATGCGAGCGCCGAAGGTGGCGTGAATCTTTCCGAAGAAAAGTTTGCCCGCGTTGATATCGGACTCGGCGCAGCGCGCGGTTCAGCGCCATCAGCGTGCGCACCAGCGACAGCGTGAGCTTGCCGCGTTTGTGCAGTTCTTTGAAAATGCGCTCGTGAATCAGGTAAAAAAACTGGGGCACAACGCAAAACACGGTGATGTCGCGTTCCTGCAAAGCGCGCAGCAATTCGGTGGTGTTGAGCGTTTCCAGATAGACGACGCGCGCGCCATTGAATAGAGGCAGGAAAAGGTTGGCCATCTGCGCGAGGACATGAAACATGGGGAGAATTCCCAGCAGCGCATCCTCAGGACCAATCTTGACTGACCGCGAGCACGGAATTCGCCTCGCCGACGAGGTTGGCGTGGGTGAGCATGACGCCCTTTGGATCGGCGGTGGTGCCCGAGGTGTAGAGCAGCGCCGCCAGGTCGTCCGCAGCGGGGACGATGGGCTGAAAGCCGGCGGGGCCGGCGGCGAAGATGGAATCGAGATCGGCGGCCAGAGCTGGTACTAGCTGGTCAAACCCGGGTGCCCCACTCATCGCGTTCTGTGCGATGAGTGGGATTCGGATGCCGGAGTTGCCGCGATCCTGTTCGGCCGCCGCTGACGTCATCACCAGACTTATGCCGAGTCCCTCGACCGCTTCCGCGGCCACCGGAAGATGCTTCACGTCGCAGAACAACAGGGACGCTCCGCTGTCGATCAACAACTTCTTCACCTGGTCGGCGTTGAAAGTCGGTGTCGAGCGGAACCGCCGTTCGGCCGGCGGCGATGATCCCTAAATATGCCGCCACCCACCGGGGATGGTTCGCCGCCAGAATCGCTACCCGCGCATCCCGTGGAACCCGAGTCGAGAGCCAGTTCGCGACGCTCTCCGACATGCGCGTCAGTTCCGCGAAGGTGACACGCTCGACCGTCTGCTGGCGCTGGATCTCAAGGGCAATGTTGTCGGGGAACTTGCGGGCCGATTCCTGGAATCGCTGGTAGAAGGTGGGCATGGTCTTAACGGGGAAGAATACAGGGAAGGGACAAGCCACGCCAATCATGGTCTAAGGCGCCCAGCTTTTGGCACCCGCTTTTGGTTGCCGATCGCACTATAATCGTGTACACTGCATTCGTGTGAAATATTACTTTGAGTGCTGATACCCCTGCTATCGAACGTGGCCGAGAAGTGGCTCGTGACGAGAATCGGACGCTTAACGCGATAGACACATATGAAGAACATCACTTTTAGTGCCGACGAAGCTGCCAAGAACGCGCCCGGGAAGTTGCTCGCAGCGAGCACCGGCCCCTGATCGATGCTTTCCGCGAATGGCTAATTCAGTACGGATCCCGTCGCGTGAGCGCCGCAGAGGTCACGGAACTTTACAACAGCCTCGGTCATGTGAACGCGGGCCGCAAGTTTACGCGCGACGAGATGAATGAGCGAAGATAAGGCCATATGAAGAACATCACGTTTAGTGCGGATGAAATCAAGATTGAACTGGCCCGCGAGGTCGCTCGCAGCGAGCACAAAACGCTGAACGACGCCTTCCGCGATTGGCTGGACTGGTATGGCTCCCGCATGGTGAGCCGCGCGGAAATAGAAGCGTTGTTTGAAAAACTCAAGTACGCCGATGCCGGGCGAAAGTTCACGCGGGACGAGATGAATGAACGTTAAGTGCTTTCTGGATACGAACATCATCGTCTACGCCTTTGGTCAATCTTTTCCAGAAAAAGCCAAGATTGCCCAGCGACTGGTTACCGACGGTGCCGCCGACAAACAGGCGATCATCAGCTATCAAGTCGTTCAGGAGTTTATCAACGTTGCCTTGCGAGGATTTCGCCTCGCCATCGTCAAATCCGACCTGGAGTCGTTCGTGCTTACCGCACTATTCCCGATGATGGCGATCTCTTCGTCCCCTGCACTTGTGATTGAAGCCTTGCGGTTGCACGGTGAAACTCAACTTTCATGGTACGACGCCCTCATCGTTGTGGCGGCGCTGCAGGGCGGTTGCAAGATTCTTTACAGCGAGGACATGCAACACGGCCGCCGCTTCGGCGATCTGGTTATCCAGAACCCGTTTCTTTAGGTGGATGTGTACCGGCGCTGTTCACGGTCCGTCCTTCGCCATCCCTGCCGCATCTAATGTGCTAGGCTTTACTGCATAGCTTGGGACGCGTGTCCTCTGAAGGATTTCCGTTTTGATCAACACATTGCTGGGCAAGGTTTTCGGGACGAAGAACGAGCGGGAGATCAAGCGCTTGCAGCCTCGTGTGGAGGCTATCAACGCGCTCGAGCCGGAGATACAGAAGCTCTCCGATGAGCAACTTCGCGCCAAGACGGCGGAGTTTCGCGCCCGTATTCAGGAGCGGCTCAGCTCGATCGCCGACGAGCCGGATGCGGATACTGATTCCTGATCCCGACCGCCAGAAGGAAATCGAAGCCGAGCGCAGCGAAGTTCTCAAGGTCGTTCTCGACGAGTTGCTGGAGGAAGCGTTTGCCGTGGTCCGCGAAGCTGGACGGCGCGTGCTCAACATGCGGCACTTCGACGTGCAGTTGATCGGCGGCATGGTTCTGCACGAAGGCAAGATCGCCGAAATGAAGACCGGCGAGGGCAAAACGCTGGTCGCCACGCTTCCGGTTTATCTGAACGCGCTGAGCGGACGCGGCGTGCACGTGGTCACAGTCAACGACTACCTGGCCAAGCGCGACTCGGAATGGATGGGCAAGCTCTACAGTTTTCTTGGCCTGACGGTGGGCGTGATCGTCCACGACCTCGATGACGAGCAGCGCCGCGCCGCCTACGCTGCGGACGTGACCTACGGCACCAACAACGAATTCGGTTTCGACTATCTGCGCGACAACATGAAGTTCGACCTGCACGATTGCGTGCAGCGCGTGCACAACTTCGCCATCGTCGACGAAGTCGATTCCATCCTGATCGACGAAGCCCGCACGCCGCTCATCATTTCGGGCGCCAGCGAGGAATCGACCGACAAGTACTACAAGGTGAATCGCATCATCCCCAAGCTCGAAAAGGGCGAGGAAATCGATACGCAGCCGGGCGAGCCCAAAATCATGACCGGGGACTATGTGGTGGACGAAAAACACCGCAACATCACGGTCAGCGACGACGGCTGGGAGAAAGTCGAGAAGCTGCTGGGGATCGGCAACATCGCCGACCCGGAAAACTGGGCGCTGAAGCATCACGTGGAGACCGCCGTCAAAGCGCACGCGCTTTACAAGAGAGACGTCGAGTACGTGGTCAAAGACGGCGAAGTGCTGATCGTGGACGAATTCACCGGGCGCCTGATGCCGGGCCGCCGCTGGTCCGACGGGCTGCACCAGGCGATCGAAGCCAAAGAGAATGTGAAGATCGAGCGCGAGAATCAGACGCTCGCCACCATCACGTTCCAGAATTATTTCCGCATGTACAAGAAACTGGCGGGCATGACGGGTACGGCGGAAACCGAAGCGCCGGAATTCGACAAGATCTACCGGCTCGAAGTCATCGTCATACCGACCAATCGCACGCTGCTGCGCAAAGAGAATCCGGACATCGTCTATCGCACGGAGAAGGAAAAATATTTCGCGGCCGCCGACGAAATTCAAAGGCTGCATGAGAGCGGCCAGCCGGTGCTGGTCGGCACCACCTCGATCGAAAAATCCGAGCGCCTTTCCGACCTGCTGAATAAGAAGGGAATGAAGCAGCATGTCGTGCTGAACGCGAAGTTCCACGAGCGCGAAGCGGAGATTGTGGCGCAGGCGGGACGCAAAGGCATGGTCACCATCGCCACCAACATGGCGGGCCGCGGCACCGACATTCTGCTCGGCGGCAACCCCGAATTCATGGCCAAGCAGGAATGCGTGAAGAAGGGAATCGCGCAGCCGATCCGCGCCGCGCAAGGCAAGATCGAAGCCGATGTGGACGATCCCAACCGCACGGTTTGGTACTACGCCGGCAATGAGTACGCGGTGCCGACCGATCAATGGAATGAGATTTTTGCGCGCTACAAAGCCGACACGGACAAGGAACATCGCGAGGTGATCGAAGCGGGCGGATTGCATATCTTCGGAACCGAACGCCACGAAGCGCGACGCATCGACAATCAGCTCCGCGGGCGCGCCGGCCGCCAGGGCGACCCGGGCTCGTCGCGTTTCTATCTCTCGCTCGAAGACGACTTGATGCGGATCTTCGCCAAGGAGTGGGTTTCGAAGCTGCTGCAACGGCTCGGCATGGAGGAAGGTGTTCCCATCGAATCGCGCATGATCACGCGCCAAATCGAAGGCGCGCAGAAAGCCGTTGAGGGCCAAAACTTCGAGGCCCGCAAACATCTGCTTGAGTATGACGACGTCATGAACAAGCAGCGCGAGGCGGTGTATGGCCTGCGCCGCCGTCTGCTGGAAGGCCTCGACCAGAAAGATCTCATCATCGAAGATTACGTCTCCGGGATTCTCGCCGACATCCTCGAACGGCACTGCCCGCCGAAAGAGCACGTCGCTAATTGGGACCTCAAAGCTCTGAAAGACGCGATCTTCACCCGCTTCGGCGTCGACATCTACGCCGAGGGCCTCAAGCCCGAGCAGATGAACCGCCAGGAACTGGGCGACGCCATCTTCGACAAACTTAAAGAGCGCTATGACGCGAAAGAGGAGCTGATCGGCGCCGAGGCTATGCGCTATCACGAGCGCATGATCATGCTGAGCGTGATCGACGCGCAGTGGAAAGATCACCTGCTCTCGATGGACCACCTGAAAGAGGGCATCAACCTGCGCGGTTATGGCCAGCATGATCCGCTGGTCGAGTACAAGCGCGAGTCCTTCGACATGTTCGAAGAGATGATGCAGCGCTTTCAGGAAGAGACGGTTCGCTACCTGTACCTGATGCAGATCATGGAACGTCCGCCGGACGTGGGAGCGAGGCCGGGCGGCGGAATCATTCCAAGCGATGCGTCCGGGCAAGGGCCCGAAGCCGGCGTGCCTTCGGTCATCACCGGCGGCCGCGGCGGCAATGGACGCCCGCCGCGCCAGGTTGCTACATCTGTGGACGAAATCGAAGAAGCCTTCCAGCGCAAGAAGAAGCGGGAACTGGAACAGGCGCGCATGGCCGGGGCGGGCGACATGCAAGTCCAGCAGGTGGTGCGCTCGGCGGCGAAAGTTGGGCGCAACGATCCTTGTCCTTGCGGGAGCGGCAAGAAATATAAGAAGTGTCACGGGGCAAATTCGTAGAGCATTCACCGCCGAGACGCCGAGTGCGCCGAGCAATGCTTGGCTGGATCTTCAGGAGATCCGCAGCGATTCATTATTCGTTATTCATTATTTATTGCCTTCCAGATTTTTCTCGGCGCTCTCGGCGTCTCGGCGGTTAAACGCTTTTCGGTTGCTTGTGGAGCGCTCGAAACGTCATCTCGGTGGCTTTGCTGTGCGTGCGCCGCTTCCAGGCAAAGAACATCGGGGCGTAGGTCTGAGTGATGTAATCGCCCCGGCCGATGCCGAGCGCGCGCGCTGTGCGGTCGATCCAGCGCGGTAGTCCTTCGATCTCGCCGAAATTCCCAATCGGAGTCTCATCGAGCACGACGTGGCCGGTGCCGTCGCTCCACTCGGCGCGATACTTTTCATAGCGAAACGTGGGCGCAAAACCAAGCGCGCGCAGAATGGCGTCCATCTGCTCGCCGTTCTCGATACGCGTTTCCAGTTCAACCCGCACTTTATGGCGGCCGGCCTTGCTTTTCGCCTTGTGCGTCAGCACCCAGGTCTCGCCGTACTTGCGCAGCCGCAGCATTTCGCCCCGCTTGCGCAGCTTCTGGCCGGGCAGATCGTAGAGGGAATTCATTTCGTGGGTGGAGCGGGTGAGCTGTTTGAAGCCCGCTTGCTTCAGCGCCCGGGCTGAGCGCGGGCAGATTCTCAATCCGAAATTTGATTTCGATTTCCTTCGGCATCCCGAGATCATAACCGCCGAGACGCCGAGGACGCCGAGAAAAGCGAATCCAGAGTTGTTGCAGCCGCTGGCAAAGTGCCGAGTTTGCGCTCGGCTTGGACGAGCGAGGGCGGCACTCGTCTCCCCTGCCTACGCATTTCTCGGCGGTAAAGACGACTTAGGACTTCGGCTCGACCTCGGACTCTCGCTCCCGCCGATGGAACCAGCTCATGTGCGGCAGGTCGCGCTCCACTTTTCGCCGTTTCGCGATCAGTTCCGCCGTGATCGACACGGCAATCTCTTCCGGCGTAATTGCGCCAATATCCAGCCCGACTGGGGCGTGGACGCGATCAAATAGATGCGCGGGCAGACCTTCCTGCTGCAGCTCTTTGAAGATGGTGATGGTCTTCCGCTTCGACCCAATCATCCCGACGTAGCGCGCCGGAGTCTGCACCGCCCAGCGCAGCATGCGCATATCGTCGCGGTGCCCGCGCGTGACGATCACGATGTACGAAGACTCGCTGGGCGCGAGCCGCGCCGCGGCCTTGTCGAAATCTTCGGCAATTACCTGCTGCGCCTCAGGGAAGCGTTCGCGATTGGCATAGGCTTCTCGATCATCCACCACCGTGATGTCGAATCCAGCGATGCGTGCAACTTTGTAAAGACTTGCTGCAACGTGACCTGCGCCGAAAATATAAAGATCTGCGGGAGGCAGAACCGGCTCCACGAAAATCTCCAGCGTTCCGCCGCAGACGAGGCCGGTGTCGTATTTCGGATCCTGATTCAGATCGAACGTCAGGGTCCGCGGCCTCTCCGATTCCATCACTTCGCGCGCCGCCTGCCACACCTCAGCCTCGACGCATCCGCCGCCGATGGTTCCCACAATCGAGCCATCGTCGCGCACCAGCATCTTGGCGGTCTTGAACGAAGGAATCGACCCGCGCACGTTGACGATGGTCGCCACGGCTCCGCGCCGTCCGTCTTTTCGCAGGCGGACGATCTCCTCGTAGATGTCCATGTATTGATTATGGTTCGCGGAACGGGGAAGGTCAAACCATAGATATCGGCGAAGCGTCGAGCTGCGCTCGACTGGACGTCCGAGGGCGGCCGTCCTCTACGCGGAGCCAATGCGGTTTGTGCTAGTTTGTAGGGTTCAATTTTGCCGCCTGCAGTTGTAGGAGTCCCCATGAAAGCCGTCCGCATTCATCAGTTCGGTGGGCCGGAAGTTCTGGCCTACGAAGACGTTCCCGATCCCAAGCCGCGCAAAGACCAAGTCCTGATACGCGTGCGGGCTTGCGCTCTGAACCATCTCGACATCTGGGTGCGCAAAGGACTGCCCGGCATTAACCTGCCGCATATCCTCGGCAGCGACACGCCGGCGAGATTGTCGAAGTCGGCGAGTACATCACCGACCTCAAGCCCGGACAGCGCGTGCTGCTTGCGCCCATGCATTTCTGCAATCACTGCGCGAAGTGCGTTGCCGGCTTGCAGAATCAGTGCCGCCAGTTCACCGTGCTCGGCAACACCGTGGACGGCGGCAACTGCGAACTGATTGCGGTGCCCGCAGTGAACGTCATTCCGATCCCCGACTCGCTCGACTTCAATGAGGCCGCCAGCGTCCCGCTGGTTTTTCTCACCGCGTGGCACATGCTTACGGGACGCGCCGCGATCCGCCCCGGGCAAACCGTGCTGGTGCTGGGCGCGAACTCAGGAGTGGGCATCGCCGCCATCCAGATCGCGAAACTGTTCCACGCGCGCGTGATCACGACCGCGGGCGACGAGCGCAAAATGGAGCGCGCCCGCGAACTCGGCGCCGATTTCGTTATCAACCACTATCAGCAGAAGATTTCGCAGGAAGTCCGCAAGATCACAAATTTTGAGGGCGTCGACATCGTCATCGAGCACGTTGGACTGGCCACCTGGGAAGAGAGCGTGCGGTCGCTCAAGGCGGGCGGCACACTCGTCACCTGCGGCGCGACGACAGGACCGAAAGTCGAACTCGATCTGCGCTTTCTGTTCTCGCGCCAACTGGCATTGCTGGGGTCGTACATGGGGACGATGAGCGAACTCAATGAAGTGCTCAGCCACGTGTTCGCCGGACGGCTGAAGCCCGTCATCGACCATACTTTCCCGCTGAAAGACATCCGCGCCGCTCACGAGTACATGGAGAAGAGCCAGATGTTTGGGAAGATCGTGCTGAACCCGTAGGAGCGTTCACCGCCGAGACGCGGAGGACGCCGAGAGAAACCAGGAGTGTAAGATCAAGATGTATGGAGGAAATCCTGAAGCGAAATGAGCGGCGATTTGTCGTCTGTGTGAAAAACAAAGATTATGCCGCATCGCTTGAGTTGCGGAAGCTCTACCAAATGGTCTCTGATGAGGCGGCGGCAAATCTCCACCAGATTCGCGTGATTGATGAGTCGGGTGAGGACTATCTTTATCCTGAAGAATATTTCGTCGCTGTTTGACTCCACTGGTCGGCGGAAAAAGCAGCTGTACTCGCAACCAATCTCAGAATCTGACGAGCCCAGAATTGCGACTTAAGGTTTCTGAAATCTACCCCGCAATACCTCAATTAGTCTGTCCAATCTCGCGTCGTCTGCTGGCTGGCGTGAAGTGAACTTAATCAGGCCGAGAATGTAGCTCGAGCCGGTTATGCTTGGATCTCTTTCTGTATTAAGAAAACGGATAATCGCCAGCACACCAACTACCCGGGGATCGACCCATCCCGTCTCATATTTCGATATCCTGCTGCGAAATTGTTCGGCGACCGACCTCGCGAAATCGGTGGGAGAGATTGCCAATGCAACTGGCTGTATCCGACTATCCAAGTCGAACACTTTCTCCACGGCCACTGCCACTATTCCTCGGTCAGATGAACTAGTAAGCTTGGCGCTAAGCTGCGTATATGCCTTCTCAATGTTGTGTTCAAGTCTATTACTCTGGGAAGGTCGTTTGCACTCGATCAAGTAGGCGTGGTTCTCGAACTGGAATTTAACATCGTCGAAGTCAAGAAGCTGTAGTCCCGCAGAGGATAGATTGGCAGCTAGTTCAAACTCGACGAATTTGTTTCGCGGATCGCTGGAACTTGGTTCCTCTTTGGAGATCGCAAGAGGCCCCTTGAGAATATCTACGAGGGCACCACGTGGCAGTAAATTGGACGGAAGTTTCGACATTTCAGCCGCGATTAGCCCAAAACCCGCGCCGTCGCTCAAAGCGTAGTATGTGTCTTCGGGGCTAGCACCCACTCCAAGTGGCCCGTCCCCAGCTGTTACGGAATTTAGAAGTCCATAGATGTGTGCAATTATGTGTGCGAGGCGTGTATTAGCAGTCGGGATACCAGTCGCTTCGAGCCAGTCACGAGCACGCAGAGCATCAACGTAGATTTGTCCAGGAGTCCGAAAGTGCATCTCTGTCCTTGTTCGCCGGCAAACTCGACCGCCTTACTTCCACCAACTCGATTTGGAACCTGCTGCCGCCTACAGGTAGAATAGCAACATCATGGCCCCAGAACTCAGCTTTGGCCCCTACATTGACATTGAAAACGGCAAGAGAGTGGTTAAGGAACTCGTCTTCGGAGACGGCGTGCCCGAAGGCATCGTCATGACCACGCTTGCCTCGCTTGACTGGGCCGTCAACTGGTCGCGCAAGAGTTCGATCTGGCCGATGACGTTCGGGCTCGCCTGCTGCGCCATTGAAATGATGTCGATGGGCGCATCGCGCTTCGATATCTCGCGCTTCGGAGCCGAAGTGTTCCGGCCGTCGCCTCGGCAGTCGGACCTGATGATCATCGCCGGCCGCGTCTCGAACAAAATGGCTCCCGTAATTCGCCAGCTCTGGGAGCAGATGCCGGAACCGAAGTGGGTCATTTCGATGGGAGCGTGCGCAACCTCGGGTGGCGTTTTTAACAATTACGCGCTGGTGCAGAGCGTAAACCAGGTCATTCCCGTGGATATCTATGTCCCCGGCTGCCCTCCGCGCCCCGAGCAGTTGATTTATGCGATCACGCTGTTGCAGCAAAAAATCATGACCGAACGCGGCACGATGAAGAAAGCGTTGAATCTCGTGCCGAGCGGCGAGTAGGGCGAGTAGGGAAAGATCGGGTCATCTGGTGATCGGGTCATCGGGCGATCGAAGATCAAAAGCCTTTGACTTTCGATCACCCGATGGCCCGATGATCCGATCACCCGATGTGTCCCCGAAGCCCGTTTCTGGATAGTTTCCGGTTTGCCGACGATATCCGGGAGTGATCGTGTGGTGGCTCGAACCGAGATTCCGAGCGGCCACTCTGCGGGGGCGGGATTCAAATCCGCGATACAGAGTTAGACGCGCAACCGTAAAAATCTTTTGACACATTGAGGCGTGATTGCTATCACTGCGCCGCGTTACACGACCCTTTAAACTCTCGGGTGATTACAAATCACTTTGGAGAGTCGGGAATTGGGCGAATGGCTGGGCACGCACAGACTGTTATGACGCTCCAGCAACTTGAAAGGCTGGTCCCGGCCCTGCACAGTCATGGGTACCAAGTCATTGGACCAGCCGTGCGCGACGGAGCGATCGTCTATGACGTTGTGGAGAGCCTCTCTGATCTCCCGGTAGGCTGGACGGATGAACAGGAAGCCGGACGCTACCGCTTGCGGCGCCGCAATAATAGTGACAAGGCGCTGTTCGGCTATGTCGTCGGTCCCCAAAGCTGGAAGAAATACCTCCACCCCGCCGAAGTGCGTCTGCTGACTGCGGAGCGGAGCGGCCGGACCTTTCGCATCTTGAACAATGAACCGACCCCGCCCGGGCGGGCGTTCCTGGGTGTTCGAGCATGCGAACTGGCCGCCATTGCGGTGCAGGACCGCGTTCTGCAGGGCGATCGCTATCAGATCCTGTCTATGCAGCACGCCGCGAGGGAATCTTCATCGTCGCAGTGAATTGCACGCAAGCGGCGCCCACTTGTTTCTGCACTTCGATGGGCACCGGACCGCGCGTGCGGGGAGGCTTCGATCTCGCTCTCACTGAACTGGTCGGGACCGGGCAAGCATGAATTTGTGGTCGAGGCGGGAAGCGACGCGGGCGCTGAGGTGCTGGCGGAATTGGCCCCGGCGCCATCCTGGCTTCTGAAGCGGTCCGTCAGGAGGCGGAAGCCGCGGTCGAGCGCGCCGCCTCCCAGATTCAGCGCCGCATGGACACGACCGGCATCCGAGATTTGCTGTACACAAATTCGATCATCCCCGCTGGGACAACGTCGCCGAGCGGTGCCTCACCTGCGCCAACTGCACGATGGTCTGCCCGACCTGCTTCTGCACCACGGTGGAGGATGTCAGCGATGTGACCGGCACGCACGCCGAGCGCTGGCGCAAGTGGGATTCCTGTTTCACCCAGAATTTCTCCTACATCCACGGTGGCAGCGTCCGCAGTTCCGCCAAGTCGCGGTACCGGCAATGGATGACCCACAAGCTGGCCTCCTGGATTGACCAGTTTGGCAGCTCCGGCTGCGTGGGCTGCGGCCGTTGCATCACCTGGTGCCCGGTGGGCATTGATATCACCGAGGAGGTGCGCGCCATCCGGGAATGCGGCTCGTCACTCCTCCCAAGGAAAGCAGCCATGGAAACCCTTGAGCGCATCATCGCCGAACATCCTTTCTTCGCCGGTCTCGAGTCGTATTACACCAGCCTGCTGACGGGCTGTGCCTCCAATGTGCGATTTAACGCGGGCACCTACATCTTCAAGGAAGGCGAGGAGGCCAATGAGTTCTACCTGATTCGCGCGGCAAGGTGGCGGTGGAGATCTTTGCGCCGCAGCGCAAGCCGATCGTGGTGGCGACCCTGGGCGAGGGAGAGATTCTGGGCTGGTCGTGGCTGTTGCCGCCCTACCAGTGGAAGTTCCACGCGCACGCCGTCGGAAAGTGCGTGCGATTGCCCTCGACGGCAAGTGCCTGCGCACGAAATGCGAGGAGAACCACGATCTCGGTTATGAGATGTTGAAGCGCTTCGCCCGGATCATGGAGCAGCGGCTGGAGGCGACGCGTCTGCAGTTGCTCGACGTTTATGCAGTGGGGCGATGACTGCACGCCGCCGACAGCCGTTAAGACCGATCCCATGCTCCCGCAGCCGTACGCCGTGCGGCAAGTAGTGAAGGAGACTGCCGATACTTTTACCCTGACGTTGGAACCGCCGAACGGAGCGGATGGGAACCGGTTCCAGCCGGGGCAGTTCAGCATGCTGTGGGTATTTGGCGTCGGCGAGTTGCCCATTTCGATCAGCGGCGACCCGGCGGAGCGCGACCGGCTGGTGTACACGGTGCGCTCTGTGGGTCAGGCCACCCAGGCGCTGGTGAGCCGTGAAGTAGGCGAAGAGGTTGGGGTCCGAGGTCCATTTGGGACGGGATGGCCGGTGGAGAAGGCCGAGGGCCGGGACGTTGTGGTGGTGGCGGGCGGAATCGGATTGGCCCCGCTTCGCCCCGTGATCTACGAGGTTCTGGATAACCGCGAAAAGTATGGGCGGCTGGTGGTTCTTTACGGCGCGCGCAGTCCCCGCGACCTGCTGTACCGTAAGGAACTGGCCGCCTGGGCCCGCCAGCCCGAGACGCAGGTGCTGGTGACCGTTGACTACGGCGGATTGAGCTGGCACGGCCACGTGGGCGTGGTTACGACGTTGTTCAAGTATGCGCGGCTGCAGCCGGCGCGTTCGGTGGCCATGGCCTGCGGACCCGAGATCATGATGCGTTTTGTGGCGCGCGATCTGGAAACAATGGGACTGGCGCGCGAGGACATTTATCTCTCCATGGAGCGAAACATGAAGTGCGCCGTCGGTTTCTGCGGACATTGCCAGTACGGCCCGCACTTCATCTGCAAGGACGGCCGGTTTTTCCCTACGCCGGATGCGGCCGCTACTGGAGAAATATGAGCTCTAAAGTCAGACCAAGCCACGGATCGCGAGTCTTCAAGTTTGCCTCCTGCGACGGCTGCCAGTTGAGCCTGCTCGACGCCGAGGATGAACTGCTGGGCGTCGCGGGAGCGGTGGACATTGCCTACTTTCCCGAAGCCTCCCGGGCCATGGTGAAGGGGCCCTACGACATCGGTCTGGTGGAAGGATCGGTCACCACGCACCACGATGCCGAGCGCATCCAGGAGGTGCGCCGGCAGTGCAAGACGCTGATCACCATCGGAGCCTGCGCGACCGCCGGCGGCATCCAGGCACTGCGCAACTGGAAGGATGTCGACGAATTCATTCGGGTCGTGTACGCCACGCCGCAATACATCAGCACGTTGAAGCTCTCGACCCCCATCGCCGAGCATGTGCCGGTGGATTTCGAATTGCGCGGATGCCCCATCAACAAGCACCAGCTGATCGAACTGATCGCGGCCACGCTGGCCGGACGCAAGCCGAATATTCCGACCTACAGCGTGTGCATGGAATGCAAGCGCAAGGGAAACGTGTGCATTGCGGTCGCGCAGGGAGTCGCCTGCCTGGGACCGGTGACCCAGGCGGGCTGCGGCGCGTTGTGCCCGAGCTTTGACCGCGGCTGCTACGGCTGCTACGGGCCGATGGAGAGCCCGAACACGGATCCTCAGCAATCAGTTCCGCATTCTGGGCCAGAACAACGCGGAGATCCCGCGCCTTCCGCAGCTTCAATGCCTGGGCCTGGCAGTTCCGCAAGGCAGCGAGGAGAGTGAGCGGCGTGAGCCGAGCAACAGACCACGAACGATCAGGTTGACACGCTGGCCCGGGTCGAGGGCGAAGGCGCGCTTTACGTCAAGTTGAAGGGCAATCAGGTGCAGGACGTAAAGCTGAAGATCTACGAGCCTCCGCGTTTCTTCGAAGCCTTTCTCCGGGGGCGGCATTCTCGGAGGTCCCCGACATCGTGGCCCGCATCTGCGGAATTTGTCCCATCGCGTATCAGATGAGCGCGGTCCACGCATCGAGGAGGCTCTCGGTGTGAAATCGATCCTCGGTGCGGCTGCTGCGACGGCTGTTCTACTGCGGAGAATGGATCGAGAGCCATGCGCTCCATGTGTACATGCTGCATGCGCCGGATTTCCTCGGCTATCCCGACGCCATCGCGATGGCGCGTGACCATCCGGCGTCGTTGGAGCAGGGCCTGCGCCTGAAAAAGGCCGGCAACCGCATCGTGGCCTTGATGGGCGGGCGGGAAATTCATCCCGTTTCCGCGGCGGTGGGCGGATTTTACAAAGCTCCCTCCAAGAGCGCACTCGAAGACCTGGAGGAGGAACTGAAATGGGCGCTCGACGCCTCGCTCGCGACCGCTAGCTGGTCGCAGGGTTCGACTTTCCTGATTTCGAGCAGGATTACGAATTTGTCTCGCTCTCCCACCCGGAAGAGTATCCGTTCAACGAAGGCCGCGTCGTATCCAATCGCGGGCTTGATATTGAGCGTCTGCGTACGAGGAAAATTTCACCGAGCAGCATGTGCAGCACTCGAACGCGCTGCATTCGGTCCTGCGGGGCCGCGGTTCCTATATGGTCGGCCCCATGGCCCGCTTCAATCTGAACTTCGACAAGCTGCCGGACGTCGCCCAA
Organism: uncultured Acidobacteriaceae bacterium; assembly: GCA_963794365.1. Lineage (GTDB taxonomy): Bacteria > Acidobacteriota > Terriglobia > Terriglobales > Acidobacteriaceae > Acidiflorens. The sequence goes on from CAWCDV010000018.1 coordinate 83,030, forward strand.
CAGGCGGCACGCGAATGTGGACTTCAGGCGCCGTGCCGCAATCCCTTCCGCAGTATCGTGGTAAGAGCGGTCGAGTTGGTATTTGCCTGCCACGAGGCACTGCGCGTGATCCGCGAATACGAGCCACCTCCTGCACCTCGCGCACAGGCAACTGCGCGGGCCTCGACCGGGCACGCCGCCACCGAAGCGCCCCGGGGCCTTCTCTATCATCGCTACGTGATCGATCAGGACGGGCTCATCGTTTCTGCAAAGATTGTTCCCCCAACCTCGCAGAACCAGAAACGGATAGAGGACGATCTGTGGCACTTTGTCAGCCAGATTGCGACCCGGCCGGTCGAAGAGATCACCTGGAAGTGTGAGCAGGCGGTGCGCAACTACGATCCCTGCATTTCTTGCGCGACCCACTTCCTCCGCCTGCATCTGGAGCGGGATTAGACGTGACTTTCGCATCATCGGCTGCGGGAACATCGATCGCGGGGACGACGCGGCTGGTGTGCTGGTCGCGCGCCGCCTGCATGCACTTGGCGTCGAAACCCTTGGGGTCGAAGCCCCTGGTTTCGAAATCCCTGGTCTCGAAATAATAGAGCAAAGCGGCGAGAGCTTCTCGTTGATGGATTGTTGGATGGGCTCGGAGCGCGTCATTCTAGTGGACGCCACTGCCCCCAGCGGAACGCCCGGTCAAATTCGGGCATGGAACGCGCACGTCGACAGGTTGCCTGAAGATGTCCTCTCCTGTTCCACGCATGCTTTCGGCGTGCGCGAGGCGGTCGAATTGGCGCGCGTCATGACCCGTTTGCCGCAAACCCTGCTGGTTTACGGCATTGAAGGCAAGCAGTTTTCCTTTGGTGCGCCACTCTCCCCGGAAGTCGAGCGCGCCGTGGAATCCGTGGCGCAGCAACTCCTTGAACTGGCCCGGACGATGACGGGTCCCGCCCAAGCTGCGTGGAACCATGCTTGAAATCACCCTCAGCCACCCCTTGCTTACGGACATGAAGTTGGATCAGACACCGGCGACATTGCGGAGCGCCACGCCGGGCCGTGTGCGGATTCGTCCCAGATGACGGGCTAAACGGAAGTTACGTTTTCAACGCGGACTCTCACGAAGCACGAGAGAGATTCGTGACTAACGAGTTCTTATCTCGTTGACGGGCCGCTAACGAACGGGCTGCCCGCTTCAAAGAAACGCAGCAGCCGGCCCACCTCGCGCGTGATGCCGATGCGCACAGTTGTGCTAATGTGCGCAGTCTCTCGAACCGCAGTCCCAAGCCAAATCGGACCATTGGCACACAGGTCAAGTCCGTCCAAGCGCTGGTCGATTTCCAATGCACCCGCAAGCCGTCCCGGACCTCTCGCCAAATCTGTTAGTTTGTCGGTCTTGCGGAGCCGTTTCATTACGTCGATTCCATCAAGAGGCTCAATGGCGCGCAACAGCACTCCCGCACCAACTCCCGGTTCTTCAGCCGTCACGTTGAGCATGTATGAAGTCCCGTAGATGAAGTACACATAAGCAAACCCCCTGCCCAGGAACAATGATTGGTTTCTGGCCGTTCGTCCACGATAAGCATGACCGCTCCGATCACCCGGTGGGTAAGCCTCTGTTTCGACAACACGGCCGCTAATCCTGTTTCGCCCGGTCTTGCGCACAATGGTTTTCCCGATGAGATATCTGGCCAGCTCAGCCGTATCACTTGGCAAGCTAGCCCGTGATAGAGGCTGGACTTCATGAGCGAGATGAAACGCGGTCTGCAATGGAACACCCTGATCCCGTCTACCGAGCTCACTTCATGCAGAAATCTTCATTCAACAAGCCAAGGACTTCCGCGATCTGGCGCAGAGAGTTCTGAGCCAAGCCCCACGACACAGGAAAGACTCCCTTCTAGGTCGCGAAATTCCACGGCACGCACCAACGCGGAGAGGTCTCCGCAGAACGAGCGCAGAGTGGCGCGATTCTCAGAGCCCGGATTGAGCGTCGCGACCAGGAAGATCGCGGCGCGAGTGAGCGGCGCGGCTACTGCTTGCGCGAGGACAGGCAATCTACCTGCCGCTTCGGGTGTGTTCATCGGATCGGTCTCCATCGGGTGTCGTGCCTGCATTCGTCAAGCTGCTTTGGTTTCGCCGTCGGATTTCTCAAGGTGTCCACCAAACTGATACCGCATCGCGGACAAGAGTTTGTTACGAAGTCGGCCTCACCGCGAGAACTGAATCGCTCGTAAAGCGCGGTGGTGAGTACTGGGGCTGGCACTGCCTCGTCGATTGCGGCTTTTATCGTCCAGCGCCCTTCACCCGAGTCGGAGACCCGGCCGGCAAACTTCGAAAGATCAGGGTCTCGAAAGAGAGCGCCCGCTGTCAAATCGAAAGCAGCCACGAGACGATCACGCTGCCTCGACGCCATACCTCCGCGATGTCTGGCAACTTCATGTCGTATTGAGTACTCGCGGTTGAACGTGCAAGTTGCTGAATTTTGGCTGGGGCGTCTGCTTGCGCGGCTCATTTTGTTCTGGCTGAATGGCGACAGCTTTATGCCGCCGGGTGGTTTGTGTACCACCCGGCGGACGATTTCGGATCGAAGTTCTAAGTTCTCTAGATTGTTGTCGGCTATGTGTGCATTCGCTTTGGCATCTTTGAGGCTCTTTGATGCGCAAGGCGTCTGCTCAGCGTTGGGCCGATCGACGTTACCTTAAGTTCTTCGGTTCAAACTTGAAATGAACAGCCTATACCCTGACGTCAAGAGAAAGGAAGTTTTGGGTTCACGAAGGAGACCGCGACATCCGTATAATCCAATACCTGTGAGGCGCAATGACGAAAACGACGAGCTTTCAAATGGACATCCGCCCGCTCTTTACGGAGCGAGACATTCAAGGCATGAGCAAGGCGTTCAACCTGGCAAGTTACGATGACGTCAAAAAGCACGCTGGCGCCATCTACGATCGCATTCGTGGAATCGGCGGCGCCGTAATGCCGCCCCCACCACCAAAAGGAGAAGGTCCTTGGCAGCAATCTCGGATTGAACTATTCGCCAAGTGGATGGCGGACGGGTTCCAACCTTAGTGGGCCCCCAAGCGCCCAGGGCTGCTTCTAGGCTCGCAATTTGCGAGCTCTGGGTGATCGAAGAAACAGCGCGACTTGACGAGTCTAGCACTCCGATTCCGCTAAAGCATTTAGCTTCTTTTCAAATTGGGGGCTCAGGATGAACGACCAACAAAAGAACGAGAGTTTCCCGGAGCGCGAGATCAAGAGATCCGTGCGGCACTGGATCAGCATTGGGCGGCGTCCGATGCGAACGATTTTGAAACGGAGCACCTCATCTATCGCGAGGACGCGGTGCTGGACTACCCGCAGTCAGGCGAGCGAACTCGCGGTCGACGCAACATACAGAACCAACGCGCCAGTCAGCCGAGCAACAAGCGGTTTACTATCCGACGAATCATTGGCAGCGGCGATCTTTGGGTCACCGAATTAATCCTGACATATGACGGCAAGCCGACCTACACCGTGAGCATCATGGAGTTCAGGGACAACAAGGTTGCGCGGGAAACACAGTACTTTGCGGATCCATTCCCGGCTCCGGCATTTCGAGCTCAATGGGTCGAACGCATGGACACATAATCTTGAGGCGCAGGGTTCGCTCACGACACCGCTATTTGCCGTTCGAACTGGGAAAAAACTGGGGACAGACGGGACGTTCCCCGATACCTTGGTCCAATTGTTTTGCCTTTCGTCGCCGGGCATAATCGGCAGCAGGTAGAATACGAAACCAGAATCAGCAGATGAGCAGTGATCGATAGGAGCCGTCAATGAACGCGTACAAATCGAACAGAAGAGCTATGAGATGCCCCCGCGAGAGGGGATCAGCATCGCGCAATTTCTCACCGTCGCCGACATCGAGCGATCGGCTCGCTACTACGAAAAGGTCTTCGGCGCTCGCATTCTGAGCCTGGGTGACGGCAACGCGCCTGGGTACCTTCAGCTTGCGAATATCTGGATGATTCTGAACGTTGGGGGCGGGCCGACCCCGGATAAGCCGACGGTAACGCTCAGCGTCCCCGACCCGAATCACATCAACAGCTTTATGAATTTCCGCGTTGCGGATATTCAAGCGTGCTACGAATTATGGAAAAGTCGAGGAGCCGAGTTCATCACGGAGCCGATACCCAAGTACGGCGAGATACGCTGCTACATCCGCGATCCTGACGGCTATATCATCGAAGTCGGACAGAGCACCGACCTCACGTACGGTTAACGTCGGCCCGGGACGGGATGCGGATTTAAACGCCTGCGGAACTCCGCTTAGAGCCAGCCTATTGGCGCGAACGATACAACACCGCTCGGCCGCGGGGCAGGAGAGATGGATTGGAAAACGGGATAAACAGCAAAGAGTTCAAGCCACCAGCAAGATCTTCCCGATGCCACCCTTTTCTGCCGCTGCTTGAGCCTCGGCCGCTTCACTGAGTGGCAGTTTCTGGCTAATCGGGATTACCAGCTTGCCGTCTCGCACCGCTTCGGCCATGAACTCGAGCGTTTTCCTGTCGAATTTCGAGAATACTGGCACCACCTTTACAGATGGGTACTTCGCGGCGTTCTGCGGTGCCCCGACAACCGAAGCAAACACTCCTCCCGGCTTGACCTTGGCGATCAGCTTCTCGGCGGTTCTTCCGCCGACCGTATCCGCCACCGCATCGAGCGGCGGAAGATTCGCAATCGCGGTGTCGTCGTCGGTTGCGACGACCTGATCCGCGCCGACAGTCTTCGCCTCATCCATCTGCCTCTTCAAAACCCCCGCGATCACAGTCGCCCCGCGTTCCTTCGCAGTGAATACCGCCGAACGCCCGACATTTCCAGCAGCACCTACGACCATAACCGTCTGGCCCGCTTTGATTCCCGTAGCTGAAAGGAGCTGGTTGCCGGTCGTCGTCACCAGCGGCAGCGCCGCCGCCTGGATCAAATCGAGCCCCTTGGGAATTTTCGCCAGAATCGCGGCTTTCACGACACAAAGTTCGGCGTAAGTATTGTCCGCCATGGCGAACACCTGGTCGCCGACGGAAAAGCCTTCCACTCCCGGCCCAACCTTGACCACGGTCCCCGCCATATCGACTCCTATGAGGCCCGGAAACTGGATGGGATAAAAATCCTTCGTTAATCCAGCACGCCGCTTGTAGTCGATCGGATTCACGCTCGCGGCGGCGACCCGCACCAGCACCTCGCCCGGACCCGGAACCGGGTCAGGGTACTCTTCGAACTTCAGTACTTCAGGACCGCCATATTCGTGGACAACAATTGCTTTCATATTTCATCTCCTCTGTGACGGTGGGCAAACAGTCACTAACAAAACTTAGATGAGCGAACTGGAATTAGTCACCGACGCCATAGACTCCCAGGTTACGCCATCAGTCGAAACGTGGAACATCTGACAGCGTCTGGCTGACGTCAGGATGAAATTGGCATCAATGCGTCCGTATCTCCGAGCTAGTGAGGCGTTCAGCGTCGCTACCGTTGAGCGATTGGACATGAAGTTCGCGGTGATCGTCTTCCCATCGCGCATCTTAATCGTTCGAGGAGTGGTTCTCCACGGTCGGCATGGCGGATCGACGCCGACTTACTCCTAGTCGTTAGCAAGCTTTCGCGATGAACAACGAAAGTGAACGCACGATCGCATGCGGAGCCTCGTGTTCAAGCTTCGGCTCGAGTACGACATCTGCGGTGTCAGGTCAGCAGGGCCTCTACGCTGATCGTCTTTGACGCTCGGCATGCGCCTGACGTCTCTTGTCTGCTCCGGTATTCTTCGTCGGGGTCCTTCCATAGGAGAAGAATCGCGTTGGAGTCCGGCGACGCATACCGGTAGTATAAGCCACTCAGCTTCTGTTCATTTCGTCATCTGTGAATGTCGTGAACCCGCCCGGTCGTGGTTGGAAGCGATTCTGTGGTTCGTCCGACCGAATCGGCCGCGATGGACGGATTACACCCGAGGTGCTCCGGCGAATCAATTGGACGATGGTATTGGCGATACCTTGGTATCGGGCTCCGCGAGAATAAAGTACGCACCACTCGTGCCCAAATGTCTCAATCCATACTTGTGCGTGGTGATCGATACGTTCGTACCAATACGCTTCGTACATCGTCGATTCTGCGCCTAATCGAAGGCTAAGGCAGATCGAAGAGGCAGTCATGAACGCTGCAGATCCACATAGAGGGCACCTTGACCACACGATGAAGCACTTCGACGCAATCATTATCGGGACGGGCCAGGCGGGCCCGTCCCTGGCAGCGCGGTTTGCGGGTGCCGGACAAAACCGTCGCTATTATCGAACGCCATAAATTTGGCGGCACATGCGTGAATACGGGATGCACCCCGACAAAGACGCTCGTGGCGAGTGCCTATGCGATCCATGTTGCCCGCCGAGGTGCGGAATATGGTTTCGCCACTGGTGATGTGCGCGTCGATATAAAGCGGGTGAAAGCCCGCAAGGATGCAGCCTCCGCGAGGTCGAGCAAGGGAGTGGAGGAATGGCTCCGAGGAACGACAAATTGTACGGTCATTCAGGGCCATGCCCGCTTTCAGTCGTCGAACACTGTCGTGGTCAACGATGAAGTTCTGCAAGCCGACAAGATCTATATCAATGTTGGCGGGCGGGCCTCTATTCCCGACATGCCGGGGATTCACGACGTCCCATTTCTCACCAACTCATCGATGATGGACATCGATTTCTTGCCCGAGCATTTCATCATCGTCGGCGGAAGTTATGTTGGGCTGGAGTTCGCTCAGATCTATCGCCGCTTCGGGAGCGAAGTCACGATTGTGGAAATGGGACCGCGCCTGATTGGACGGGAGGACGAAGACGTTTCCCAAGCTGTGCGCGAAATCCTGGAGGCTGAGGGCATACACATCCGGCTGAATGCGAAATGTATCTCGCTGGCGAAACGCGATGGCGGTGTCGCCGTCGGCCTCACATGCGAAGAAGGTCCGCCAGAAGTAGTCGGCACTCACGTTCTTCTGGCCGTGGGACGTACTCCCAACACGAACGACTTGGGTCTGGACCGGGCCGGGGTTGCCACCGACCACCGCGGCTACATCACCGTTGACGATCAACTGCAAACGAACGTGCCCGGCATCTGGGCACTGGGGGACTGCAACGGCCGCGGCGCCTTTACGCATACTTCCTATAACGACTACGAGATCGTTGCGGACAATCTCTTCAACGCTGACCATCGCCGGGTTTCCGACCGGATCCAAGCCTACGCGCTATATATCGATCCGCCGCTAGGGCGATGCGGCATGACGGACGCAGAGATACGGAAATCCGGACGTCGTGCCCTCGCTGCGAAATATCCGATGAGTCAAGTGAGCCGGGCCTACGAAAAAGGTGAGACACAAGGTTTCATCAAAATCTGCGTCGATGCAGAAACGAAACAAATTCTGGGTGCTGCGATTCTTGGAGTCGGAGGCGACGAAGTGATTCACGTTCTGCTGGACGTGATGTATGCGAAGGCGCCGTACACGGTCATCCAGCGCGCCATGCACATTCATCCGACGGTCGCGGAATATCTGCCGACCATCCTCGCCAAACTGGTGCCGTTTGCGTAGAAGGGAAGAGCACGACCACTCTGAGGATCGAGAAAGAACTAATACCAACGTATCGCCAATACCAACGTCCAATTGCCTCGTTTTGACGCCTCTGTTTTTTGGGGGAGACTCTGGATGGTTTGCGCGTGGTTAGTCGTACCAGCGACGAAATAGACATCTTTTCGGCGGAGAACGGTTCGAGTGCGCTACCACATCAGGGAGATGGCGATGCGCAGGGATATTACACACTATCCCCGTGGGCTCACGTTGCGATCTACAAAAAGCCAATCGCTGTAAGGGAGTTCTCAGCAATCGACGACTGACGAAGCAATCTGCTTCAAGACGATCGCTCCTTATTGAACGCAAGCAACGGGCTAAGACCCTGGCACAGCCAAGAGTCAATGATATATATTTGCCGGTGTCCAGGTCGGGGTTATCTACACCGCCATGCGCGCCAACCTTAGAATTCTTGCTGGTTCAGAAAGTTTGCTTCTGAGGTATCGTTGACGTCACAAGCAGGAGGTCAAGTATGCGCGGACTGCGCTCCCGCGGACTCCCGAGCCCCACGATTTGCGCGCTGATCGTCGTCGCCACCTTGGCCATGATCGTGATCCCCGCTGCCATCACGCTGCACTCGGTTCGGATCGTTCCGCCGCCCATTCCTCTCAATCAAGACTCCACACCGCATGGCTATACCATTAGCCTTTTGTTATTCATTGTTCCCATCACATTTATCGCCATTTGGTTCCTGCCGAGTGAGGGATTGCACATTCCCCAGCGCGCCTTCCGGTGGACGCTGGTCATTCTTGTCCCGCTGGGATGCTTGCTCGATTTTGCTTTCGCGCAGTGGTTCTTCGACTATCCGAACGTCGGCGCCACCTTTGGCATCCCTGCACCCGCACTTGGCAGGCCCGTACCGTTAGAAGAGTACGTTTTCTATTTGACCGGTTTTCTTGCGGTTCTTCTTCTATATGTCTGGCTGGGCGAGTTTTGGCTAGCTGCATATAGCGTAATCGACTATCCCAGTGAAGCCAAGAAGATGCGACGCCTTCTGCAATTTCATCCCACTTCACTCATTCTTGCTGCGGGGTTGATTGGCGCAGCATGGTTCTATAAGAAGCATCTCGCTTCACCGGAAGACCAGGCCGGGTTCCCCGGCTACTTCATATTCTTGGTCGTAGGAGCTCTCCTTCCGGCGATAACCTTTTTCCCAGTAGCACGGCGTTTCATCAACTGGCGCGCCCTTAGCCTCACGCTCTTCTTTATGTTGCTTGTCAGCTTGCTCTGGGAAGCCACCCTGGCCGTTCCCTACCAGTGGTGGGGATTCCAGCACCGCCAGATGATCGGTCTTTTTATCGGCGCCTGGTCCGGCCTGCCGATCGAAGAGGTCTGTGTCTGGATCGCGGTCACTTATGCCACGGCGATCGTCTTCGAAATAGTAAAAGTCTTGCTGGCATCAGAGCGTTCGGTTCGCGACGCGCTCATTGGCAGAAGGCGGCAGACTAACCAATAGCGCAGATAGCCCGACCTTCACGCTGAAATGGGAAGATAGCGCTGTTGGCGGTCGGAAGAGTGAAGCTCAACCTGAGTTTCAACATCCGAGGGGGTTCCTACCGCCAATTTCCCGAAGGTTAAAGTGTGCGCAACGAGCGTTCGTCGCCTCGAGGTCGGCTTGTGCGCTCTCGGATGCGGAAACACACTGATCTCTGGTTTGATGATGCCGTAATTGGTGCTGAATCGATCAATGAGTTAGCGTAAGGAGCAGCCGTGTGTATCCGTACTGCTTTACTTCTATGTGTTGCGACCAGTTGTACTCTGGCTGCTCAACAAAGTACAACTACTTATCAGTCCAGTATTACCGGTTCAGCGACCACCGACACCCGATTTTCTTCACTGTTTCATCCTGGTAGCGAGTTGCCGTTCCGGCGGGGTCATCTGGTTCCAAATCGCGCTCAAGTCTTTTTCCAGAATCTGATTATTGGGATCGGCCCGCAGAGCCAGGGCAAACCATAAATACGAAGTCGGTAGATCGCGCGGCACACAGTGGCCGGTGGCATACATGGTTCCGAACGTGCTCCGGGCCTTGGCATTCGATTGGGCGGAAGCGGTCTTCAGATATTTCACTGCCTGGTCGCAGTTTTTCGGCGCGCCTCGCCCATAGAGATAGGCCTCGCCTTTTCGAAAGTCCGCGTCCCCGGTGTCATCTGCAGCCGGCGGTGGCGACGGCGAACGTTTGGCGGTCAAGCGGGGCTCGCGTTTCGCCCGGCGCTTGTCGAGGGGCTTGACCGGTGCGATCTTGGCCGGAGCCGCGGGCTTCGATTCCTCCACAGATTTTGCCTCGCTGTCCGCGGTCTTCGGGGTTGGTTCGGGACCAGCGCCCGCGTTCTCGGCTCCCGCTGACGGAGCCACCGCCGGAGCTCCTGCTGAAGGGGCCGCCGTTTGCGATGAGCTTGCATCCGGCGCTGGGGCCGCATTCTGAGTCGCCGGCTGGGCCGGTGGCTTCTCGGCAGGAGCTTCGCTGGCGCTCGACGCCGCGGTTTCCGGTTTGCGATTCCCCATGGCGCCGAGATACTTTGCGTACGTCCACCAGCCTGCTCCGCCTAATGCCGCGAGCAGCAACACGAGCAGCAGGATCCGTCGTCCTCCAGTTTTTGGCTGCTCGGGCCGCTCGCGCTCAAAAAAGGAATCCAAGCTGGAAAAAGGTTCTTCCCGCAACGAGTCTAGGCTCGGCTGATTCGCACTGGGCTGATTCGGACTGAATTGGTTCAACCCTAGAATCGAGGGTCCGCTGATCGGCGGCAACGGTTTGCTTGGAGTCCGAGTCGCGTTCTCCACGGCGACAGGCCGCACCGGTTCGGGCGCGTTCGTTGTCTTTGGTGGGAAAGCTGCTGGGAGAGTTGGGGAAGCCGGCGGGACCGCAGATACTGGGTTCGGCGCTGGTGCGCCCGCTGGCCGCCGAGCGTCGAGCAAGGTGCCACACATTCCGCAAAAACGGAAGTTGGGTGCATTATCCTCCCCGCAGTTCGGGCAGATCACAATCGTTCTCCAAATGTCTTTCTCTAGTCTAACTCCTGCCGACGATGTCATTGCGTTCGTCCGTTCATATTAAAATGCAGACGCCCGGTTTCCGCCCATGTCGAAAGCCTACAGGGCCAAGCCCTCTCCGTCCCCGAAGCGTTTCGAGGCTAGGCTCGAGCGCATGCGCTCCCGCCTTAATTGGGTCATCATCTACGTGCCATTTGATGCAGTCCAATGCTGGGGGTTGCGTGGCCAGATTAAAGTGAAAGGCGAAATTAACGGGTTTGCGTTCCGCACTTCCTTGTTTCCCACCCGGGAGGGTCGGCACATTTTGCCGGTCAACAAGCGGATGCGAAAGGGCGCGCGAGCCGCGGAAGGTAGCGTCGCCCGTTTTCAGATTGAACTGGACCGCGAAGAACGGACTGTCGAAATCCCCGATGAGCTCAAGCGCATTCTCAGCCAGGGTCTTCTGCGCGAAGCTCGGTCGTTTCGGCGCTGGTATGACGAACTGAACCACTCCACGCGCAACGACATCGCCAAGTGGATCACCGAACCGAAGAGCGGCGATGCCCGCATGCGTCGCGCGGAACAAATTGCGGAACGCCTGCTTAACGCCATGGAGGCGGATCGAAAACTGCCGCCGGTTCTGCAGGTGGTTTTCGCGCGCCATCCACGCGCCCGCGAGGGTTGGGATCGCATGTCGGCCTCCCGGCGGCGCGGACATCTGTTTGGCATTTTCTACTACCGGACTGCGGATGCTCAAGGCCGGCGCATCGACAAGATGCTTGCAATCGAGTCCCAACGGGTCTATCGCCACTCATCCGCGTCGACACTCGGCAGGCATTGTTGTTCGAACTCACGTTGGATGTTGAATAAGTACGCCGACAACCGCGAACGGAGCATGCGCTCGTATCTGCAACCCGCGAACTTCTGCAAATCGAGAAGCCATCGAACAATCGCTGAACAAGCCGACTTCATTCAAAGCGCTACCGAAATAATCGCGCAACTGGGACCATGTAGGCTCGACGTATCCGCAGCCTTTCAGGCCGCTGACCAGCCCGCCTAAGTCGGCAACATCGAAGCCCATAAAATGCCATCCTCGAGACAGAAGTTCTTCTTCTGACTCATGGTTAAAATATCCAGGACCAAATCGAGCGGTCAAAGCAATAATGTTGGGCTCAAATGCCGTTATACACACTGGCCATAGACCTGCGGTCGAAATACCGCGTTTAACACAGGCATCAACCAGCAGATCAATATCTTTCGCAAGATGAAGTGGGTTAGCGAAATCCGGTAATATTCCTTCCGTCAGAGACTCGATTTCCTCGGTTTCACGCCAAACCATTGCATCCGCGCTAATGGGATTACGCAACTCTGGCATTAAATGCTGGTTCTTCTGCAACAGATTCTCTACTTGCAGGTCAGGGTTTACCCGCAGATCAAACCCAAGGCTGACTCGCTTAATATTCATATTCGTCGACCTAATTGTTCGGCCAGGTCGAGCAAGTACTGCACTCTTGCATTCCTGCTGGTGGAAATTGAGTAGTTCCTCTCGTGCCGTGACCTTCGTTCCAGTAGCACTTACCAGCACTTGGAACTTGGTTCCGTGTCCATATGCGGTAGTGCGGGTCCCAGCCATTATGCTCGTGCCTAGAGTGAGTCTCGTAACATTGAGTTCCCGTTGACGGAACGCATGGGGGAGAATTATTCGTATTGGTGTTCGCGGTTTCACGCACAGCTTCTAGAATCGCCGAAGCTACAATCAAGTCCTCGATGAGGCCGCAAGGCTCCGCTAGTTCGCAAATATGGAGTGCGAGAGCCGGAGTGCAGAGAGCCGGTTAGTCGGGAGTAACTCCGAGATAATCGTCGTGGCCTGCCAGCGCCTCATCCAGCCGTGTGAGAGTGAAGATCTCCTTCACGCGCGGGCTGAGATTGATGAGCCTCAACTGGCACTTGGCCTTCTTGGCCGTGATGTACACGCCGACAATCATGCCCAGCCCGGAGCTGTCGAGGTAGTTGACATTGCTGAGGTCGATCACGAGGCGCTTGTTTTCGGCGATCAGCGCGCGCGCGGTCTCGCGCAACTGATCGGCGGTTTCATTGGTGATTCTCCCTGAGCAGTGCAGGGTCGCTTCGGTAGGCGTTTTCTCAGTGGCGAGCGTCAGGGTTGAGGTGGGAAGCGGATTGGCAGCCATACAGACCTCCAAATGGGAATTTCGGTTTTGATCCCGAAAAGCCGCACTATAGTACACCCGTTTCGCCGTCCGCGACACTGTGAAACAATTTTCACCCGAGTACTCCCCGATGGCCTGCAATCCGCGCCAGCACAGCCCCATAGCCATATTTCTTGCCTTATGACCGACGTAACCGCGCGCCGCGGCTTCTTCTGCTATACTGCTGTTAACGCTTTTGCTACGGTTTGCTCGTCACGCGGGGATCCTGTTGGATCCGATACACTTCCGCATTTCCTGCCCGCCGTTTGGTTCCAGCGCCAATTTCAATGCGAGCGGCATGCGAACTCTCGAAGAACATACGTGCCTTTGAGAAATTAGAACATTAAGCCCCTCCAGAAAGAAAACAATCGAATGACCACATTTACGGAACTGCCCCTGTCTGCTGCGTTGCAGCAGAAATTGGCGGCAGCTCAATTCATTACCCTCACACCCATCCAGGCGCGCGCCATTTCTCCTGCCCTTGAAGGCAAGGACGTGATTGGCACCGCCCAAACCGGCACCGGCAAGACTCTCGCGTTCCTGATTCCGATTATCGAGATGCTGCGCGCTGAACCATCGAAACATGAATCAGCGAAACAATAGCAACTGAATCAGCCAAGCAGGAATCAGCCAAGCAGGTCAGGGCCCTGGTCCTGTTGCCCACGCGGGAATTGGCCATGCAAGTTCACGAGCAGTACGAACAACTGCGCGACAAGAACATGCCGAAGGCGGCGCTGGTGATCGGCGGCGTAGCGGAGAAGGCGCAGATCCACAGTCTCCGCTCCGGCTGCGAATTTGTAATCGCTACTCCGGGACGCTTGCAGGATTTCATTACCCGCAAGTTCGCGGACCTGCGTCACGTGAAGATACTCGTGCTCGACGAAGCCGACCGCATGCTGGATATGGGCTTTCTTCCGGCCATCCGGCGTATCGTGCAAATTCTGCCCCAGCGCCGGCAGACACTGTGTTACTCCGCCACCATGGAGCAGTCGGTGGCCGCGCTGGTGAACGACTATACGCGGGAGCCGGTGCGGATCGCGCTGGGCTCGGTGCTGAAGCCTGCGGAAAGCGTGTCAGCTCGAAGCCTACGAGGTGCGCCCGTCCGAAAAACTGGATGTGCTGCGGCAGTTGCTCTATGAGGAAAAGGGGCAGACCCTGATCTTCACGCGCACGAAACGCGGCGCCCACAGGCTGGCCCAGGAACTGGAGCGCGATGGCTTCTCGGCCGCCATGATTCATGGCGATCGCACGCAGTCCCAACGCAACGGCGCCTTGAGCGGATTTCAGGAAGGCCGCTACCGGGTGCTGGTCGCGACCGATATCGCATCGCGTGGCTTGCACTGCGATGACGTGGCGCACGTGATCAATTACGACATTCCGAAGATGGCGGAAGACTTCATTCACCGCGTCGGGCGTACCGGACGGGCCGGCTCACAGGGCCGAGCCTCCACCCTGGTCACAGGCGCGGAGGTTCTTGAGCTGCGCAATATCGAGCGCACTTTGAAGCTGCGCATCGAACGCAAGCAGGTGGATGCGTCGGCGAGCGATCGTCCCAAGCGGTTTGTTGAAAACACCCTCGCATCGCGGACGCTGACGGCTTTGCCGGGTGAGGTCTTTGTCTGTCTAGCTTTTGTTGGTGGAGCGCCGGGCGTCCCCGCCCGGCCGCCGCATTGTTGGACGGGAGAGACGCCCGCCTCCACTAGCTTGGCGTTTAGTGCCCGGCTTGTTTGCCGTTCGGTGTGATTAGTTCGGCAGAATCAGTTTCATCGTCGCTGCCAATGCCGAACAGCGCAGCCTGCTCTGCGGCGTGCTCACGCATCTGACGCAATTCCTCGGCTTCGTCCACCACCACGCCTTCCGGTTGGTCCTGCTTGCGCTGGGTCTTGCGCTCGTTTTTGTCCCGCTGTTTTTGTTGGCGCGCTTGTTCCTTCTGACGTTTGGAAAAAGTCGATCGGCCTCGTGGCATACCAAAATCCCCCCGTATTTTATATTTTCATTATTTATGGCCGGCTACATGAAGCGTCTGTAGGGTTGGCCCTGCTTTTGTCCCTGGAATAAACCACTGGAATAAACCAGAAGATTGCCGCATCCCTCGTTTGTTTCGAGTGTGATTCTAGTATAACCTCGATTCGAGTTCTCGGTTCTGAGTTCTCGGAAAAACCCAGAATCGTCCATGCTCCACTGAGATGGTGTGGTCCAGTGAGAACCGGGAACTGAGAACTTCGACCCAAACTGGCCTACTGGCAACTTTGCACTGAGCTGTGTTATTCTCGAACTCGTTACGAAAACGAGAAGAGACAGGAGTGCAACAGGTTAGTGTTAGCCAGAGAGCAAAAGCAATCCGTCGTTGACGCGTATCGCACGCACGCAACCGATACCGGCAGTCCGGAAGTTCAAATCGCGCTGTTGAGCGAGCGCATTGGTCAGTTGACGGAACACTTCAAAACGCACCAGAAAGACCACGGCTCGCGCCGCGGACTTCTCATGATGGTGAGCCGGCGTCGTGGCCTGCTCGACTACCTGAAGAAGTACGACTCGGAACGGTACAAAACCGTTATTTCCAAGCTCGGCATCCGCAAATAATGGCGCGACCGGTTCCGTGTGGAGCCGGTTCCAGACTGGTTTTCCAGAATTGGGTTTCCAGATCACGAGAGCCTTAGCAAAGTGCGTTCCCAACCGCGAACTTGGCCTACGCCTATCCACGCGAACTCCGTACCGGCGTGCATGCCCTTCTGCCCAAATAAAGGATGATCTATGAAGCCTGAAGCCACAAAAGTTGCCGTCGAAATCGCAGGCGGAAAGCAACTCTCCATCGAAACTGGGAAACTTGCCAAGCAGGCCCACGGCGCCGCCGTCGTGCGCTTCGGCGAAAACGTTGTCCTCGCCACCGCCACTGCTAATCCCGAACCCCGCGAGGGCATCGACTTCTTTCCGCTTACCGTCGACTACCGCGAGTACACCTATGCCGGCGGACGCATCCCCGGCGGCTTTATCAAGCGCGAAGGGCGCATGAGCGACCGCGAGGTTCTCACTTGCCGCCAGATTGACCGGCCGGTCCGTCCGATGTTCGCCGAAGGTTTCAAGTGCGAGACCCAGGTCATCGCCCTTGTCCTCTCCGCCGACACGGAAAACGATCCCGATGTCTGCGGCATCAACGCCGCTTCGGCCGCCCTGACCCTCTCCGATATTCCGTTTCTCGGACCGCTCGGCGCCGTGCGTGTCGGCCTGGTCGAAGGCCGCTTCATCGCCAATCCCACATATACCGAAATGCGTGACGGCCTGCTCAACATCATGGTCGTGGGCACCGCCGATGCGATTGTCATGATCGAATCCGGCGCGAAAGAAGTAAAGGAAGAGACAGTGGTGGACGCGATCGAATTCGCGCACACCGAAATCAAGAAGATCTGCGCCGCCATCAACGAACTGCGCAGCAAGGTCGGCAAGCCGAAGCGCCAGGTGACCCCGCCGGAATTCGACGAGGCTTACTTCAAGAGCCTGGAAGCGAAGATCGGCGCTCGACTGAATGATGCGCTTGACACCGGGAAACATCCGAAATCCGAAAGCCACGAATTGGTGCGGACGCTGGAGAAGGAACTGCTGGCCGAGCTGCCCGAGGACGACGAAGCAGGCCAGGCGAAGCTCAAGAAGTATTACGAGATCCTGCGCGAGCGCATCTTCCGTAACCAGGTGATCGATCACAAGCACCGTCCCGACGCACGCGCCTTCGACCAGATCCGCGAGATCTGGATCGAAGCCGGCGTTCTGCCGCGCGCGCACGGCAGCGCAGTCTTCACCCGCGGTGAAACCCAGGCGTTGGTTACCACCACGCTCGGCACCAGCGACGACATGCAGCGTCTCGAGGGCTTTGAAGGCGAAGCCAAGAAGCGCTTCATGCTGCACTACAATTTCCCGCCGTTCTCGGTGGGAGAAGTCGGCTTCATGCGCGGCGCCGGACGCCGCGAAATCGGCCATGGCGCACTCGCCGAGCGCGCCATTTCGGCGGTGCTCCCGTCCGAAGACAACTGGCCTTACGCGATGCGCGTCGTCTCCGACATTCTGGAGTCGAACGGATCGTCGTCGATGGCCACGATTTGCGGCGCCTCGCTCTCACTGATGGACGCCGGCGTCCCGTTGAAGGCTCCGGTGGCCGGGGTTGCGATGGGTTTGGTGAAGGAAGGCGATCAATACGCCATCCTGACCGACATTGCGGGCGCGGAAGATCATTACGGCGACATGGATTTCAAAGTTGCCGGAACCAAAGACGGCATCACTGCCCTGCAAATGGATATCAAGGTTGCGGGCATCACTTCGCAGATCATGCGGGAAGCGCTGGCGCAGGCGCAGCGTGGGCGCTTGTTCATCCTCGAAAAGATGGACGAGGTTCTGAGCGAGCCGCGCGTGAAGGTCTCGGCGTATGCGCCTCGTATCTACACCCTGCAGATTCCGGTGGATAAGATTCGCGACGTGATTGGGCCCGGCGGCAAGATGATTCGCAGCATCATCGAGCAGACCGGCGTGAAGATCGATGTGGAAGATTCCGGCAAAGTCAACGTAGCGTCGAACGATGAAGTCTCGGCGAACAAGGCTTTGCAGATCATCCGCGATCTGACCGCTTCGGCCGAGGTCGGGAAGACGTATCTCGGCAGGGTCAGCCGGCTTGGCGGATTTCGGCGCGTTCGTCGAGATTCTGCCGGGCTTGGACGGTTTGCTGCACATCAGCGAAGTCGCCGAACACAGGATCAAGGATGTTCGCGATGAACTGAAAGAAGGCGACCAGGTGCTGGTGAAGGTTCTGGCCGTCGAAGGCAACCGGATCAAGCTGTCGCGCAAGGCGATTCTGAAAGAGCAGCGCGCCAAAATGACGCCGGGCGGGGCTCCGCCGCCTCCGGAAACGGACGCGGCAGCGGATCTTCCATCGTCAGGTCCGGCACCCGCAGTGCCGCAGGGCGCGCCCACGGCAGTGATCGAAGGCGGTGCCGAGTTCGACGCGGATGAGGAGCCGAACTTCAACCGTGTGGATGGAGTAGTTGCGTCGGTCGAGGCGGGTGCCGCGCGTCCAGAAGGTGCGCGGGAGGGACGTCCCAGCGGCGGTGGCGGCGATCGCGATCGCAATCGCCGGCGGCGGGGTCGCGGACGCGGTCCGGGAGGCGGTCAGGGAGGTCACGGTGGTGGCCATTCCGGCGGTGGCGGCGGACGCGGAAGAAGGTAGGATCGCAGCAGTCCGGTACCCCGGTTAGCGGCGAACTGACTATAGGGCCGCAGCGATGCAGCGCTTTGTTGGCTCGTGTGGGGACAAGTGATTCTACGTCCCGGCCGAGCCGAGCGCAGCGCGGCAGTTGCCTGATGGTCTCAACAACTCATCGATTCGGGTCGTGAAGAGTTCCCGATAATCGTAAGAGTGGGCCGCAGCGATGCGGCCCTTTTCTGATCGGCAAGGATTGTCAGAAAGATAAGCGCTTGAAGATTGCCTTCCGGGATTTGCCGGACGGCGGTCATGACGTAGCGCCAGATTTTAGGCGTGTAGAGGACGTCGGGAGAGCGGCGTTCGAGCGCGCCCACGATGTCGCGGGCAACCTGCTCGGGATCGGCAAAGCGTGCGGCGTTGGGCAGGTGATCGGTCATGGGAGTCTGCACCGGTCCGGGCTTGATGGTGATGACACGGACGCCGGCGGGATGAAGGCGGCTGCGGAGTCCCTGGAGGAAGAGGGAAAGCGCGCCTTTGGCGGAGCCGTAGACGTAGTTGGAGCGGCGTCCGCGATCTCCGGCGACGGAGGTGATCGCGGCCACGCATCCGGTGCGTCGGCGTTCCAAATCGGCGGCGAACAGGGTTAGGATCGCGGTCGCACTGACAAAGTTGACTCGCAATTCTTCGAGCAGAACGTCGACCGAGCCCTCGGATTCCTTCTGGTCGTGCATGCAGCCGTAAGCCAGGAGCACGGTGTCAAAGTCGGGAAAGTTGCGGCGGGCAAATTCAAAGATGGCGGCGTGCTGCTGAATGGAGGCTAAGTCAGCAGAGTAAGTCAAGACTTGCTGTGCGCCCCTGACCGCTAAGTCGACCTGTAGCTCAGCGAGGCGCTGGGGTGAGCGAGCTACGAGAAGTAAGTCGCAACCCCGGCGAGCCAATAAGCGCTGGACTTCCAGCGCAATGCCGGACGTGGCGCCGAGGACGACGATCTTATTCATGGCAGTTGCGTTCATGGCAGTTGCGTCTATGGCGCCGGCGGACGTGGCTGCGGGGCGTGTCGTTGTGGGGTGCGCGGTGACTGTCATCATGATTGGGCCCCCGTCACGCGTCGCCAGAATGAGGATGACATCTTCGGGTCGATGTAGGGAACAAAGCCGCGCCAGCGCGGGAACGAGGCCTCAAACAGAGCGGGGCTCATGCGGGCGTCTTTGGCGGGGTAGAGCGCTCCGCCACTTTGCTGGACAATTTCATCGAGCGACTGCATAAGTTTAAGCGTGCGTTCGCCTCGCATGGCGAAGTCGAGCGCAATGGTAAGCCCGGGCCGCGGGAATGAGAGCATACCAACCGGTGGCGCAGAGCCGAATTGCTTCAGCACACCTAAGAAAGAGCCCATGCCGGAGCGCCCGATGCGGTCGAGTAACTCCTCGAAAGCTTCGAGGTTCGTTTCCGGGATTACACACTGATATTGCAGGAAACCTCTGTCTGCCATAGAGCAGGTTCCATTGCCGAATAGAATCGAGCGGATAAAAAAACGAGTCGTAAGGCACGACGGCTGCGCCCTTCTTGGGTCGCGTGAATCCTGTAGTAGGCGGTGTTGAAGGCTCTTACAGAATAACGGTTGAGCAACCAGGCCGGCAGTGCAAAGGGCAGTTTGGGGCCGCGCTTGGGATGGAATTCCTTGCCCTGATCGGCGGCATGGTTTCCGCGAAAGAAGATGCCACGAGGATTCTTTCCGGCGAAGCCGTCGAGCCATGCCACGGTGTATTCGAAGCGGTCGTTACTTTCGCGGCTCAGGTCGAGAAAAGCATTTAGGGACTGAAAGGGGATGGACTCGGCGTCGATCCACGGGCCAGCCACGCGTTTAAGTTGGATGTCTGCCCAGGCGATTACACCGGTCAAGCCGAGACCGCCGATGGTGGCGCGAAGCATGTCGGGATTTTCTTCAGAGTTGCAGATTACGAGGCCGTCGTTCGAGCGATGCAGTCCGATTTGGCGGACGTGAGCGCCGAAGGTTCCAGCGCAGTGATGGTTCTTACCGTGGACGTCGTTGGCAATGGCTCCGCCGACAGTGACGAAGCGAGTGCCGGGCGTGACCGGAAGGAACCATCCCTTCGGGAGGAATACGTCGATGATGTCGGAGAGGCTGACGCCGCCTTCGCAGCGGACCATGCCAGTGGATTCGTCGAAACCGAGAATGCGGTTGAGTCGGCGACAGTCAATCAGTTCTCGTCCGGAGTTGAGACAAGAGTCGCCGTAACTGCGGCCGAGGCCATAGGGGAGTAGGAAGCCAGGCGCGGCAGCTCTGAGAATTTCCGGCACCTGGTCATTCCACGCCGGCTTGTGCACGCGATGGTGCGCGAATTTCGGGTAACGGCCCCACGACAGAACTCGCTTGATGGGCGGCGAGGCTGCGGGTTCCTTGCGCAAGGTTGCGGCTGCGGCTGATTGACCGGACATACTAAGTGTACCAAAAGCAAGTTCGACTTACTTCGAAAACCAATTAGACCTTGGGCTGTCACCCTAACCACTCACGTGTATCATGCTCGCGGCGATGACGGCCGCCGCAGCCAGCGGCCACCCCGTAACTGACGGGGTCCCGGATGGCAAGCGTGACCGGGTCCTCCTTTAGTTCTCCGCGATGCGCCAGCAGCCAGGTTCGGCTGAGCCAATAAAGAACGATGGGGCACAGCAGAAAGAGAAACTCCGGCGAGGAGTAGAGCAGGCGCACGTCCTGACTGTGAACGTAGAGGCTGAAAATGACGACCGCGGAAAAGCTGCTGCCGACGCCGAGCGAAAGCAGCAATTCGCGGTCGCCGGCGCGATAGCCGCGCCCCGAGTTACCCGTCTTGACTAAGTCGCTGGCGTGAAGCAACTCAGAGTAACGTTTCGCCATCGCAAGACTAAGAAAGACAAACATCGAGAACGCCAGGAACCACTGCGAAAGTGGCGTGGCAGAAATCAGAGCTCCGGCGAGGATGCGGAAACTGTAGAAGCTCGAAAGAATGAAGACGTCAAGCAGAGCAATCTTCTTGAGATAGAGCGAATACAACATGGTAAGCGCAGCGTATCCGAGCAGGGCCAGGCCGAATCGCACGTCGAGTAAGAATCCCAGGCCGAGCGCCGACGAGAGCAAGATAAACGACACGAGCAAACCTTCGGGAATTGAGATTGCGCCGGCGGCAAATGGGCGCTCTTTTTTCCATGGATGTTCGCGATCGGAATGGAGATCGAGAAGGTCGTTGAGAATATAGAGTCCGGAGGCACAAAAGCCGTAGAGCGCGAAGCCGACGAACGTGCGGACAATGGGCCGGACCGCGAGGTTATGCGACAGTGCAAGGGGCAGAAAGAGCAGAAGATTTTTCGCCCAGTGATGGCCGCGGAGAGCGTTGATCCATGTACGGAACGATGTGCCGAACGACGTACGGAACGATGCACGCGGTTCGAGGATCGTGCCTTTGAGGGCAGTTACCGCTGCGGCTTGCTCGGCGCGGGCTTCGGTGCCCACCACGTAAGCTGCGCGAGCGTTACGCCAAACCTCTACATCGGCGGCAGAGTCGCCCACATAGTCGAAGCCGGTCTGGGCGAAGTGCTTGGCTAGAAACGCAGCTTTGTTCGCTCCCTTGAGGTTCAGTTGTCCGTCGCTGGCATGTACTTCGTCGAAGAGGCCGAGATAACTGGCAATCGGTTTCGGCAAGCTCGCGGTCGGCGGCGGTTGTGAGCGCGATGCGGCGCCCAGTGGCTTTTTCCCGCTGGAGAAAATCAAGAACTTGCTGCCGATAGGGAAGACAGGCGGGGTTGAGGTGGATCCGCGCGGCGAGCTTGCGTTTGAGGGAGGCTCGTCCCGAAAGCAACCAGAACGGAAGCAGCAGCACCGTGATGGGGCGGGTTTTGAGGAGGACGAGGATGCACTCCCAAAGCACGTTGCCCCTGATCAAAGTGCCGTCGAGATCGACGCACAAGACCGGGGACAGTACCTTGGCGGGTTTGGCTCCTGTGACAGACCCCATGGGATGATCGTCGCATAAACAGGAGGGCGAAATGCGGGAATAAGTGGCACACGTAGGTAACCTGAGTAACATGCGCCGAGTGAGGGGGAAGGTTAGTATGGGCTGATCTGGAGCGAAGTGATCGACTTTGGACACTATCCCCATGGAAGAAACACAAGGGCCTTTGGAACCTAGCGCATCGGAATTGTTGGCCAGGTATCTGCGACGGCCGTCCGTTCTGCTGCCTTTGCTTGGGCTGGTTACTTTTGTGATTTACAGCGGCTCGCTGTCTTTCGATTTTGTATGGGATGACTGGCCGCAGATTGTAAACAATCCCGTCATCCGGACATGGAGCAATCTGCCGCGGGCGTTCGGGAGCGACCTGTGGTACCACATGGCGCGACAGCAGGTATATTACCGGCCGCTATTCGTGGCATGGTCGATGCTGAATTACGCATTGTTCGGATTGCGGCCCTGGGGATGGCACCTGGGAGCGGTCCTATTGCACGTGGGCGCGGTGGCAGCAGTGTTTTGGTTGGCGCGACGGCTGGGATTGGAATACTGGACGGCGGCGCTGGCGGCGCTGATCTTTGCGCTGCATCCGATTCACATTGAGCCCGTCACATGGATTTCGGCGGCTTCGGACACGATGGTAACAATGTTCGCCGCATTGGCTTTTGGGGCGTTTCTTAGCGGGCGCGATTCGGAGCGCAATTCCGGGCGCAATTTCGAACGCAATTTCGCGCGAAAGAAGAGAACGGCATGGTGGATCGCGTCGCTGGCGCTGCTCGCGTGCGCGCTGCTGACGAAGGAAATGGCGGTAGTGTTTTCGGCGCTGGTCGGAATCTACGCGTGGCTGCATCCAGCGGAAACAAGGGCGTCGCCGGGGCGCAAAGTTCTTAGGCGCGGCGAAGGAGGCGGCTCCGTTCGTGGTGGTGACGCTGGCTTACGCACTGCTGCGAAAGCACGCACTGCTGCATCATGCAACTGGGCAGTTCAATCCCAATCACGGAATGATGGACATGGCGCGGACTTTGCCGCTCGTGATGTCCATTTATCTGCGGCAGTTGCTGGTTCCGGTGGGCATTACGGGACTCTATTACACGCCATATGTGACGGGCGCAATCCTCACCCAAGTGGTGGCGCCGGCAGCGGTGTTGGGGGCGGTGTTGATTGGATTGTGGTATTGGAATCGGCGCGAAGGGAATTCTATGGTCGCGTTTGCGGGATTGTGGCTGCTGGTGGGACTCGCGCCCGCGCTGTATTTGCGAAATTTTAGCAATGGCGATTTTGTCCGCGATCGTTACATGTATTTGCCGTCGATCGGATTTGCGATTCTGGCGGCGATCGGGCTGCGGCGGCTGCCGTTCATGAAGGGATGGAGTGCGCAGGCAATACAGGGGTGCGCGGTACTCGTGCTATGTGGAGGTTATGTGTGCGCGTCGATTGCGCAGCAGGTGTACTGGGGTAGCGATCTGCTGATGCTGACGCGCGGGGAAGCTCTGTATCCTGGAAATCCGTATGCGGGGGCGGGGCTCGCGAAAGAGTACAGCCAGCGGGGCGCGCATGATCGCGCGGTTGAGCTGGCGGAGGCGGTGGTAAGGGACCATCCGGAGTATGGTTATGGGCCGCTGGCGCTCGCGGAAGTGTACATCCACGCCGGCCGGTTCGAGGAAGGCCGCGTTTGGCTCGACCGGGTAAATCCGGATTACTCCAAATCGGAAGTGGGCATGGCGGGACTCGCCGGCTTATATGGAGAAATGGGCGACTATGAGCGGGCTTATGCGCTTTGTTCGGAGATTCTGGAGAAGGAACCAAATCTTTATTCGGCGCTCTATAACTGCGGCAATATTCACTTGATGGATGGTCAGTATCGGGAAGCAGAGCAATTGCTGTCGCGAGCGGTGCAGTTAGTCCCGGAGCAAGCGGCTCCGAAACATTTTCTGGGGCGAGCACTTCTGCAGGATGGGCGGAACGCGGAGGCGCAGTCTTACCTGCTGCAGGCGGCGGCCATGGATCCGAAGGTTTGGGATTACCACTATTGGCTCGCAGTGTCGTTCGAAGAGAGCGGGAATATGTCCGCTGCGCGGGCAGAGTATCGGCAGGCGTTGCAACTGAACCAGGACAGCAAAGAAGCGAAGATGCGGCTGACGGCGCTGGAGGCGAAGTGAAGAAGGAAATGGAGAATACTCCCGCAAAATCAGGGGTGCGAATCGGTCCGTCGCTGAGCGTGGAAATAAGAGTTCACGAACAGCGCACAGAACCGTGGGAGCCTGCCACCGCGAGTGAAGTGGCGGCGTTGACCGCGGCGCAAGGATGGCTGCAGCGTTTGATGGTGCTGGCTGTGGTTCTGGCAGTTGCAGGAATTTATGCCGGGTTTCATATTGGGCGGGGCTGGGCACCCTCCGACGACGGGGCTCTAAGCCAAAGCGCGCTGCGGGTGATGCAGGGGCAACTTCCGCATCGCGATTTTGCGGAGATCTACACCGGGGGTCTGAGCTTTATTCATGCGCTGGCGTTTCGAGCCTTCGGTGTGAATCTGATGTCGCTGCGCTTCTGTGTGTTTCTGTTTTTTCTGGCCTGGCTTCCGGCGGTTTATTATATTGCGCTGCGCTTTACTTCGGCATTGCCGCAGGAGCGATCACTCTGCTGGCAGTGGCGTGGAGTTACCCGAATTATCCGGCGGCAATGCCTTCCTGGTACAACCTGTTCTTTGCGACGTTTGGGGCGGCGGCGCTGCTGCGCTACCTGGAAGTGCGGACGCGACGATGGCTTTTTGTGGCGGGAGTATGCGGCGGAGTGTCGATCCTGATCAAGGTGATCGGGGCGTACTACATTGCCGGGGCGCTGTTGTTTCTTGCCTTTCTGGAACAGAGCGAGAACTCGCGGGACAGTTCGGAGAGAAGTTCGGAAAAAAGTTTGGCAGCTGAGGATTCGCAGAATAACTGGCCCTACCGCGTGTTTAGCGTGAGCGCGCTGCTGCTGTTCCTGGCGACGTTGGTTCTTGTGCTCCACTCGCGACTGGGGATGGCGGAGTTGTACCACTTCCTGCTGCCATCGGCGGTGCTGGTGGGGCTGATCCTGCTGAGAGAACAGCGTGTGCGGGTGAGGAACAGGGCAACGATTCAAAACAATGTTTCGGGCGGTGATTCCGTTTCTCGGCGGGTGCATAAGCCCGGTCATCATTTTCTTGCTGCCGTATGCGCGCTTGGGAGCGCTCGGCCAATTCTTTTCAGGCGTGACGGCAAGCGTAATCACGCGCTCGACGGTGCTGGGAGTGCTTCCTCCCGCGTCGCCGAGAAAAGCATCTTCGCGCTGGCATTAGTGGGATTGCTTGCGGCGGCGATGTATTTGCGCGAATTTCAGGGGAAAATCGTGAGCGCTGCTGTCGGCCTAGGGTTGATGGTGATGCTCGTGAAGGCTGCGACGTCAAGTCAAGATCATTTTGGGAGTGTGGTATTCAGCTGCGACACTGACTCCGTTGGTGGTGTTGCTGGGCGCGGCTGTCGTGCTGGCGGCAGGGAAGTGGAGCGGTCCATCAAAACTCCAACAGCAGCGGATGATGGTACTGATTTCCCTGGCGGCGGTGTGCAGCCTGGTGCAGTATCCGTTCGCCGCGTCGATTTATCTCTCCTATTCGTTGCCGCTGACGTTGCTGGCCGCGGTGGCGATTGTGGCGACCGTTAAGAAGCAACCGGGCACCTACGTATTGGCCGCAGTGATGGGATTTTATCTGCTGTTTGGCGTGGTTAGGCTGGTTCCGGATTACGTTTATGAATTCACCCACAAACCGGGACGGATGGATGAGTTGCAACTGGAGCGAGCGGGCGGATTACGGGTCAATTATGCTGCGGATTTTGCGGGCTTGATTCATTTTCTGCAGCAGCATTCGCCAAACGGATTGATGTATGCGGGTAATGAGTGTCCGGAGCTGTATTTTCTCTCCGGGCTGAAGAACGTAACGCGCGACGATGGGGGCGTACCGGCAGCGGAAGTGTTGCAGGCACTGCAATCCGGCGATCTGAAAGTGGTAGTAATCAATGAAGCGCCGCTCTTCCCCTCCGCGAGGATAACCCCCGAGTTACGCGCGCAAGTCATGCAGAAATTTCCGCATAGCAGCCAGATGGGAATCTTCCACGTGTTTTGGAGGGAGTGATCTTTCGCTCGGGCGCAGGCGATGTGCTTCAGTAACTAAACGCTCGACTCGGAGATCGCTAGCCTAAATGAGAACGGAGTGAACTATTGCTACCGCTGAACGAAAACCAGAGTGTTGTTGATGACGAGCGCCCAACAGGTCTGGGTGATCAAGCCAACAGTGCGCTCCGGAAATACCCATGGTTGGAGTGGCTGATTCCGGTTGCACTTTGCGCTGCTATGTTCGGGCAGTTGCCTTTGAGTGTTCGCCAGGTTTCGCAAACTTCCGATGAGGCCACGCACCTGTACTCCGGCTATCGCTACTTGAAGTGTGGCGATCTGACGCTCAGCCCCGAGCATCCGCCTTTGGCGAAGGTCATCGCAGCGGCTCCGCTGCTTGCCATGAACTTTGAGGTAAACTGCGCACCGTTCAAGGGTACCGACCTTCAGCAAGCGTTTACGGGTCTCACTTGGTTCTACACCCAGAACTGGCCCGCGGCGTTGGCCAGTGCGCGCATGGCAATTTCTATTTTTACAGTGGGGCTTTGTCTGCTGGTCTGGATCACGGCGCGACGGATGTTCGGCATTCCCACGGCTATCGTCGCAAGTTTGCTGCTGATCTTCGAACCCAACGTGCTAGCCTACGGCTCATTGGTCATGACCGACGCACCGGTCACGTGCATGCTGCTGTTCGCGGTAATGGGATTTTACCTGTGGGTCAGGCAGCGTACGATCCTGTTCTTTTTGTTGACCGCTCTGGCTATGGGTTTGACGCTGTTAGCGAAGGATTCAGGAGTGGTCGTCGTACCCATCCTCGGTGCTCTGGCAATTACCGATGCCCTCGCCCAACCAAAGGGCGGCCGGCCAAAATGGCAACTGGCGCTTCGCAATCTCCTGGCGGTTGCGCTGATCTCGGTCCTCGCGCTCGGTATTGTTTGGTCAGGCTATGGAATGCGTTTCGCCGCTTACCCCGCAGCAACGCAACTCCAGGATCCACGACCTACCGCGCCCTCCGCCAGCCAGCGGGTGATGCTCGAGTTAGGAGATCGCCATCTCTTGCCGCAGGCATACCTGGAGGGATTCGCCCGGACATTGGCGATATCGAATCAGGGTTCTGTGGCTTTTGTTGCTGGCAAAACCTATTTGCATGCACCCTGGTTTTCTACCCCGCTCAATTTTCTGATTCGCAACACGGCGGCCATGCTGGCGATGATTTTGCTGGCCGGATTCGGCATAGCGATCACGTTTCGGCAGCAACGTCGCAAGCGTCTGTTCCTGCTGGTTCCGGCGGCAATTTATCTGGCGGTGTGCCTCCACGCGAGCATTAACGTCGGCGTCCGCTATCTTTTGCCGATGTTTCCGTTTCTGCTGATCGCGGTGGCGGACGGCTGCGTGGAGTTAGCTAGGCGTGTGCGCTGGGTGAGCTACGCGCTGCCGTGCCTCCTTGTGCTGCACGCGGCATCGTCACTGCATGCCTATCCCAATTATCTGTCCTATGCCAATGACTTGTGGGGCGGACCGGCGCGGGCGTATAAGTACGAGCCTTGGCTCGACTGGGGACAGGCGTATTCGCAGGCGAAAGATTATCTCGATCGGCATCCAACCGAAAACTGTTGGTTCATCACGGGCTGGCAGTGGGACCCAGGATTCTACAACGTGCCCTGCCGAACCTTCGGCAACTACTTACCTCACGAGATACCCCCTCACGTGCACGGTACCATTATCGTCAGCAGCACTCTACTTACAGACGTGCGACTGGCGGAGGGAGAGTTGGCGGCAGCGTTTAAGAACGCTACACCCAAAGACCACATCGGCGGCAGCGCGTTGCTGGTTTACGAGGGCGATTTCGACACCAGCTTGGATGCCGCCACGGGTGAAAGGAATCTGGCGATGCACGCGTCTTCCGACGGACAGCTCTCCGCCGCCCTGGAGCACGCTAAGAGAGCGGTCGAACTAGCGCCGGCGAGCGCACTAGCGCACGGTAACTTGTGCGTCTTGCTGGCGCCTACCCGACTGGATTTAGCGCTGAAGGAATGTTACACCGCACAAGACCTGCTCCTGCACGATCCACTTCGGGACGAGCCAGTTCGGAGATATTACCTGGACTCACTTGCGCTCACCCTTACGGCGCTCAGAAGCGATTACAAGAAGGCTTACGGACACGAGCCAGAGATTGTGCCAACCGCGGACGTCTCGCGCCAGTAACGGTGAAATGCCGCACCATCCTAGTACACGGATTGGTAGAACCGATGCCCAGTAAATGTTTTTGGGCTTGGGGCGCACAGGTAACTATCGTTACCCGTCACGATTGGGCGGGGGCTGCGGCGCGTTTGGGGAAGATGTCTCCGACGCGGCGGATCTCCGCGCCCACGGCTTTCAGTTTTTCCTCGATGTTCTCGTAGCCGCGGTCCAGGTGATAGACGCGGTCGATGATGGTCTCGCCATCCGCAACCAGGGCGGCGAGCACGAGCGAGGCGGAGGCGCGCAGGTCCGAGGCGAGGACGGCGGCGGCGCTGAGCGGAGTTCCGCCGCGGACGATGGCGCGGCGGCCTTCGATCTTGATGTTGGCGCCCATGCGGACCAGTTCCTGCGCGTGCATGAAGCGGTTCTCGAAAATATTTTCCGTGATGATCGACGTGCCTGCGGCCTGCGTGGCGAGCGCCATGTATTGCGCCTGCATGTCGGTGGGGAAGCCGGGATATTCTTCGGTGTTCAGGTCGGCGGCTTGGTGCGGCTGATCGCCCATGACGCGAACGGAGTCGGCTTTCACCGCAGTTTTCACGCCGGTCTCCGCGAGCTTCTGCAGAATGGCGGTGAGGTGCGCGGGATCGCATGCGGCGACGTTGAGGTCCCCGCCGGTGAGGGCTCCGGCGATGATGAAGGTTCCGGCTTCGATGCGGTCGGGGATGATGCGGTGCCTGGCGCCGTGGAGCTTGGCGACTCCCTTTACGCGGATCGTGGACGTGCCGGCGCCTTGGATTTTGGCGCCCATGGCGTTGAGCAGCGCGGCGAGGTCGGCGACTTCCGGCTCACGGGCGCAGTTCTGCATGATGGTCTCGCCATCGGCAAGCGTGGCGGCCATAAGCAGGTCCTCGGTGCCGGTGACGGTAATCTTGTCGAAGACAATTTCAGCGCCACGGAGGCGGTCGCCTTTCAGCGGATCAACGACGGCCTCGACGTAGCCGTGCTCTTGCGTGATCTTCGCGCCGAGCCGCTCCAGACCTTTGATATGCAGATCGATGGGGCGGGCGCCGATGGCGCATCCTCCAGGCAGCGAGACGTGGGCGCGGCCACACCGGGCAATGAGCGGTCCCAGGACGAGCGTGGAGGCCCGCATGGTTTTGACCAGTTCATACGACGCTTCGGGAGCGTTGAGCGTGCGCGCGCAAATCGTGGTGCGGTGATGGGCGCGTCCGTAGCCGAGTTCGACTTCGGCGCCCATGGCCGCGAGCAGCTTGCGCGTGGTCTCGATGTCGCGCACCTGCGGGATGTTTTCGAGAATCACCGGTTCGTCGGTGAGCAAGGCTGCCGCCATGCAAGGGAGTGCGGCGTTCTTCGCGCCACTGATTCGGACAGTGCCGAGCAGAGGGTTGCCGCCGCGGATTACGAGCTTATCCATAGCTTGAGTTGCTCCTGAGAAATCTGGAGCGCCGCTCTCATTCTAACTATGATTTCAGGATGGCGGCGGCTAGAAATGTCGAGCCGAGTTTCGTTTGTAACGACGAAAAGCTAACCACAGGGGGCACAGACGGCACAGGGAAAGCGCCGCTCGGCTACATGGGCTTTGCCAGCGCTATCGCTTTGCGCACTTGCCCTTGGGATTCTCTCAGGGCAGCTACAGCCTGAGCCCGCCTGACCCCAGCCTTGGCCATCACCAGGGCTACGGGGACGCGACCTCCTGCGGCGGCGAGGAGTTTACGCGCTGCCCGGGGGTCGAGTCCGGCGGCTTTTTCCAGGATGCCCACTCCGCGTTCGACTAACTTCTCATTCTTCGGGTGGACGTTGACCATCAGATTGCCGTAGACGTAGCCGAGACGGGTCATGGCCCCGGTTGTGAGCATGTTCAGGATCATCTTCTGCGCGGTGCCGGCTTTCATGCGGGTAGAGCCCGCGACAACTTCCGCGCCGACGTCCGCCACGATGGCCACGTGCGCGGCTTTGCCGAGCGGCGATTTCGGGTTGCAGACGACGGCCACGGTTTTCGCGCCGCGCGCGCGCGCATATTCGATGGCGGCGATGGTGAAGGGAGTGCGTCCGCTGGCAGCGATGCCTACGACGACATCCTTGCTTGTGGGCTTCTTCTTCGCGATGGCTTTGCGGCCGCGCGCGCGCGAGTCTTCGTCGGCTTCTACGGCCGCGCCCAGCGCTTTTGGGCCGCCGGCGATGATGAATTGCACCATGCGCGGGCTGACGTCAAAGGTGGGCGGGCATTCGACGGCGTCGAGGGCGGCGATGCGTCCGCTGGTGCCGGTGCCGACGTAGATGAGGCGCCCGCGTTGGGAGAGCGCCGCGGCGATCAGATCGATCGCTTGCGCGATTTGCCGGAGAGCCCCCTTCACGGCACGAGCGACCTTGGCATCTTCACGGTTGATGATGCGGGCGATTTCGAGCGCCGATTTACGATCGAGATCGGCGGAGGCGAAGTTTGTTTTCTCGGTCCCGAGGCGGCGGAGTTCCGCGGTCTTTGCTTTGCGCGTCAACGTCTTTCCTTCCAAGTTTGCATCCCCAACAGTTCCTGGTTAAGTGCGTTTCGTATCAGGGCACGCCTTCAGGCGTGCCGTAAGCCGCGCTACAAATGCGCCTTCAGGCGCTGGGGGCGGCGGTTGGAGTTTCACAAGGCTCCCAAGTCTTCAATCACCGCGTCGCAAAACGCCGGGCGTACCTGTTTGATGGCCTCGTTCTGGCAGTCGGGCCAGGTGCGATTGGTGAGCAAAGTTATCGAAAGTTGGCGCTCCGCGTCGATCCACAGGGATGTGCCGGTGTAACCGAGATGTCCGAAGGAACGGGGCGAGAAGTATTTTCCGGATTGCGAGGGAAGCGAGGGCGTGTCCCAGCCAAGCGCTCGGGAAGTGCCTTCGGGGGCGGATTCCCGGCGCGAAAAGAGTTCGACGGTTGTGGAGCGGAGGATGGGGTATCCGCCGTTGAGCATGGCGTGGGCGAAGATGGCTAGATCTTCGGCGGTGGAGAACAGGCCGGCGTGTCCGGCAATGCCGCCGAGGACGCTCGCGTTTTCGTCCTGCACCTCGCCTTGAATGATGCGGTGGCGGAAGGTGCGATCGTCGGCGGTTGGCGGGATAGAGTCCTTCAAGGCGCGCGTAGGATTGAAAGTCGTGTTAGCCATGCCGAGCGGACCGAAGATTTCGCGCTGGCAGAACGCGTCGAGGGGTTCGTCGGCGAGGCGTTCGAGGACGACGCCGAGAATGATGAAGCCGATGTCGCTATATTCGGCGCGCGCCCCGGGAGCGGCGGCCAGCGGAGTGGTGAAGGCGGCTTGCAGAAGGTCTTCACGAGTCTTGGCGCGAAGAAAAAGTTTTTCGTAGGCGGGCAGGCCGGAGCTGTGTGCGAGCAGCATGCGCAGCGTGACTTCGCGGCGGCGGGAGTCGTTATTAGCGAATTCGGGAACAATTGCCGTGACCGGGGCTTCGAGATCAAGCAGGCCGCGCTCGTAGAGAATCATGGCCATGGCGGTCGTGGCGACGACCTTCGTGAGCGAAGCGAGATCGAAGAGGCTCGCGGTTGTAACCTCGGGCGAAGCTGGATCGTAGGTGAAACGGCCGAGGGCTTTGTGGGCGACGAGTTCTCCGCGGAAAGTGATCGCCAGCGAGCAAGCGGGGAAGGCGCGGGCGGCGATGGCCTTTTCCAGGATGCTGAAGGCGCTGCGGAAACTGGTCATCCTGCGCGGAGAAATTGCGCACCAGGAAGGAAAAGCCGGATTCTCGATTCGGCAGCGTCAGGTTCAAGGGCATTTTGTGAACTGATGGGGTTATAGCAAAGGCGGCGAGCAGAGGCAATCGGGGAGTTACTTTGAGAGCATCGTTGGTACCGTTCAGCCTTGAGCCGCATCTCCGGGGTCATGTAGAGTCACAGCAGACGTGAAACACTTACCGAAAAATCTGCTGTTCTCCGCTCTCGTGTCAAAGCCGCTCTCCTGTTTTCTGCCGTCCGCATTCTCCCAGACTTCGCTTGATTCCCGTCTCGCCGTTCTCGACCCCATCGTCAACGACGCCATCGCCCAACGGCAGATTCCGGGTGCTGTCCTCATCGTCGGGCACGACGGACGGGTGGTGTATCGCAAGGCTTATGGCAGCCGCGCGATTGAACCTCGGCGGGAGGCGATGACGCTCGATACGGTGTTCGATTGCGCGTCGCTGACCAAGGTTGTCGTAACCGCGACGGCGATCATGCAGCTTTGGGAGCAGGGAAAGTTTCGCATGAACGATCCGGTCGCGAAGTACCTTCCCGAATTTGGGCAGAATGGGAAGCAGGATATTACGGTCCGGCAGTTGCTGGTGCATTACTCGGGGCTCGCTCCGGACCTGGATTTGGCGAAGAAGTGGGAAGGGAAGGAGACGGCGTATCGGATGGCGTTTGAGGTGGCTCCGGAGCGGGCTCCGGGCGCGGCGTTTGTTTATAGCGATATCAACTTCGTAGTGTTGGGAGCGCTGGTGGAGCGGCTCTCGGGCGAGTCGCTCGATGAGTATGCGGCGAAACATATTTTTGCGCCGCTCGGCATGAAGGAGACCCGGTTCGTTCCTCCGCATTCGTGGGAGCCGGGTGCTTTAACACGCGTTGCTCCCACCGAAGAGGACGAGAACCATCACCTGCTGCGCGGCGTGGTGCATGATCCTACGGCTCGCCGGATGGGCGGCGTGGCGGGCCATGCGGGAGTATTTTCCACCGCCGACGATCTGGCGCTTTTTGCGCAGGCTTTGCTGGATGGCGGGCGAGGCGTGCTGACTTCGGCGACGATTGCGAAGATGACTGCGCCACAGCAGCCAGTAAATGGCACGGCGGTGCAGGGATTTGGGTGGGACATTGATTCTCCTTTTTCTACCAACCGCGGAGAACTGTTGCCGGTCGGCGGTTACGGACATACGGGATTCACGGGGACTTCGCTGTGGATTGATCCCGCGACGAAGACTTACATCGTGCTGCTGACCAATGCCGTGCACATGAATGTGCGTGCCGCCGAAGGAGAAGGGAAGCGCGGTGTCTCTTAGAACCAAGGTCGCGACGGCGGTGGCGGCGGCGCTGGCGCTCGATCCGGCCGAAGCCGAGAAGATGCGGGTGGCAACGCATCACCGGCTACAACGAAATGCAGAGCGCGGCGCGCAAGTTGGCGGTGCGGAACGGAACCGTGAAGACGGGAATTGACGTGCTCGAGGAGACGAAGTTCGCGGCGCTGCATCCGGCCAGGGGCGGGGCTCCGCGAAGCATTGGACTGCTGACGAATCAGACCGGCGTGGACTCGGAAGGGCGCCGGACGATTGACGTACTGGCGAACGTGCCGGGGATTTCACTGGACGCGATTTTCAGTCCGGAACATGGAGTGACGGGGACGCTGGATACGACGGACATCAAGAACGCGAAGGATGCGGCGACCGGAGTTGCGGTGTATAGCGTGTATGGGGCGAGCGATGCGGCGCGGCGTCCGCCGATGGACGTGTTGAAGCGGCTGGATGCGGTGGTGATCGATCTGGCGGATGCGGGCGCGCGCTTTTACACCTACGAAACTACGATGGGATATTTTCTGGAAGCGGCCGCGAAGGCGGGAATTGAAGTAGTTATTCTGGATCGGCCGAATCCGATTACGGGGTCGTTTGTGCAAGGGCCGGTTTCCGATTCCAAGTTTCAATGCCGGGCGGGAAGGTTTCACGAACTACTTTCCCGAGCCGGTGCGCCACGGGATGACTTTGGGTGAGCTCGGGAAAATGTTTAATGCCGAGCGGCACATCGGGGCGCGGCTCGCGGTGGTTGCGATCGAAGGTTGGCAGCCGGGCGACTGGTTCGATTCGACTGGCCTCGCCTGGGTGAATCCTTCGCCCAATTTGCGGAATTTGACAGAGGCGGCGCTTTATCCGGGGGTGGCGCTGATTGAAGGGACGAATGTCTCGGTTGGTCGCGGGACGGATACGCCGTTCGAAGTGCGTGGGCGCCCCCTGGATCAAGAGCAGGGAATTGGCGGCTTACTTGAACGGCCGCGGGATTCAGAGTGTGCGGTTCGTGCCGATTGTTTTCACTCCGTCATCGAGTAACTTGGGGTAATGCGGGGGAACGATGCGAAGGCGTGAACCTGATTATTCTGGATCGGAATACGCTGGACTCGCCGGAATTGGGGATTGAGCTGGCCTCGGCGCTGCATAAGCTGTATCCGAACGACTTCAAGATGGAGCGGATGGCGGATCTGCTGGTGAATCAGGCGGTGTTCGAGGCGATCGCGGCGGGAGAGGATCCAAGACGGATTGCCGAGGACTGGCAGGAGCGGCTGGAGGGATTTGTGCGGCTGCGGGAAAAGTATTTGCTGTACAAGTAGCGGGCGCATAACTTTCAGCGCACGTGCCAACATGCGATTTGCCGCCCATGCTTCGCTAACTCATGCTTTGTTCGCAGCTCATGATTCGTGCTCGGACTCCTCAGCTACAATGACTCGATGACTCGGGGTGCGCAGATTGGCCATGCAGCTAACCGGCACTCCGGTGGGCGCATCTGAGTTTGCAAGCGTATCGCGAAATTATCCTGAAGAGGTAGGTGTTCGATGAGGATTCGTGCTGCTTCTATTTGGGTTTTGCTGCTGGCAGGGATAGGGATAGGGATAACGATCGCGGCAGCGCAGACATCGCCGGCCCCGAATCCGGCTGCGCCTGCGGTGGAGTCTGAGAAGCCGACGCTGACCATTCCCGCGGGAACGAGGATTCCACTATCGCTGAAGCAGGCAATTTCGACAAAGACAGCTAAAGACGGAGACCCGGTATACGCGGAGACTGCCTTTCCGTATGTGGTCAATGACCGGGTCGTGATTCCGGCGGGGACCTACATCCAGGGAAGGATCGAGCGCGCGCAGCGCGGCGGTCACGTAAAGGGGCGCGCCGAAGTGCTGATCCACTTCACCTCGATGATTTATCCCAACGGCTATACGGTGATGCTGGGCGGCTCGGTGGAAAATACGCCTGGGGCGGAGAAGACGTCGATGAAAGATTCGGAAGGGACGATTCGCCAGGATAGCGACGCCGGGAAAAAGGCCAAGGAAGCGGCGGGCGGGGCAACCACGGGAGCCGTGATCGGTGCTGTAACCGCCGGAGGCAAAGGAGCCGGAATCGGAGCGGGAGCTGGAGGAGTGGCAGGGCTGGCGGTCGGAATGCTCTCGCGGGGTGCCGACATAAGGCTGGAGCCGGGGGCGTCGATTGAAATGGAGATCCAGCGAGAAGTGACGGTGGATGCGAGCCGGGTTTCGGCAAGGCGCGAGGTCATTGTTCGCAACGACTAGTGTGTGCAACGACGAAACTGCTTCCAGGCCCGCTTCGTCGTATGCGATCCCAGAGCACCTACTCCGAAATCATCCCGATCGTCCCCAGCCACGTCTCCACCAACTGAGGCCATCCCGTTATCGGGAACTTCGTGCGCCGCAGCCCAAATGCATGCCCGCCCTGCGCATACAAATGCATCTCCACGGGAACCCCAGCCTTCTTCAGCGCAATGTAGTAAGCCAGCGAGTCGTTTACATTGTCCACGTGGTCATCCTCTGCCTGCAGCAAAAACGTAGGCGGCGTCTGGCTGGTGACAGGGATATCGGGATTCAACGCCAAATCTTTATCGGCAGTCGCCGGATAATGAATCACAAACTTCTTGGTGCCTTGCTTTGCATCCCACTCCGCCGCGGAAAGCGACAGATGGCCCGGATAAACAGCCACCGCAAAATCGGGGCGGCAGCTTTCTTTGTCGGCGGCATCGACAGCCGGATACAAACGCTTCTCAAAATGCGTGCTGATCGCTGCCACCAGATGCCCGCCTGCCGAAAACCCAAGCACGCCAATCTTGTGCGGATCGATGTGCCACTCCGCTGCGTGAAAGCGCACCAGCCCCACCGTCCTCTGCGCATCTTCCAACGCCATCGGCGATTCCGGATACGGCCCCGATTTCGGATACGGCCCCACATCCGTCACGCGGTATTTCAGCAGCACACACGTGATTCCCTTCGGCGTGAGCCAGTCGCAGACCTCCGTGCCTTCAAGATCGATGGCCAGAATCTGATAGCCCCCGCCAGGGAAATACGACGACCGCGGCGCCCGTATTCTTTCCTTTGGCGAATAGACCGTCATCGTAGGCCGCGTGACGTTGCTCACCCCCACCACCGGCCTGCCGGCATCAAACGGTCCTTCCCCGACGTCTCAGCGTACTCCGGCCCCGCGACAGGCTGCGGATCAGGCGCTGCTCCCCGGCCATATCGGCACTTGCGTATGTCCCGGCGATGGCTGCCAGACAGGCTTCTGCGCGCTCAGACCGCCAAACGCAAACACAACACAGAGAGCAAAAAGCAAAGGCTTCATCGCAATCCTCACAGCGATAGCCGATCAACTCCCAACGTCCCGACATCGTGCATGTGGAGTCCCACAGGCCACCTTCAGAATCCACCATTTCCAGCCCTCAGAATGTTTATGAGACTGGTTCTAGTGTCGTGACCGCGTGATGAGTCATACGGTGGAGGGACGGGCGTCTCGCGAGCCTTCCCTGAGCGCAGTCGAAGGGTCCAGCCGGGTG
The DNA here is from genome assembly GCA_963794365.1 of uncultured Acidobacteriaceae bacterium. Classification (GTDB taxonomy): domain Bacteria; phylum Acidobacteriota; class Terriglobia; order Terriglobales; family Acidobacteriaceae; genus Acidiflorens. The sequence continues at coordinate 119,879 of CAWCDV010000018.1, forward strand.
GGACGCCCGGCTCTCCACTGCAATCTTCTATCAGTGAGAAGGAATCTGCAGCGCGCGATCCAGGCGCACCTCGAGGGTAGCTCCTTTTTCGAGCCGAAGGCGATTAGCACGCTGGCTAGCCTTGGCTCCAGCACCTGCTTCTCCTTCGGAGTCGGTGCTTCCTGCAGCTGCGCCGGCGGTCGCGTCTTCGGTCGCCTGCTTCGCACTCGGTCCCTTGCGTTCGATTTCACCTTCGGAGTTGGGCGCTTTGATACCGTGCTCGCCGGGCACTCCGATTACGGTCGCGATCAGCGCGATCCATCCGTGTTTGGTTTCGATTTCGTCAAAGCAGAGCAACAGGCGCGCGTGCCTGCCGTGTTCCACCGAACTGACATGACCCTTGATCTTCTTGCCCCGGGGAATCATGTTGCCGTTGGCGGAAATGAGATCTTCGTCCAGCTTAACTTTGAAATGTTCGCCCCGATGCAGTTCGGCGGTGTCGAGTTTGTCCTGCAGCCGGACGAGGAAGGTCGTGCCTTCCGGGACAGCGTTCGACCGTGCCATGGGCGCGACGGCCGGATCCATTGCCTGGGCCGGAAGTGACATTGCAGCCGTCAAAAAGAGCATTCCAACCCACGATGAGAGTTGGTTCACGATGACCTCGTAAATTTCCTGCCGCACATTTTCCTGAAACACCTGCCGCACAAATAAAACCCGGTTTGCCCGCCAGATGCGAAACAGGCACATTCTGGCGGGCCACCGGTTAATTCACCCCAGAACGGCGAGAACCGTGATGGGGGCCGTTTGGATTGACTTCACTGTTTAGTTGGATGAGGTGATCGAGGGTAAAACGATGCCCGCCGCTTGGCAGAAAAAACCGGTCAGGACGGATGCTCACGTGCGGCCTCAGCCAGTCGGTCAGTCCGCGGTTCCGTGGTTATGATCTTCGGGAAAGACGGGTTCTGCTCATGGATGTCCTTCCGCAGATCTTCCCAGATATTATCGGGCATTTGCAGAAATACCTTGACGATCTGGGGATCGAACTGGCGACCGGACCAGAGCGTCGATTTCCTTGCGAACCGCCTCAATGGATTGGGCATCGCGGTAATGGACGCTTGGTTCTCATAGCATCCAGCGTATCGGCAATCGCGAAAATGCGGGCGCCCAGCGGGATCCCATCGCCCTTCAGTCCACGGGGATACCCGGTCCCGTCATAGTGCTCCTGGTGGGCGTAAACGATTTCGGCAGCCTCGGCGAGATAGGGGATTTGGGAGAGGATCTTGTAGCCGCAGGTAGCAGTGCTCTTTCATGATGTCCATTTCGTCTTCGGTGAGCTTGCCGGGCTTGTGCAGGATGGCATCGGGAATAGCCATTTTGCCGATGTCGTGCAGGAAGGCTCCGCGGGCGATCACGTCGATGTCTTCTTTCTGCAGTCCCATTTCGCGCGCAATGGCCATGGTGTATGCGGTTACGCGTCGGGAGTGGAATTCGGTCTCGGCGTCCTTAAGGTCAAGCGCATCGCGCAGGGCTTCGAGCGTCATGTCATAGGATCTTTTCCAGGTTGGAAAGCGCCGTTTTCCATTGCTGGGTACGGGCGGCAACCAGCGCCTCGAGGTTGGTGCGATAGGCATCGTTTTCGCGCTTGAGGCGGCGATTCTCAAGCGCGCGGCGGACCGTGGCCAGCAGTTGCTCCCGCTCGAAAGGCTTGAGCAGGTAATCGTACGCCCCATTGCGCAGCGCCTGCAGAGCGACCTGAATGTCGTGCACCGCAGTGACCATGACGATCGGCATGTCAGGGTAACGTTCCTTGGCACGCTCCAGAAGGGCAATCCCATCCATCTCCGCCATCATCAGGTCGGAGAGCACGAGATCGAAGTCGCCACCCGATTCCAGAATCGCGAGAGCGCTTCGATGCCACTGGCGGCCTGGCGCGTCTGAAAATGGGCTCCGCCGAGCATGGAGGAGACAATCTCGCGGATTGTCTCCTCGTCGTCTACGACGAGAATACGGTCATTAGGCATGGCGATGAGTGAATGTATCGCTTATTTTAGGCCACGATTTCACATTCCGAAAGTAACCAACTGAAGACGGAAATCCGTGCGGCGATGGGCCCATCGGAGCATGATATTTAGAAAGCGTAGGTGTTCGTGCGTTTATCTTTCGTGCGCTTTATCTATGGATCCTGCCAGACTATTTGCGAATTCCGTTGGCATGTTGACCGTCCCCTGGTTGACGGCACGAGGTTGACGGCACGGGAAACGGCCGCCCTGATCCATGGTGGCGGTCAGTCTGCTTTTCTTCCGCGCTTTTTCGGGACCGATGTCTGCTGGCGTGGGCAGCGGCTTGGGTCGCCTATGGGGCATATCCTGTGGGCAACTGGCTTGGGCGAGTTGCACGCCGCACCCAAGTCGATAGCGGCATTCGCGCAGGCCGACTTTGTGCTGGCGATGGGGTTATTTGCGGCTGCGGCTCTGATATCGGCGCAGGCGCGGCGAGCGCTGACCGCGGTGGTGGCGGTCTCGTGGGTGTTGCTGGTCTGCGCCGCGATGCGGCCGCTGTATTTTCCGGATGCGCTGGATTCGCTGTATTTTCTCGATTCGAAGACCCTCGGGCTGGGGTTGGATGTAGCCTGCCGACTGATTGCGGCCGGGGCAGCCATCCAACTGGTGCGTTACCGCTTCGGGCGCATTGGGCTGGGCCCTTTCCTGTTCGGCGCCGGGCTGCTGACGTTGAATCTGTACTGGCCTCCGTTTACCAGTCATATTCCGAGTGAAGGTTACCTGCTGGCGGAAGTGCTGTTCGGTTCGAGCATCTTGCTGGTGGTGCTGGATGACTCGCGGCTGCGCTACGCGCCGGCTGGCGGTCCTGAACGAATTGACGGTCACCATTGCGCGCAGCCAGAATCACGCCCCGATGATGCAGACTGCGCTGGAGAAATTGAAAGCCGTTGTGGGGGCGAAGGCAGCGTGGTTCCAGTTGATGGAAAGCGACCATCTGGTGCCAACCCAGCACGTCGGCCTGTCGCCGGAATTTCTGCGAGCCCTGGGGCAAACGGGGACGGCGCAAACTGGCACGGCTGAAATCGCAGGCTCGCGTACTCCGGGAAAACCGGGCGGCCGTGATGCAAGCTCTCGGAGATGTCGGAGCCGGAGCGGGAACAACTGAGGAAGTACGCCATTCATCACGTGCTACTGCTGCCGGTGCTGGGCAAGAAGTCTGTCATTGGGATGCTGTCGCTCGGCTGCTCCGGCCGCCGGCACCACACCCGCGGAAGAACTGGAGTTTCTGGAAACAGCGGCCCAGAAGCTGGGGATCGCGGTGGAGAATCTGCGGCTGCTGGAGCAGGTGTTGCGCTCACAACGGCAGTGGATGAATACCTTCGATTCCATCCAGGATCTGATTCTGGCGCACGACGCAGACTTCCGAATCCTCAAGACAAATCAGGCCTTGCTGCAGCGCCTGGAAAAAGCGCCCGCCGATGTATTGGGCAATCTGTGCCAGGAGGTTCTTCCGCAAAAGCACCCCTGGAGCGGATGCCCCTATTGCGAACGCGGCTCGGGACTGACGGAAGATATGGATCCGTGTTTCGGCGGGCAGTCGGTGATATCGACCTCATCGTATGCCGAGCAGGGAGGCCAGCAGAAGGGCACCATCCATGTGGTGCACGATACGACCGCGCGGCAGGCGGCGGAAGAAAAGTACCGCATGTTGTTTGAGCAGGCGCAGGAAGGCGTGTTCGTAGCGACGCCGGAGGGCGATTTGCTCGACTGCAACGACGCCTTTGTCACCATGCTCGGTTACGGCAGCCGGGACGAGTTGATGGCGCTCGACATGCGGAGCGTGCTGCAACCGGTGGCGGAGGAGCGAGAGGCTTTTCGCAAGGAAATCGAGGCGCACAACTACGTGCGCAACTTTGAAATTACGGTGCGGCGCAAAGATGGCACGCTGCTGACGGTGGCGCAGAGCTGCTTTGCCATGCGCGATCCGGACGGGAACATTGAGCGCTATCAGGGCTTCGTTCTCGACATCACGGAGAGGAAACGCTCGGAAGACGAGATGCGGCGGCGCAATCGCGAGTTGAACGCGCTCAACGCCATGGCCGTTATCGCGACCCAGTCGTTCGATCTGGATGAAATCTTGAACCTGACGCTGCGTCAGGTGATCTCGCTGTTTGGGGCGGAGACCGGCTCGGTTTATCTGGCCGTGGAAGCGGATGGGGCCTACCGGCGGCGCGCAGGTTGGGGCCCGCGCAGTGAGGCGCGCATGCGCATGGCCGAAGTCGTCTTTCCCGAAGGTCTGGGCGATCTGGTGATGCGCTCGCGAACGGAAGTGGTGACGCAGGATTTCCTTCCGCACCTGCCCCCGGCGGTAGTGGAGTTTGTTTGCGCAGACCGTCTGCCCTACTGGATCTGGGTTGTGCTCTGGAGCAAGGAGAAACCCCTCGGCATCATGGGCATTGCCAGCAAGGAAGACCGGCACTATTCGACGAACGATGAGAATCTGCTGGTCGCCATCAGCCGGCAACTGGCGACTACCATCGAAAAGGTGCAACTCTACGAGGAGACTTGCCGAGCGTACGAAGACTTGCGGCGCGCGCAGGAACAATTGCTGCAAAGCGAAAAGATGTCGGCCGTCGGCCAACTGATTTCCGGGGTGGCGCACGAGTTGAACAATCCGCTGACCGCGATCCTCGGTTACGCGCAACTGCTGGAAGGGGAGGGTCTGGTTCACCCTTCATCCGACTATGTGCGCAAGCTGTTCAAGCAGGCCCAGCGCACGCACCGGGTGGTGCAGAATCTGCTTTCTTTTGCGCGCCAGCGCAAGCCGCAGAAGGAGCAAGTGGACTTGCGCAAGGTGCTGGAAGAGTCACTCACGCTGCGCGAATACGATTTGAAGGTTAACAACGTCTCGCTGGAACGCGAAATTCCCGGGGACTTGCCCTCGGTGGTGGCCGATCCGCATCAGTTGGAGCAGGTCTTCCTGAACATTATCAACAACGCGCTCGATGCCATGGTAGAGGGCAGCGCCGAGGGCAGCGGCTCGGCGGCGTGTTGAAAGTGCGCGTCTTCAAGAAGGACGCCTTCGTGTGCGTGGAGTTCGACGACAGCGGTCCGGGAATCAAGGACCCCAGCCGGATTTTCGATCCTTTCTACACCACCAAGTCGGTGGGCAAGGGAACCGGCCTCGGGTTGAGCATCTGCTACGGGATCGTCAAGGAGCATGGCGGGGAAATCGTGGCGCGCAACCGGGAAGAGGGCGGAGCGACCATTGCCGTCCGTTTGCTGGCGAGCGAAAAACCGGCGTTGCCGGAAGCGCCGGCGCCCGCGCGGCGAGAGTCGCCGCTGGCAGGGCGCGTGCTTCTGGTCGAAGACGAAGAAGCGGTGCTGGAATTTGAACGAGACGTCTTGGTCGGCGCAGGAGCCGAAGTCACTACATCCATGAGCGTGGAGGACACGCAGGAGCGACTCCGCCATGGCTCCTTTGACGTCATCGTGATGAATGGCCGGATGCCGGGCGAATGCAGCGCACAGGAAATGTACGAGTGGATCGCGCAAGAACTGCCCCGGCCTGGAGAAAGGACTGCTGCTGACGTTTTCCACTGTGACCGACCAGCAGACTCGAAGTTTCCTACAGGAGACAAGGCGTGCCGTCGCTGGCTAAGCCGTTTGAAGTGGCGGACCTGATCTCACAGGTGCGGGGCCTGATGCCAGAGGGAAGGGAAACCTGCGATGAAGACGAAAGACGAAGAACGAAGAAAAAGCCTCCGCGGCAAGCGCAGGAACGTAGCCGCATATAGCCCTCAGCTCTCAGCTTTGTGCATTCACTGACAGCTGATAGCTGAGAGCTGCTTCTCTAAAGTTTTCCCTTCAAGCCCCGCGTCATTTCTGCAATCAATTTCTCGTTGCGCCGGTACCAGCGCCAGTGTCCCTCTCTCTTGGCTTCCACCAGGCCGGCCTTTTCGAGGATGCGCATGTGATGCGAAACGGTAGGCTGCGCCAGCTTCACCCGCTGCTCGATATCGCCCGCGCATAGCCCCGTTTCCTTGTCGAGGGAGCATCCGCCCTTTTCCTTGAGCGCCAGCAGAATCCGGCGGCGAGTGGGATCGGCGATGGCGTGCAGGAAGCGATCAAGAGTGGGAGCGGCGGAGGGCATTTGGTAATTGTGTAATTTGTAATTTGGTAATTTGAAACCCACTGATCATGATTTCAAATTACCAAATTATCAGATTACGAAATTACAAAATCCCCTCTATTTTTTCACAATCGGATTGTACCCATCGCCGATGAGCCGCGCGCGCATGGCCTCGGCGTCCTTCAAGTCGGCGTAGGGTCCGACCTGAACGCGATAGTACTTGTCGGCGGAAGCATTGTTAGCGAAGGCTGGATACTGCTTCTTCTTCAGAGCTTCGACGAGCGCTTCGGCGTCTTCCTTCCGCGTAACCGCGGCGACCTGCACGTAATAACTGCCGGCCGTTGATGATGCGCTCGTTGATGATGCGGGCGCAGCGCCCGCGGCATCTGTGGCGGCCTTTGGCGGCGCCGGCGCGGTTGCGGTCTCTGCGGTTGCGTCGGCTGCTTGCGCCTTCGCCTCCGGAGGCGCGAGCGCGGCGTCCGCATTCTTCTCGCCTACCGCCTTGTAAAAGCTAAAGTCGCCAGACTGCGGCGTCTTCTGGGGAGCGTCGTTTTTTGCGGCCGAAGGCCGAACGCTGGCCGCTGAAGCTCCAGTGGCAGCGCCGGGCCAGCGGCCCACGCCTGCGCTGGCGGTTCTTCTGCCGAGCGAAAAGCCGATGGCAAAGAAAACCGCGCAGACCAGGACAAAGGCGAAAAAAAGCGCCAGCATCCGGCCGGTGCCAAGGGTGATCTCCGTATCCTGCTGCGCCGTGGGCATGGGAAGTAGTGTTGACCTCCAGCAGTCTGCTGAAAAACTCTAGTTTCGTATTCTCGTTTCGCATCAGGGTATCGCTTTAGCGATACCGCAAATTCTTTCAATTCAGACGCCCCTTTAGGGGCGGAGTCGAGTACCGCAACCTCTAGCCTTTTGCCGGCGGGGCGGCCGGTGTTTTCGGGCTTGCCAGCAAGTTCTGCAAACCGGAGAAGAAATCGATTGGCACGGGGAACACGACGGTCGTGTTTTTCTCGACGCCGATTTCAGTAAGCGTTTGCAAATACCGCAATTGGATGCTGGCCGGCTCGGTAGACAGCAAGTGCGCCGCATCCACCAGGCGCTGCGCGGCCGAGAACTCGCCCTCGGCGTGGATGATCTTCGAGCGCTTTTCGCGCTCCGCCTCCGCCTGCTTGGCCATCGCCCGCAACATCGACTCGGGCATGTCCACCTGCTTGACTTCCACGTTGGTGACCTTCACGCCCCAAGGCGAGGTGTGCGTATCGAGGATGCTCTGCAGCCGCAGGTTAATCTTGTCGCGGTGCGCCAGCAATTCGTCGAGCTCCTGTTCGCCCAGCACCGAGCGCAAAGTAGTCTGCGCAAACTGCGAAGTCTGGTAGACGTAATTGGAGACTTCCACCACCGCCTTATTGGGATCGATCACGCGCAGGAAAATGACCGCGTTGACTTTCAACGTGACGTTGTCGCGGGTGATGATGTCCTGCGGCGGAACTTCAAGCGCTTCCTGCCGCAGCGAAATGCGCACCATGCGGTCGATCGGGGCAAAGACCAGAATTACGCCCGGCCCCTTGGCCGTGCCCAGCAGGCGTCCCAGCCGGAAGATGACGCCGCGCTCATATTCGGCCAGGATCTTGATGGAACTCAGCAGGTAAATGATGACGATGACGATGGCAACGGTGATCACCGGAAACCCGAGATCCATAAATGCCTCCACGCAACTCGTAATTCAGAGTATGAGCGGATTGTAGCGCAAGCGAGCGCTTGCGGGCTGTGATCAACGGGCCCAGCGGAGTGTCCAGGATGATTCCACACCCTTCCATCTGACCCCTTCAATCCTGCCCCTTTAATCGATGCACGATTGGACAGGCAGGCATCGCTGCGGCGACACTAGATTCTTGCTGAACACCAAGAACATCTTCTTCGTCGGCCTGGTCGTAGCTGCCAGTGGCCTCATTTCGACTCCCTTGGCGCTGGCGGCCGGGCTGATCTACGGCCTGTCGTTCCCGCACCCCTATCACATCGACGCCCAGAAACTCTCCGCATTCCTCTTGAAGGCATCCATCGTTGGGCCTAGGTTTTGGAATGAATCTGCACGAGGTCGTGCGGGCGGGCCGGAGCGGATTCCTCTACACCGCGCTCAGCATAAGTTTTGCCATGCTCCTCGGTCTCGCGATTGGACGCTTGTTCAAGGTGCAACACATCCCGTCGCTCCTGATCAGCACCGGCACCGCCATCTGTGGTGGGAGTGCGATTGCCGCCGTCGGCCCCGTCCTGAACGCCGGAGAAGAGGAGATGGCCGTCTCGCTCGGCACCGTCTTCGTGCTCAATTCGGTTGCCTTGTTTCTCTTCCCGCTCGCCGGCTACGCCCTTCACCTCACCCAATCTCAATTCGGATTGTGGTCCGCCCTCGCCATCCACGACACCAGTTCGGTGGTAGGCGCCACCGCCAAGTACGGTGCCCAGGCGTTAATGATTGGGACTACGATCAAGCTGGCGAGAGCGCTGTGGATCGTTCCGCTGGCATTCGCGGTGGCCGTCTTGAAAAAGAGCAAGACCCGGATCATGTGGCCCTGGTTCATTCTGCTTTTCTTATTGGCCGCTGTCGCCAGCACGTATCTCCCCTTATTCGGCCCGCTCTATCCCAAACTCAGCACCCTGGGAAAGACTGGGCTGACGGTTACGCTTTATCTGATCGGCACAGGGATTTCAAGATCAACATTGAAAGAAGTGGGCGCGCGTCCCCTGCTACAGGGAATCTTGCTGTGGGCGATTGTGGCGATTGCTTCGCTCGCTCTCATCCGCTACGGGTTCATCTCAATTTGATCGACTCCGCAAGCGGAATGATCCCCACCCTTTTAAAAGACCTTATCGACCGAGTCAGACTTTTTGTAATTCCTCCACCACATCCTGGGAGGGGCCGGGCGCGAAGGCAGACGGACGCTTGCGTTCGATCCATCTGGCGATAAGCGTTGCCAAGCCTACAGCCAGCAGCAAGCCAGCCACCCAGCGCGCGAATATCATCAGTCCCTGCCCGGTAAGCTGCGGCCACGGCGCCTGCCAGAGCGTATTCCAGCGGTCGATCATCCAATGCCAGGCAGTATGGGCCACGATCGCCGAAAGCAGGACCACTCCCATTCGTCCCGCGAGCGCGCCGCGGAAGACGAGCCCGAGGACGGGAACCGCCACGCAGAGGACCGCGAGTTGTCCGAGTTCGATTCCCACATTGAAAGAGAACAGCGACGCCAGCAAATGCGAGCCGGCGAATTGCAGCTGGTCTTTCAGGGCGTAGGAGAACCCGAACCCGTGAACCAGTCCGAACAGTCCCGCGATGATCCAGCGATGATGGAGATTGGCGCCGACAATGTTCTCCAGCGCCATGTAGAGAATGGAAAGTGCGATCGCGGTCTCGACAAAAGGAGGAAACCAGGCGCCGCTGGGCGCGAGGTTGAAGGCCGATCCGAGCAGGGTCACGGAATGCCCCAGCGTGAAAGCCGTAATCACGGGGATCAGGCCGCGAATCCGCCGAAAGGGAATGATCAGGCACAGCAGAAAGAGCAAATGATCAATGCCGCTCAGGATGTGTTCAACTCCGAGAACGACGAAGCCCTTCGAAGCCTGAAACCATGTGGGATTGAGCGGAACCTGCCCGCTCTGGGAGGTAATCATGAACGCGCGCGAGGCGCCGTCGAGCGGTTGGAAGCGAACGGTAAGCTTAACCAGATCCTTGAGGTCGGGCGCGAGCGTTGTCTGAATCGTAAAAATGGAACTCGGTGAGCTGATTGGATAAATAAAATGCGCATCGAGATATCCCTGGTCGAAGTAAATCGCCGTGCCTTTTTCGACGGGCTCGGCCACATGCGTGAGCGCTTGATCGTAGTCCTCAAAGGAGCGGTTCGAAGGCAGATCTAAGCGGCCAATCGCGCTCGTGGAGACCAGCCGCACTCCGTTTTCCCGGAGGTCGATGCCTTGGGCGATGCCGCGCAGCGCCAAGTCGGTCCCGGGCCCTGTGGCCGAGAGGTCATAGACCTGTCCCTTCATCGGAAATTGAGCGGCGTGGAGGAGGTCGAGGGGCACGCGAATTACGAGATGGGCCTCATGAGGCTCCATCTTGACGAACGCATTCACCACCGTATGCAGTGGAATATCATGAGCCTTTGCAGGGAGCACAAAACACGCTGCAAAAAGAGCGAGGAAAGCCAGCAATAATAGACTGCGGCGAAACATCGTGGAGACCTCCAGTCGCCAAAGGCGGAGACCGGGGAGTCGTATATCCCCGGTCTCCAGCCGAATGGCTTACATCTTCTTGTAGTGATGCTAGTAATGACGATCTCGCCGATCGCCATCGTCATCATCATTTCGGAACGAACTTCTGAATGCGCCGGCCAGTGATTGTGTCCGCAACGTACACGTTGCCTTGAGAGTCCGAGGCGGTCGTGTGTGAGAAGGAGAAGTGACCGGCATTATGACCGGGACACGGGGCGATACCGCAGACGCCAAGAGCGCCGATGATATTGCCTAGCTTTCTGTCCACGATCCAGACGTTGTCGTTGGCGAGGTCTACGTCAATGATGTATTTCTGGCTCGCCGGACTCTTGCTGGCGAGATAGTCAATGTTGGGCCAGAAGTCGAAGTCACAGGCCCGTGTGTTTTCCTTCAGAATCGCTGCCTGGGCCCCCGCAGATGCACTGGGCGCATTGCCGATATGGATGGACTTAACGAAATTGCCCATCTTGTCCCAGACCTCGATGCGGCTGTTCGGGCGGTCGCATGCATACACCAGGCCGTCCTTGCCGAGCACGACGCAGTGGGGATGGCCGCCACCTGTCGCTCCGAATGTGCCATCCGGACACGGAGTTGACAGTACACTTGGTGCCGAATTGGCGAAGGTAGTTGCCGCTCGAATCGAAGACGACGACCCGGTGATTGCCGTAGCCGTCGGCGATGTAGATGTCACCGGGCTGTGCCGTGACCGGATCGTCGTCAGGATCGACGGCGATGTCCGCCGGTTCATTCAGCAGCGTGTGGCTGCTGTTGAAGTCGTTGGCTTCGCCGCAAGTTGAATATATGACGGTGCCACCGACTGTGCTGTTGGTCGGAGGTCCATCGCACACGCCCTTCGTGCCGATCTGCAGCAGCGCAACCCCGCCGCCTCCGTCGTGGGCGTATTTTTGAACGATGCCATCACCATTGCCGCCCGTCCAAATGTTGCCCTGATAGTCCACGTAGCAGCCGTGGGAGCCATAGGGCATGTACACGCTGCCGCCATACGTCGTCCCTGACTGGGTAAGCGCGGCATTGCCAAAACCGTTTACCACCTTACCTGCTGGATTAAACTCAAGAATCACCGGCGCCGGTATCGCCGAGGCACTGGCGTCATTCCCGTTGATTGCTCCCGACTCGTTTCCCTGAGTGACACCGGAAATCGTCACGCCGGTTTCCCAAGCGCGGTTGACGGTGAAGACGTTATCGTCGGCGTCGATACAGACCCCGGCAACTTCTCCCTGCACCCACGTATGCGCGACACCATCGACGCCGATGGGCGCGGGAAGCGGTTTGGGCCAGTTAGCATCGACTTTGAAGGCCGGCACTGCACTGGCCGCGGCACTGGCCTTTGCAATTGGCTTCCAAACGCCCGTTGCCAGGACCAGCGCTACCACGACTACACTACAGTAAGCGAATTTTACAAGCTTCATGTTTTTGTCCCCTCCCTTTCCTTGAATAAGGGCAGATGAAAGAAGATAAGACAGATAAGGGTTTTGACTTCGGGACGGCGAGGAACGGTACCACGTCTCAGCAAATCATAGCATCGGGTGAATCCTGTAGTTGAGGAAAAAGGTGGATGTCAAGATTGCGGGGGCAAGCGAAAAGATCACAAAGCGGTGGGCGCAGAATCCCACCCTTCAAAAACCGAAGGGTGGGCGGGAGCTCTAATCAAAATAATGACTGTAGGTCACCAAAACACCCGAGCGAGCCCCAGCATCTTCACTTTTTGTGCGCCGGAGCCTTGCCCCCTTGATGTACGTACATATTTGCCATGTTCCACGTGGAACATTGTACGTACAACAATTACGCGCATGAAAAAGCGGAAAGGATTGCTCCCTTCCGCGTCTTTTTCCTGCACACAGCTTTTGCCAAAACCGGGCTAACTATACCAGGCCCTGATCGAGCATCGAGTTGGCGACCTTCAGGAAGCCGGCGATGTTGGCGCCGTTCACGTAGTTGCCGGGCGTGCCGTATTTCTCGGCCGTTTCGTAGCAATTCTGGTGGATGGCGATCATGATCTTGTGCAAACGATCGTCGACTTCTTCGCGGGTCCAGGAGATCCGCATGCTGTTCTGCGACATTTCCAGTCCGGAGGTGGCAACGCCGCCGGCATTGGCGGCCTTGGCCGGTCCGTAGAGATTTGGCGTCGAGGAAACTTGGTGGCTTCGAGGGTGCTCGGCATGTTCGCACCTTCGCTGACGACCTTCACGCCGTTCTTGATAAGATTGGCCGCGTCCTTCGCGTTGATCTCATTCTGGGTGGCGCTCGGGAACGCGCAGTCGGCCTTGATGTTCCACAGCCAGTTGTGGTCGACTTCTTATCGGTGGCGCTGATATACGGCCTTCTTGAATTTGCTCGGTGTACTCCTGGATGCGGCCGCGGCGGTTGTTTTTCAGCTCCATGACAAAGGCGAGTTTATCGCGGTCGATGCCGTCGGCGTCGTAGATGGCGCCGTCGGAATCGGACACGGTAACCGGCTTCGCGCCCAGATCGAGCAGTTTCTCGATGGTGTATTGCGAGACGTTGCCGCTGCCAGAGACCAGACACACTTTGCCTTCCAGCCTTCTTTGCGCGTCTTCAGCATTTCCTCGGCGAAGTACACGCAGCCATAGCCGGTGGCTTCGGGACGAATCAGCGAACCGCCCCAGGCCAGGCCCTTGCCGGTGAGAACGCCGGTGAATTCGTTGCGCAGGCGCTTGTATTGCCCAAACATGAAGCCGATCTCGCGTCCGCCCACGCCGATGTCGCCGGCGGGAACGTCCGTGTCAGGACCGATGTGGCGGCAAGCTCGGTCATGAAGCTCTGGCAGAACCGCATCACTTCGTTGTCGCTCTTCCCTTGGGATCGAAATCCGATCCGCCTTTGCCGCCGCCCATCGGCAACGTGGTGAGCGAGTTTTTGAAGACTGTTCGAAGGCAAGCAATTGAGAATGCGAAATTCACCGAGGGATGAATCGCAGTCCGCCTTTATAGGGGCCGATCGCGCT
>CAWCDV010000019.1:0-96602 GCA_963794365.1 uncultured Acidobacteriaceae bacterium
CTCGAAAACCTGCGCCCCGTGCTCAACGCCGCCGACGTGGTTGAAATCCAACAAGCCGTAGCCCAGATCCACGTCGATGAATCGCTAATCACCTACCTGCTGAACATTGTCGGCAAAACCCGCGAGTCCGAGTATCTTTCCCTCGGAGTTTCTCCCCGAGGCTCGCAAATGCTCTACCGCGCCGCCCAAGCCATGGCCTTCCTCGAGGGCCGCGACTATTGCACGCCCGAAGATTTCAAGCCCCTGGTCGTCTCCGTCTTCGCCCACCGAGTAGTCGTAAATTCGCTCTACACTTCCACCCTGAAAAAGTCCGAGCAAGCCGAACAAGTGTTGCGCGAGATCGTGGAGAGCGTGCCCGTGCCGGTTTAGCTGCTGAACGAAATAATCCAATACTCTAATAGCTTGTCATCCCGAGCGAAGCGAGGGATCTGCAGTTACTCGCTAATGGCGGCTCGAAATTCGGCCATTAAACACCAGGGCCGCGCCAGCTCGCTTCTTCGCTCTGCTGCTCTTCGGGCTCCGGCTTAAAGATCACGCCTTGACTGGTGCGGCTGTTCATCAGGACGCGAATCGGTTCGGCAAACCGCAAGTGCCGAACACACCCTTCTTCTTCGACAGCCGGTTGTTCCGTCAACCACTGCCAATCGACTGAGCCTTCGCCGGCGTCTGGATTCACCGTAAAATAACCGACCTGAAAGGCAGTGAGATTCTGGAAGAAATGGCTGCCCTGCGATGGGGTGACGCGAAAATCGCGGAATCCCGCCTCCACGATCACGCGCGCGCCGGAGATCTCATCCCATTCGACCGGAATGCCGAGCCAGGGTTCAGTCGATCCCCAGCGTCCCACCCCGATCAGCAGATAAGGCCGGTTCTCTTCATTGAGCAGGCGATTGAACCGAGCGACCGCCGTGGCCACTTCCTGGCTGCGGGAGCGCTCGAAGCGTTGCGAATCGACCACTACGATATCGTGCAGCTTGTCGATGCGGCCGTTGCCTAGAACTTTGCTGCTCTGGCAGATCAACTGCTCCGGCCGCACATCGTCAAGGGCTAAGTCCTCGGTGTCGCGCGCCAGCGTCAGTGGCCGGATCTGCAGAAACCCGAACTCCGCCACTTGTCCAGTCGGTTGTCCATCTATCGACCCAGCCTGCTCCGGCAAACGCACGGCAAACTCGATCTCCACGGCATTGCCCAGCGCATCCTCACCGGCCCGAACCAGGTCGTCGAGAATCTCCGCCAGCGGAAAGGTGCCATGCTTGAGCATGGGAGCAAAGGTGATGATGCGCGATCCCGGCCGGCTCACGCCATCGTAGACGGCGTGGTTGTCCTTGGAGTAGGTTGAGGCCAGCGCCCGCAACGTGCCGTCGCTCTCCGCCGCGTCCAGGCCAAACCGCCTCTCGTGCCAATGTCCCGGACGGCCTTCCGCAGCGCCATTCAACTCCAAGGCCCAGAATTCCGACTGCGAATTGGCCAGAATGTCTTCGACCGAGGAAAACTGCACCAGGTTGCGGGGATAGCGCGGGCAAAAGGTTAAACACTTCCCTCCATCTACCACCGCCCGGCCCAGGCCCAGAGCGACGGCCGCGATACCGTCTTCGAAAGTCATCGGAGGCACGGGATAAAAATTGCGCGAGCGCACGACTCCGGAAAAGTCCGGATAAAAGCGCTCCCCGTGGCGCGTGCCCACAACGCGCTGCAGAATCACCGCCATTTTTTCCTCTTCCAGACGGTAGGGCGTGGCCCGCACGTAGGCCTTGGCATGGCGGCTGAACGTGGAGGCGTAGACGCGCCGGATGGCCTCGCTCAGCGCCGCCAGCCGCGCGTTTGGATCTGGTGAATTTGAATTTGCTTGCTGATTGCCCAGCATGAAGGTTTCATACACGCCGGTGAAAGGCTGGTATTGCGAATCCTCCAGCAGGCTCGACGAGCGCACCGCCAACGGATGGCCGACCTCGGCCAGGAACGATTTCAGGTCTTCGCTGAGGGAGGTGGATAGAGGTGCGGCCAAAAACTTCCGCTCAATTTCAGCGTCATCTTCGCAACGCAAGGCAAAGTCCAGGAGGTTGTTCTCGGTAACGAACTGATCGAACACATCCGTCGCCAGCACGACCGCGGGAGGCACCGAGATGCGAACCCCGGGAAAGCGGCGGGTCATGCGGCTCTTGCGCAATAGGTGGCGCACAAAGGCGAGACCGCGAGCCTTGCCCCCCAGCGACCCGGAACCGATCCGCAGAAAACTTGATTCCGAAGGCTTGAACGTATCGGCCCGGAAGTCGCCGATCAGCACTTCGTTCTGTTCGCGGCGATACTCGTTGATCGACTCGATCAGATCGCGCCGCAGATGTTCCGGGCTCGGAAAATCCGAAACTTTTCGCGGGCGCAGCTTGGCCGCCAGCGCGAACTCGGTGCGCGCCATCAGCCAATGGGAGAAGTGGTTGCTTTGCGAGTGAAAGACGATGCTTTCCGCCGGAACCGTCTGCAATTGCTCTTCCAGTTCGTTCATGTCTTTCGCCCGTCCGACTTCGTTCCCATCGGGCAGACGAAACACGAAGTCGCCAAACCCGAATTGCTCGGTCAATATCCGGCGCAAGTCTTTCAGCAACGTGGGCGAACGTTTGCGCAGAAACGAATAACCCGCGGCGTGCGCCCGTGGGCGGAACTCGGTGCGGCTGGTTTGCAACACTACGGGTACGTCCGGCACCAGGCTCTTCACCATGTGCGCCAGTTCAAAACCCGCCTCCGGACTCAGCTTGCCCTCCCAGGGGAACTCCACATCCGATACCAAGCCGAACAGATAATTGCGATACTCCTGCACCAGCCGGGCTGCGTCCTCGAAGTTCGAACTCAGCAGAATTTTCGGCCGCGCCTGCATGCGCACCAACTTGTGCGCCACGTTGATGCCTTCCTGAATCACGCGTCGCGATTGCTTGATCAGCTCGGTATAGATCACGGGCAAAAACGCCGAGTAGTAACGGATGTTGTCTTCCACCACCAGCAGCACGGGCACGCCAATGGCCCGCGTGTCATGCAGAACGTTGCGTTTATCCTCAATGTACTTGACGATCGTGATCAGGATGCGGGCATTGCCCTGCCACAGAAAAACTCGTTCGATCTCGGTCACCGGATTCCGCGCCACGAAATTCTTGATCTCGCGATAGTCATAGCCCAGCACCACCACCGGAACATCCAGCCCGGCCCGCTTCACCTCGCTCGCCAACTGCGCCGCGTTCGTGTCGCCAACCGTAAGGTTGGTCACGATCAGGTTGTATTGCTGAGAGCGGGCCAGATCAACCGCTTCCGCGCCGCTGGAGACATGCGTAATCCCTGGGACTCGTCGAAGATTGAGTTCGAGCGATTCGTCGATGAGTAACTCGTTGAGCCGGCCATCTTCGCGGAGGATGAAGGAATCATAGAGGCTTGAGACCAGAAGGATGTTGTGCACCTTAAACGGCATCAGGTTTTCGAAGCGCTCAAAACGCTCTTCTGCGTCCATGATTATGGGCTCGGCGACGCGGCGCACGCTCATGGGGATATCCTAGCAGGCTGCCAAAAAAATCGATTTCGCGTGTGATTTTGGGTGGCGCAGCGGTTCACCGCTGCGATAACCGGCTTATTCCTAGGACCGGCTTTAGCCGCTGAGGTTGCGGTGTTCGGGGAATGAATTTTCCGCAGCAGCCAAAATCGCAACGCGCGCTCGGGATAGAGGGTGACCTAAATTCGAGTGTCTTAATCCCGCTCATTGGAAGGAGTATATTGATTGCGCGACGGTTGCTCCGTCGGCAGAACACCTCTCGCTGAGTTGATGAAAGCCGCTACTCTAACCTCACCTCAAGAAGTTTCGAAGCGGCCTCTCCGGATTGGCCAAGTCGCGAGGCCGGAGCCGAAGCCAGGTCAAGTTCTTCTACGGGTGCGTGTGTGTGGAGTCTGCCGCACAGATTTGCATATCGTCGAAGGCGAGTTGCCACCGCGGCGCCCCGGAGTAATCCCCGGACATCAGATTGTCGGCGAAATAGTAGCCGGGAATGCGGCCGGAGCCGCCGAGAACCTTCCCGTCGGCCAACGCGTGGGCGTTTCCTGGATGGGAGGAACGGACGGCACCTGCCGGTATTGTCAGCTTGGTCTGGAGAATCTCTGCGACTCACCCACGTTTACCGGTTATACCGTGGATGGCGGCTATGCTGAATATGCAGTCGTTCGCTCCGATTTTACTTTCCCTCTTCCCGATCAGCTAGACGATTTACACGCCGCGCCGCTGTTGTGCGCAGGCATTATCGGTTTTCGCAGCCTTCGTGTGGCCGGGGTCAAGCCTGGAGACCGTGTCGGGCTGTTCGGCTTCGGAGCTTCGGCCCATCTGGCAATCGCGGTCTTACGCTCCTGGAATTGCGAGGTGTACGTCTCCACGCGAGGAGCGACTCATCGCCAGTTAGCAACTTCTCTTGGGGCGGTTTGGGTGGGAGGTGAGACCGACAAACCGCCCGCGGAACTCGACTGCGCAGTGACGTTCGCTCCGAGTGGCGATGTCGTAATAGCCGCCCTGGCCAGCCTGCGCAAAGGAGGAGTGGTTGCCATCAACGCAATTCATTTAGACCGGATTCCTCAGTTTGATTACGATCGCCTGCTGTGGGGCGAGCGCCAGCTTCGAAGTGTCG
This sequence comes from uncultured Acidobacteriaceae bacterium, assembly GCA_963794365.1. Taxonomy (GTDB): domain Bacteria; phylum Acidobacteriota; class Terriglobia; order Terriglobales; family Acidobacteriaceae; genus Acidiflorens. The sequence continues at coordinate 4,647 of CAWCDV010000019.1, forward strand.
CGAACATGACTCGTACCGACGCTCGAGATTTCCTCCAGGTCGCGAGCGCGATTGGTCTGAGGCCGAAAGTAACGGCCTTCCCACTCGACCAGGCCAACGAAGCTTTGATCGCGGTAAAAGAGGATTCCATCGACGGCGCTGCCGCCATAGTGATGTAAGGCCGTCGCGCGTCTTTTCACAAGTCAAGCATTCAGCAACTCTGCGCCAATGGCGGCGCGGCCCCGGTGTTATCTTAGTGGGGGTTGTGACGACGATGCCAAGTCGCAACCGAATCGCTGGCAACCACCTTCATGGAAGTTCTCAAAAAACTTTTTGAGCAGTATTTTCACTCACCGGTCGAGCGAGTGCAGCCGCTGCAGGGCCAGCTCGGCGGTTCGGGCCGCAAGGTCATCCGGCTTTCTACCGGCAAACTCAGCGCGATTGGCATTCTCTATGACGTGCGCGAAGAGAATGTCGCCTTCCTCGAATTTTCCCGTCACTTTCGCAGACACGGTCTGCCGGTGCCGGAAATCTATGCCGAAGATTTGAGCCACGGCGCTTATCTGGAAGAAGACCTTGGCAGTACCACGCTTTTTGAGTTTCTTTCGGACCATCGCAACGGCGCGGCCATCGCTCCCGAGGCCGTCGCGGCCTATCGTAAAGTTGTCGCCCTGTTGCCGCGCTTTCAAGTCGAAGCGGGCCGCGATCTGAATTACAAAGTGTGCTATCCGCGCGCCAGCTTCGATCGCCAGTCCATCGCCTGGGATCTGAATTATTTCAAGTATTACTTTCTCCGGCTCGCCGGCATTCCCTTCAACGAGCAAGCGCTGGAAGACGATTTCAGCCGCCTGACGAAATTCCTGCTGAACGCCAGCCGCGATTATTTTCTCTATCGTGATTTCCAATCCCGCAACATCATGTTGCGCAAAGTTCTGAACAGAGTTCCGAACAGAGTTCCGAACAAAGTTCCGAGCGACGTTCCGAACGAAGCCGAGCCATTTTTTCTCGACTACCAGGGCGGCCGCAAAGGCGCGCTGCAATACGATATCGCTTCTCTTTTGTACGATGCCAAGGCAGACCTGCCTCCCGATCTGCGCCAGCAATTGCTCGATCATTATCTCGCGAGCCTCGCCGGTTTCATCGATCTCGATCGCTCCGAGTTCATGCAGTTTTACTATGCCTACGTTTACGTCCGCATCATGCAGGCCCTGGGCGCTTATGGCTTTCGCGGTTTCTACGAACGCAAGGAGCATTTCCTGCAAAGCGTGCCCTACGCGCTGAAAAACCTGCGCTGGTTGCTTCACAATGTGGAGTTGCCCATCGCGTTGCCTACGCTGATGGAAGCCTTCAAAAGCATGGTGGCCTCGGATAAGCTGCAAGCGCTCACTTCTGAACCGGAAAAATTGACGGTGCGGGTTATCAGTTTTGCATTTCACCGAGGCCTGCCGCAAGACGAGACCGGAAATGGCGGCGGATTCGTTTTCGATGGCCGCAGCCTCCCGAATCCCGGCCGCGAAGAGCGCTTCAAAACCCTAACCGGCAAAGACGCGCCGGTAATCGACTATCTCAATCAACAGGAGAGCGTGCATCAGTTTCTCGCCAGCGTCATGTCGCTGGTGGACGCAAGCGTCAGCGCTTATCAGCACCGCGGCTTCAAGCACTTGATGGTATCGTTCGGTTGTACCGGCGGCCAGCACCGCTCGGTCTTTCTGGCGGAGCAATTGGCGAAACATTTGCGCGGCAAGGATGGAGTGGAGGTGGTGGTAAGTCATCGCGAGCAGGAGCAACTGAATCAATGAAAGAGGGGGATCTGTGAAGGCGATGATCCTCGCCGCCGGCCTGGGCACGCGCTTGCGTACGCTCACCGGCGATCGTCCCAAAGCGTTGGTCGAAATCAACGGCCGCACGCTGCTGGAGATCACGCTCTCGCGCTTGCGCAGCTTCGGGGTTGGCGAGGTGATAGTCAACGTTCATCACTTCGCCAACATGATTGTGGAATACCTGAAAACGAACGGCAACTTCGGCATGCGCATTGAAGTCTCGCGCGAGGAGACGTTGCTCGATACCGGCGGCGGCCTGAAGAAGGCCGCTCAATTTTTTGTCGACAATTCCGGCCGCTCCGAAGAACCCTTCATCGTGCACAATGTCGATGTCCTCAGCACGATTGACCTCCGCCGCATGGTGCAATTTCATACTGAAAAACAGGCTCTAGCGACTCTGGCGGTGCAGGACCGCAAGACCTCTCGATACCTGCTGTTCGACGATCACCTTCAGCTTCGCGGCCGACGATCTGGGGACGATCAACCGGAGTCTGTTGGCGGTCGCCAGCAACTGCAGTCGCTGGCCTTTTCCGGCATCCACGTGATTTCTCCCCGTTTTCTGAAGATGATGACTGAAGAGGGCGCTTTCTCCATCATCGCTTCCTATTTGCGCCTCGCTGCTCAGGGAGAAAAAATCCTCGCCTTCCGCGCCGACGAATATTACTGGCGCGATCTTGGCCGTCTCGAGAATATGGCGCAGGCCGCTGAGGATTTACGACAAAAGGTGGTTGCGCTGTAGGCTCAGCGTTCTGACCCTCGCAACTGATACTCTCAAGCAGGACATCGAAATCCCGGAGACCGCACCTCATTGCCGCCCATCGTCAACGCACAGGAAATTACAAAGGCCTTCGGAGCCCAACCCCTCTTCCAGAATGTTTCTTTCACCATTTCTGAAGGAGATCGCATCGGCCTGATTGGCCCGAATGGATCCGGCAAAACCACGCTTCTCCGAATTCTCGCTGGCGAGGTAACTCCCGATAGCGGCGAAGTATCGCTGCGCAAACGAACCCGTCTCGCACCCGTCGAGCAGGACTCGAGATTCCAGCCCGGAGCCACGGTGCGCTCGGTGATCGAGAGCGCGCTAGATCGCAGCGGCGCATCCGCATCCGAGCGCGGCGCGCGCTTTGCCGAGACGCTCGGCCGCGCCGGCTTTGCGGACCTCGAAGCGCCCACCACCGAGCTATCCGGCGGCTGGCAGAAGCGCCTCTCCATTGTCGAAGCCTTGGTGCAGCATCCCGATATCCTCTTGCTCGACGAACCCACCAACCATCTCGATCTGCCAGGAATCACCTGGCTCGAAGATCTGCTTGAGGCAGCGCCCTTCGCCAGCGTAATCGTGAGCCACGACCGCTACTTTCTAGAAAATGTCACTACCGACATGGTCGAACTCAATCGCATTTATCCCGAGGGCTCGCTCCGCGTCCACGGCAACTACAGCGCCTTCTTGGAGAAGAAAGAAGAATTCCTGCACGCGCAATCCCGCCGTCAGGAAGCGCTGGAGAATCTGGTCCACGGAGAAATCGAGTGGCTCCGCCGCGGAGCGAAAGCCCGCACTCGCAAATCCAAAGCCCGCATCAGCAAAGCCGGCGAACTCATGGGCGAGCTCGCCGACTTGAACGCCAGAACCCGCAGCACCACCGCGCAAATCGATTTTTCCGCCACCGACCGCAAGACCAAGCGCCTGATCGAACTGCAAGACGTCACCTGCACCGTGGGTACCGGAACATTGGGTAGCTCGAACATTATTCGAAGGCCTCAACTTCATCCTCACCGCCGGAATGCGCGTGGGCCTCGTAGGCCCGAATGGCAGCGGCAAGACAACCCTGCTCCGCCTGTTGCAGGGAGACCTCGCTCCAACCAGCGGTGAAATTCGCCGCGCCGATTGGCTGCGCATCGTGTACTTCGACCAGACCCGCACCCTCGATCCCGACGTAACTCTGCGCCGCGCCCTGGCCCCGGACGGCGATTCCGTCGTCTATCGCGATCGCATAATTCACGTGGCCGGATGGGCGGCGCGATTCCTGTTTACCGGCGAGCAACTTAGCCAGCCGGTCGGGCGCCTCTCCGGAGGCGAACGAGCGCGCGTCCTGATCGCGCAGCTCATGCTCCAGCCCGCCGACATTTTACTGCTCGACGAGCCCACCAACGACCTCGACATTCCAACCCTCGAAATCTTGGAAGAAAGCCTGATCGATTTTCCCGGCTCGCTCGTGCTCGTAACGCATGACCGCTACATGCTCGACCGCGTGTCCAGCATCGTGCTAGGACTGAACGGAAAAGGCGAAGCCAACACCTTCGCCGACTACGCGCAATGGGAGCAATGGCAGGCGCTGCGCTCCAAGCCAGAAGCGACCGGGTGCCCCACTCATTCGCGTTCTTTGCGAATGAGTGGGCAGGGCGCAACGCCAACAAAAAAGAAACTTTCCTACCTCGAAGCGCGCGAGTACGCCACCATCGAGCAGCGAGTGGAAGAAGCCGAGCAGTTGGTGAAAGCGAAACGTGCTGAGTTAGAAGATCCAGCCAACGCAATGGATGCTCCGCGCCTCGTAAGCGCGCAGGCCGCGCTGGACGCGGCTCAACAAGCGCTCGATGCCCTCTACGCGCGCTGGGCCGAACTGGAAAAAAGAACGGCTGAGATCTCCCTGCAAGCGACAACTCACCGCGCGAACCAAGAGCCGATGTCCTAAGCCCGAACAAAGTCAATAAACCCGCGCTGCGCATCAGTCCGCGTCAGCCGCGCCCGCACTTTGTCGCCCACGTGCAACCCCTGCGCTCCCTGAGCCAGCAATCCCTCGATGTGCGGCTGCAGAACGCGCACAAACGTTCCCTTCGGAGTCACTCCGGTGACGATGGCGTCGAACGTCTCACCCACGCGATGGCTCATCGCCACGGCCGCCAGCCGCTTCGACATTTCCCGCTCCACTTTTCGCGCTGCATCGCCTTTCTGGGTGCAGTTCGTGGCGATGGCGGCGAGTTCGTCGTCGGAATAGGGCCCGGGTTTTCCATCGAGCAACGCCTTGATCAGCCTTTGCGTGACCATGTCGGCAAAGCGCCGGTTGGGCGCGGTCGAGTGCGTGTAATCCTGCACCGCGAGTCCGAAGTGCCCCTGCTCAGGATCGCCCGGACGCTCCAGCACATATTCGCCCGGCCCAATCAGCTTGATGACCGCCAGCGAGAGGTCGGCGAAGTGATCGGGATCGGCAGCTTTGCGCTTCAGAATAAAATCGTTGAGCGCCTTGGAATCAGCCTGTGCGGGCAGCTTTTCACCCTGCGCCGCCGCCAGCCGCACCATGCCGTCCCAATGCTCGGGAGTTTTCACGATGCGGCGCAAAGAAGAAACTTTTTCCAGGAAGCGCGCCACCACCCCGTTGGCGGCGATCATGAAGTCTTCGATCAACTCCGTGGCTCGATTCTTCTCTTGTTTCACGACATCGACCACCTGCTGGTTGAGCACCACCGGATGAACTTCGCTGGTGTCAATGTTCAGCGCGCCATTTTCGTAACGCAGTTTCCTGAGCGCCTGGGCAACTTCGTCCTGCAACTTGAGCTGCGCTTGCAAGTTCCGAAGACGCGGCCACTTTCGGCGGAGCCGCCGCCGTGCCTTCCAGCCAGGTTCCGACCGCTCCGTAAGTGAGCTGTGCCTTGTTACGAACGATGGCCCGATACACGTTGCTTGCGCGGATCGAGCCGCCGGCATTGATATTGATATTGATGGATATCGACCACGAATTCAATCACCACGGCTGGCCTGTCCACGTTTTCAAGCAGAGACGACGCACCCGTCGAGAGATCTTCCGGCAACATAGAGAAATTGCAAACGCCGGTGTAGACGGTGGTCGTCTCCCGGGCCGCATGCTGATCGATGGGAGAATCCTTGGCGACAAACGCATCCACATCGGCGATGCCCACCATCACCTTGACGTCGCCATTCGGCAAGCGTTCGGCGACCTCAATCTGGTCGAGGTCGCGCGAGGTGTCATTATCGATGGATGACCAAAGCAGGCCGCGCAGATCGCGGACCTTATCGGAAGGCGCCAGTTGCGGCGGATGCGCGCTGATATCCGCCAGTTGCTGCTGCGTCGCTGGCGGAAAATTCGGCTCGAAACCCTCTGCCAGCATCACCTGCCGCGCCATTGCCTGGAGATCGATGGAAAAAGCCCGAGAATCGCTCATTGACGCTTCGCTTTCAAGGAATATTAAGTTGAAAAGGCTAAACATGAATTCGCGGAAACAAAGTTGCGCCGATGCCCAGAGGCCGCCAGCTACTTATTCTTCGCGGCCTTGTGAGCGATCGCGAGAGCAGGACCTTTCTTCACTCTCCTCGCGCTCGATCGTTTGCGGGGTTTCGAAGAATCGCCGACGATGTCAGCGACGGAGGTGTTCTCCAGTATCTTGGCCGCGGCATCGCGCACTTGCAAAAATACGCTATAGAGCGCGCGATGGTCGGGATCGCTGGTGATCAGGCTTCGGAGTTGATCCGCATCCCCAAAGGGCGCAAGCGGGCCGTCAACCAGACGAATAATCTCGCTGAGTTTGATTTCCGCGGGTGCGCGCCGCAGCCGGTAGCCGCCCTTCGCGCCCCGAACGCTTTCCACGATGCGCGCGTTCTTGAGCTCCAGCAGAATCAACTCAAGAAATTTCTCCGGCAAGTCGCTATCAATGGCGATGTCGCGGATCTTCACCGTTTCAGTTCCGTATCGGCGGCCCAGAGTCGTTATCGCTTGCAGTGCGTAAAGCCCTTTTTGCGAGATCTTCAAATCGTGAACCTTTCGTCTTGGACGTACTTTAGTGCGCTCGGGCCCGCTTTGCAAGCTACCGCGTCGAAGCCAACTTCATCGCCGGCTCGCCAATCTCGTCGTTCGATTCGCCTTCCAGACAGACGCGATGCCACAACTCAAGATTGAGCAACCGCCAGATGCGATCGTAGTTGTCGCGATGCTTCGCGCGATGTTCGTCGAACAGCTTCTCGATCGCTTCGCGCCGGAAGTATCCGCGATTCAAGCTGCGCGGCTCAAGCAGCATCTCGCGAATCGTTTCCAGCCGCGGTCCGGCCAGCCACCCGCTCCACGGCGTCGGAAATCCCAGCTTCGGCCGGTACAGAATCGAGTGCGGCAGCAGATCTTCCACCGCCTTTTTCAGAATCCGTTTGCCCGCTAGTCCGCTGATCTGCACTTCGCGCGGAATTCGCGTCGCGAATTCAACCAGCACATGATCGAGAAACGGCACCCGGCTTTCGATCGATGCGGCCATGCTCATGTTGTCCTGCTTCATGAGCAGTTCCACCAGGTAAGTCTTGATGTCGGTGTAGAGCAGCCGCTGCAGCATTTCGCCCCCAGGTGAAGCCGCTGACGAGTGCTCCCAGTACTTGAGCACATTCTTATATGCCGTGCTGGGCGCGGCTTCCCGCGCGAACTCGCCGGTCAGCAATCCGCCCTGCTCCGCTTCGCCGAAGGCGGAAAAGAAATTATCGAAGTAGAAAGAGGCCCAGGAGTTGCCGTCCTTCGCGAGAAAAGTATGTTCCAGTTTCCGGCGCAGGGTTGCTCCCAGCAGCGAAGAGGTCGCAACCGTGTGGCGCAATCCGCGCCGCAGAACGCCCGGAACGACGCTACGGTACGCGCGATCCATGGCCGCATTTTTCAGGGTGAAGGCATAGCGCGTGTAGCCCGCCAGGGTTTCATCCGCGCCCTCGCCAGTGAGCACGACCGTAACTCTCTCGCGGGCGAGGCGGGCGACAAAATAGAGCGAGACGCTCGAAGGCCACACGATGGGCTCGTCTTCATGCCAGATCAAATGCGGCAGCGCCGCGAAAAAATCCTGCTCGCTGACCAGCACTTCATGATGCCGCGAATGGATGTGATCCGACACCGTGCGCGCAAAGGGCAGTTCGCTGTAAGTCTGCTCGGCGTAGCCGACGGAAAAAGTCTCAACCGGCTCGCGCCGCATTTTCGTCATCAGCGCGGCTACCGCGCTCGAATCCACGCCGCCGCTCAGGAACACTCCCAGCGGCACATCGCTCATCAGGTGGCTGTTGACTGCGCCTTCCAGTAACTCGCGGTAGCTCTGGACGTAGTAACTCTCGTCGTAACTATTAACTCCAGATTCGTGCGGCGTCGATGCATCCAGATCCCAGTACTGCCGGATTTCCGCTTTGCCGTCCGGGCCAATCGTCATCGCGTGCCCGGGCAACAGCTTAAGAATTCCGTTGTAGAAGCTTTCCGCGCCCGACAAATATCCAAACGCCAGATATTCCGGCAGCGCCGCCCGATTGAACTCCGGACGAATCCCGCCATGCGCCAGCACCGCTTTGATTTCCGATCCGAACAGCAGCCGCTCCGGCGTCAATTTGTAGTACAGCGGCTTGATGCCCAGCCGGTCGCGCGCGATGAAGAGGGTTTTCGTATTGCGATTCCAGATGGCAAAGGCGAACATGCCGCGCAGGTGCTGCACGCAATCCGCGCCGTACTCTTCGTAGAGGTGGATGATGGTCTCGGTATCGCTGTGCGTGCTGTAGCGATGGCCGCGCGCGATGAGCTGCTCGCGCAAGGCGAGATGGTTGTAGATCTCGCCGTTGAAGACGATCCAGAGCGTGCCGTCTTCGTTCGAAATCGGCTGATGCCCGCCCGCCACATCGACAATGCTGAGCCGCCGCATGCCGATCCCGACTGCGCCGTCGGTATAAAAGCCTTCGTCGTCAGGCCCGCGATGCGCTGATCACGCCGCACATTTCGCGCAGCGCCGCGGCGCTCGCCCGCGCGTCCCGTCCGAATTCAAGAATCCCAGCGATCCCGCACATCTAGCGTTTCTCCGCGTATGGTGACGGACCGGATGGTGACGAACTATGATGCGACGAATCATGATCCACGCCCGAGTATGGGGAACGCGAGCCGCCGGTCAGCTCCTCGAACAAAGCCGTAACCGAAAACTCGCCCGGCACTGCATTCATCAGTGCATCCTGCCTGCGCCACTCGAAAAATGCGGATGGCTCTGCCGCCTTCAGCAGCGGCTGTCCCTGCCAAGCGACTTGCGTTCCGCCGATCACGATCAGGTGCGCGAGTTTCTCTTCTTCGATCGCGGCAATACAGCACACGCGCGTCCGAAGACAAAGGACCGAAACTCCACGCCTCGTCGCCGAGCGCAAAAAAGAATCCATGGCTTTCGTGATGATCATGATGATGACATTCGAGTTCGTACACCTGCACCGCCGCCTGCGCCATGCTCACCAATCGAGGTTCGGTTTGTGGCTCGGCTTCCTGCCGGATTGCGCCAGAGCGTGGCACGAGCGCAGTCGCGATCTCCGCCGGCAGCAAAACCCGCGCCTGGCATCGCACCAACGGCGCAGGCTGGAACGCGCCATAAGCGGGCGAGAGCAGAGTTCTCGTAACTTCCGTCGCCGTATGCCAAGCGGTTTTTTCGGGCACGATCAGGCTCAGCCCCGGATTCGCCGGAGGCAGCGCCAGCCCTGGCTATTTCCACCCGTCCCGAGTCGACCGCTCGAACTTCGTTTTGAACTTCGAGATCGGGCGCGAAGTGCCACCGTATCTCCAGTTCATGTTCCGTTTGACCGAGCGCCACATCGCGCACCAGCCACAGATCGCCCGCGATTTTCAGCACGTGCCGCCGATGCACAACCGGATCCGCCAGCCGCGCATATCCATTGTGGCTGCCCACAAAGTAAGTAAAGCTTTTCCCCACGATCCAATTTTCCGCTTGCGTGGTTGGAATGTGAGTCCATGAAAAGGGTTCATCCGCAACCGCCTGGTCCACTCCATCCACGCGCATTGTGTTATGCGCACCCGTCCCGCGAAACGTGTTCCGATCCGCCGGATCTTTCGAAATGTAGACGCCGCTCCCGGAGTCCACCAGCCAGCGCCGCCCATCCATGGTGAGCCGCAGGCTGAGCGCGTCGGCATGTCCGTGTCCCGAGCGGCCCACGCCCTGCGGGCCGGCATCCACCACCATCGCCTGCGCGAACGGCTGCGAATCCGCCAGTACGTAAAGCCCGCCGTCGGAAAAGGCGAGCGAACGCGCCGCCGGACTAGCTTGTGTGCTCATGTGTGCGATCGAGAGTTTTTCGACGGCTTGATTTCCAAACAACCAGATCGCTTCCTCGGTCAAACGCGCCGCGGAAAACTCCCTCGAGTACAGTCACCGCGCCCAGCGCCAGTGGGTCCGTCATCTGCTCCGTGCGGTTGCGCCGCGGATTCCACACCCGCCCGCCATCGTCGTCGCCGAAGCCTTCCGCCGGTCCGGCCTGCGCCAGCGCCGCGACGACATCGAGCATTCGCCCCAGCACCGCGTCATACGCCAGCGGAATTTCCATTCCATTCCGCGCCGCGAGCAACCGCGCATACAGGAAGAAGTCGAGGGCATAAACGTGGTAGTACAGCGATTGCTCGAAGTAAACGCCATCCGGACGCACCTGCCGTCCCGCCTCGCGCAGCACAATCCGCCACCCGGATTCCTTCCAGCGCGCGGCCCCCGGCATTTGCGGATACAAAGTGCCCAGAAAGAACAGCGCCACCGCTTCCCCGAGCAGATGTGTGTTCGGAGAAAAATAAGTAGATAGATAGCGCTCGATATAACGCCCGTGAAACGCGAGTGCCGGCGCTATTTCCGCGTGAAGCTCCGCGTACTCAGCCGCTCCCGCCAGCAACTGGTCCACCCATATCCACGACAAACTGCGGAAGGCAACCTCCAGCGTGCTTGCCCAGTTGATCCCCAACGGATACGGATTCGCCTTGATCCAACTGCGCCACTGCGCCATCAGTTCGCGGACGTACTTGTCTATTTCTTTGTCTTTGTCGTCCCCGCTCAGCAGCCCGGCCTTGGCCAGTGTCACCAGGTGCTGGTGGCGGTTCAATTCCCATGTGACCTTGTGGTCGCCCACCAGCGCGAAATCAAGAAAAGGAATCTTGAACCAAGGATCCATCGGCGCACGCTTACCATGCACCAGATCGAGATGCCAATCGATCTCGCTGCCGTATTCGAGATTCTCGTAGCCCAGCAGGCGAAAACGATGGCCGCAGATCTCATCGGCCTCGCGCAGAATCTCCGCCGCTTCGTCGGGAAGATGCTTGCGCAACAACTCCGCGCGCTCCGAAATTTCAGTGCCAGAAAACTCGCTCGCCGAAAAAAAGAATTGCCCCGCGCCGCGCCGCTGAATCTGCGTTCAGCCGAATCGCCCCATTCCGCACGCCCATCCGGTGCATGAGCAGGTCGCTCTGCTTGTGGAATTCCTGCCCCACTCGCACCCGCACCTCTTCCCAGTCCATCCGGGACACGCGCGCCAGCTTGCTTTGCCATCCAGAAGCCACAGATTCTTTTATCTTACATGCTGAAAAGGCCGCTCTGGACCCGCCGGTTACTCTTGGCACCCTCGCGAGTTCCTAACTCTGACCGGGGCTCGCCCGCCGCAGTGCGATTGAGTTTGTGGGCAATTTGGCCCCTCGCCGTTCCACCCGGCGGAAATAGTTGTCCACTTTTTGCTCCACCGCCGGACAAGACTCCCGCGGCTATTAACAAGATTCTTTAGGGTGCTGAAAATAAATGTCTTACGGTCTGCGCGTGAAGCTCTCCAGCGCCCCAACGGACGGCGGCTTGCTACCGTCTAAGTGGGGATTGGTATAGTTCATAGTGCCACCAAAGTAGCCTCACGCAACTGGAACAAGAATGAAGTTCTATCCCATCGACATCAAGTCCGCCGACTGGAAGCGACTCGATCAGTTCGCCGATCGCACCGTCTTCCAGACGCGCGAGTGGCTGCAATTCGTCGCCGAGGCGCAGAACGCGCTCCCCGTGCTCGCCGAGTTGCGCGAATCGAGCGGCGTCCTCGGATACTTTACCGGGCTCACGTTCTCGAAATTCGGCATGAAAGTCCTGGGCAGCTCTTTTCCCGGCTGGACGACTCCTTATATCGGCTTCAATCTCAACCCCGGCGTCCCGCGCCGTGCCGCGCTCGAAGCCCTCGAAAAGTTTGCCTGGGACGATCTCAAGTGCCTGCATCTGGAAGTCTCCGATCCATACTTCACCTTCGAAGACGGCGAGAACGCGGGATTCAAAACCGAATACTACGCTTCCTACCGCACCGACCTGACCCGATCGGAAGAAGATTTGTTCAACGGCATGGAAAGCGCCTGCCGCCGCTGCATTCGCAAGGCGGATAAGAGCGGCCTAAAAATCGAAGAGGCGCACGACCTAGCCTTCGCCGACGAATATTACGAGCAACTCAAGGACGTCTTTGCCAAACAGTCCCTCGTTCCCACCTATTCGGTCGAGCGCGTCCGCGCCTTGGTTCGCAACGTTGAGCCGGGGGGCAATGTCTTGCTGATTCGAGCGCGCGATCCGGAGAGGAAGTGCATCGCCACCGGAATCTATCCCGGCTTCAACCAGATCGCCGAGTTCTGGGGCAACGCCAGCTTCCGTTCCCATCAGAGCCTGCGCCCCAACGAAGCCTGCCACTGGTACGCCATGCGCTACTGGAAAAAGCGCGGCGCCACCATCTTCGACTGGGGCGGCGAAGGCACTTACAAGGAAAAATACGGGTGCACGCCGCATCGCGTGCCCTGGTTCACCAAGTCTCGTTATCAGATTGTGGGCAAGTTGCGCAACGAGGCTCGCACCATGTTTGCGCGCAAGCAAAAATTTCTCGGATGGCTGCAAGGCAACCGTTCCGCCGCCGACCGCAGCCCGGCCGAAGAGTAAGGCATAAGAAGAGTAAGGTATTAAGACACAGAGTAACGTGAAGAATCTAGCAGGTAGCTAAGAGTTCGGGTTCGTATAAGGTAGCTCAAAGTTTGGGTTCGTATCAGGGCATCGCTTTAGCGATGCCGTCAATACGAAATCAAATGCCCCTTTAGGGGCTGGGGAAGCACCCATGGCGTTACTGCTTCGCAGGGCATTCCGGCATCTATCGCGGGTTCATGACGTGCTGTTTCGCCGCACGCTGCTCGAGCGCGAAATCACCATTTTCGACGACGACATTTTTCTCACCTCCTATCCGCGTTCCGGCAACACCTGGACGCGCTTCCTGGTCGGCAATTTCGTTAATCCAAACGAGCCCGTCACCTTCCTGAATGTCGAACGCCTCGTTCCCGACATGTACAAGACCGCCGACTGGGTCTTGCGCCGCCGTCCCCGCCCGCGCGTGCTCAAGAGCCACGAGTGCTTCGACGCCCGCTACCGCCGTGTCATCTACATTGTGCGCGATCCGCGCGATGTGGCCATTTCCAACTATCACTGGGAGATGAAGCTGCGTTCGATTTCCGAAGACTGTCCCATTGAAGAATTCGTGCCCCGCTGGATGGACGGCAACTTCTGGCGCCGCATCGGTTCCTGGGCCGACCATGTCAACAGTTGGCTGGCGACGCGCCAGGGACACGACAGCTTCCTCCTCATGCGCTATGAAGATCTGCAGGCGAATCCGCAGCGCGAACTGGCGCGCGTAGCCCGTTTCATGGGTCTCAATCCCGACCCGGCAGCGCATCAACCGCGCCATCGAACTTAGTTCCGCCGCCAACATGCGCAAGATGGAAGAGACGCAGGGCAAGAAATGGGTAGCCACATTCCACACCCGCTCCGACAAGCCCTTCGTCCGCAAAGCCTCGTCCGGCGGATGGCGAGCCGTCCTTCCCGAAAAAACCGTCACCTACATGGAAGCCCACTGGGGCCCAATCATGAAACAGCTCGGCTACAAGCTCTCCACCGAAACGGAAAAAGAAGCTCCCGAAATAACCCACGCGACCTAGTGAAGGTGGGTTTGTGGTTGAGATTGAGAATTGAGAATTGAGAACTGAAAGCTGAGAGCTGACAGCCGCTCTAGAAATTCCCCGGCAGCCCATCTCCATCCGCGCGCGTCACGTGCATTCGCGGACGCACTTCCTCAAACGGAGCCAGCAGTTCCGTCAGCTTCTTCGAAGCGGCAAAAATAAAATTTGACGGTCCCGGCAGATAGCCCGCAGCCTTGAATGCCTCGCCCCATGCCCGGTGACTCTGATTGCTGAGGATCAGGTCGAAGCCCTGCTGCTCGAGCGTTTGCAGTGGCGCATCGCACCACCGAAAATAATTCTCCCGGAAGCGCGAAGCAGTCGACCACCGACCCGACGCGCATGTTGCCGTATTTCGCGTCCTTGCGGCGCTCGCCGACCACGGCCCATCCAACCGCGGAGCCATTGCGCTTCACGACCATGCGCGTGAGATGCGTTTGCTCCGCAGGATACAAAGTGCGCAAAGCCTCGGCATTCCGCACCGCCGTGAACGAGCAAGTCTGCCGTGCCTGTTCCCACAGGGACTGCAAGCTCTCGGCGACGTCCACGGTATCGAAGCTCGCGACCTCGCAGCACTCGGCTGCGCAGCGACCGGGGCGCAACCAAAGCGCGATAGCCCTGGAACAGCTTCGAGCCGGCCCATCCGGCGCCGCTGTAGGCCGCGAGGTCCAGCAGAAACCTCCGCGATGGCGACGAGCGCAGGGTCTGCATATTTCGCAGAAAGCGCGAGGGATTCACGCATGCGAAAAAAAAACGGCACCAGGCAATGCGCCCAGCCCAGACGAACCAGCATCTGCGGCAACGGATGGTCGTATCCGTCCATGCCGAGACAATAGAGCAGCGGCGCGCGCTGCATCGCGTCGCGCAGCAGCAGCGTGCCCACCATGGCGTGAGCCTGGTTGACGATGCCCTCGGATAGCGGATGGTGATAGTAGCCGATGGAGCGAATCTGTCCGTCGGGGAAAAAGAACTCCTGGGTCTTGAGCGCATAGCCGCCGCGCACGATTCCGTCATCGACGGCGACGAAAAATTCGTTGTAGATGCGGGACTCCGCCGTACGCGCCAGCCAGCGCGGTTCGCGCCGAGCGATAGAACACCCTGTTCTCGTCCTCGCCCGCCTAGCCGAAGGCGCTGATTGAACTCCGCGACCGCGGGCTCGTGCTCGGGACGATAGGGCTGGATGACGATGGCCATGAATGGAAGATGTGAGCTTGCCGGAATTAACCATAACTGTCATCCCGAGCGAAGCGAAGGGCCTACGCATTGGAATGCTGCAAGCTGCAATGCATAGGTCCTTCGCTTCGCTCAGGATGACAACTCAAAAGTATTAGCGCGCGGCCGACTGCAGCTTCTCGACCAGCGTCGCGACCGCGCCGATGTTCTTCATCTGCTCGATATCTTCGGGCTCGAACTGCACTCCGAACTTTTCTTCGATGGCGAGAACCAGATTCAGATGCTGCATGGAATCCCAATTATCAATCGTCTCCGGCGAAGATTCCGCCGTGATCTTGTCGGCTGGAATTCCGAAAATGTCACTGGCGATGTTGCGCACCTGCTCAAACGTACTGGCCGTCAATTCCTTCCTCCCGGTGTCGCTTCCGTGCCTAAGCAGTAAAGTTCAACTTCTGTCATTTCACCTTCAGCTTAATCCAATCGGGGCAGCGCAGCGTGGAACTCTTCAGATCGAGCGTCCACAGCGAGCCCGCGCCGTTTGTCTCTTGCCGCTCGAAGCCATGCTGCTGGTAGAAATCGCGCGCCGGAGCGTTTTTCTTCGTCGGCAGAAACCTGCCCACCAGCCGCTTATGGCCGCGCTGGGCGGCGCTCTCGGCGAGATGGGCGAGAAGCGCAGTTTCGACCGTTCTTCCGATGACGCGGCAGCTCAGCAGGAAGGTATCCACTTCGCACTGCTCGCCTTCGTCGTGCGCGATCGCGACTCCGACCAGCCCGTGGTCGCCGAAACGATCGCGCACGCGGATCGAAAATATGTGCCACTCCGGCTGTCTCAGCCATCTCCGCAATCTGCGGTTCGGTGTAACGCCGTGTGGTCAAGTTGAACTGGTTGGTTTTCTGCGTCAGTTGCGCGACCCGCGCCAGCGTCAGGTCCGACACGGGTTCCAGTTCGGCTTCCTGCTCGAGGAAGCGAAAGAAATCTTCCTTCGATTGAAAGCTCTGCTCGGCGCCGGCGCGCTGCTTCTGCGCGGCATACATTTCGGTGCGCTGCTGGTCTTCCGCCGAAAGCGTCAGGCGCTCGAAGGCCGCACAATTCCGAACGGCAGAGGCATACTCCAGCGGATTCTTCGGCAAATCGATAACGGTAACTTCCGGAAGCGCGGCGCGCACCTGCTCGCGCTCGAAAGGGATTGTCGTCGAGGAAGGCGAGCGCATCGATGCCGACGTTAAGTTCCTGCGCGATCTCGCGGAGATTTTGCGCCTTGTCGGTCCAGTTGATGCGCAGCGCCGCGAAATGTTTCGCGCGCACCAGCATTCCGGGATGCTTCTCCAGCGCTTCCATGGCATCGTCGAGATTGTTCTTGCTGCATACGGCGAGCAAAATTCCCTTGCGCGACATATCGAGCAGCACGCGGTGCAAGGCCTGATACGCCGCTCCCGGATATTCAGGGCCAACTTTAATGCCCGCCATTCCGTCTTCGCCGATGACGCCGCCCCAGAGCGTGTTGTCGAGATCGACGACCAGAACTTTGGCGGTGCGGCCGCTGAGCGGCACGATAAAACGCATCCACTCGCGCGCCATCTGAAGAAGATAACCGGCGGCGATGGGAAGCCGCGCCGTCAGCCATTTGCGCTCGTCGTGCCAATGCTCGCTGCCATGGCGCGCCACCAGCGCGTCGTAGTCGAGGCTGTACACGCCGTGGAATCCCGCGGCGATGCGCTGCAGTTCGCGATTGATCTGCCGGATGAGTCCGGACTGGCCCGCGTCGGATTGGCTGTCGAGAACTCCGAGACTTGGAGACGACGGGCGCTCGAGGGAATGAACGATCAGCGCGGCTTGGCTCTGCTTGCGAAACGCGGCGATCTACTGCTTCATAACCGCGAACCACGCGCTCGGCGGCTTGCTGCGCCGCTTCCGGCGCCAGATCGGCGAAGTCCCGCCACAGTTCGGGTGCGGCTTGGTCGGTGCGCACCGCCAGCACGACCGCATTCGGCGCGAAGCGGTAGAGCGAACTCTGGCCGTCGAGAATGTCCTGCACGTAG
Organism: uncultured Acidobacteriaceae bacterium; assembly: GCA_963794365.1. Classification (GTDB taxonomy): domain Bacteria; phylum Acidobacteriota; class Terriglobia; order Terriglobales; family Acidobacteriaceae; genus Acidiflorens. Next base: position 21,421 of record CAWCDV010000019.1, read on the forward strand.
GTGTTGAAATCGCCGACGTGAACTTCCAGATCGATACCGTATGCGAAAGCTTCTGCCCGCAGCAGCGGCACGATGGGCTCGACCGTGAACGAGCGCAGAATCGCCAACTTGAATTTTGTAAGCGCGAGTTTGTCGCGCGTCTTCTCGCGTAACTCGTCGAATCGCGAAATCACGAAGCTCGCCGTACCCGACGCGGGATCGCGCCGCCAAAGTTCGGCCAGACGTCTCGCGGCAATATCGAAAGTGCCTTGGGCGATCAGCGCATCGATTTCGGCCCGCAGGTCTGACGGATTGTGCCCGCCGGGCATCGGATTGGGAGTCAAATCGGACATCTAGTTAGAAATCAAATCACCGGTCTTAGCGCCTGAAGGCCATCTCATAACGCAGCACTTCCGGCATGCCTGAAGGCATGTCCTGATGCGAACCGTACTGGCACCACCAGCGGTTAGAGCGCATTCGTGGTCGGACGCAACCCACTTCGCCTCGGACTTCGCATCGGACTCCGCACCCGGCGTGACGTCCGGCTCGGCGATGCCCATGCGTCCCTTGTCGGCGATGCGGGCGAGCGGAGTATACGATTTCAGCCAAATTTTGAAGTCGAAATACAACGGATACAGAAAATTCATGAAACGCACAGACCACGACGAACGCCGCTCCGCTGGCGGGGTTTCGAGTGCGTACCCGGTATCGACGAGCAAATTGCCGATGCTGCACTCCACGTCGCGAACCTGCGGCGGAGTGAACATGCGTTTCCAGCGGCCGATGGTGTTCGCTTCAGTCTCCTTGCCGTCGCCGCGAAACGAAGAATTTGGATTGTGCACCGATCCCAGCGCAACCCGCTGAATGCGGTCATAGTCCAGATCGTGTTCAATGAACTTGCCAATGCGCGCCAGCGTGTCGCGCGGATTCTGCACCAGATCCTCGTAATGAACTTCCATGTAATCCGCGCCCAGCGCCCGGCCGTAGCGCCGGCCCTTGCTCACGACCCATCGCCAATAAATCGCCGGCACGACAAACGCGCGCGCGCGGTCCCAAGCCAGCGGACGTATCCAGCCGATGCGGTGCAGGGAGGCGGTGACGTCGCGCCCGTCGCGAATAATGTGGACGACAAGCGCATCGGGAATCAATTTCTTGATCAACGGAAGATAGAGCAAGTGCAGCGGCGTGCATTCGGCCCAGCGCTCGACACCTTGCTTGCGGGCGATGGCTTCCATCACGATGCGCAGGAAGTCGCCGGCATTGCGGCAATCTTCCATCACGCGCTCTTCGATTTCTTTGGGATCGAGTCCGGTGCGGTGAAACAGCTTGCTGGTGAAGTAGGCGTCGAGCAGTTGGCGGCGGTTGCGGCGGCTGGCGAGGTTGCCGAAGCGCAGGCCGAGCAGGTTGAAGGCGTTACTCTCCGCGTAATAGACGGCGAACCCTCCCGCGGAAAGCAGCGTGTGGTAGAGGAACTTGGTTCCGGAGCGCCCGCAACCCAGCACAAACACCGGAGCCTTAGAACGAACGCCACGAACGCCACGAACGCCGCGAGCGTCCCGCGCGCCCATCGCTGCCGCCTGACCTGCCAGCCGATTGTCGACGAGGGCGTTGGCGTTTTCCATCACTCGGGACGCGACTCCAGTTGCCGGGACTCTAGTTGCTCTATTCATGACGATCCTCAGGACCGGACCGACTCGGCCACCGGCACTGGCTCTTCTTCGAGTTCAAGTGCAGACATATTGGCGAGCCGGCCAACCGGCGTATACAACTTCAGCCATAGCTTGCTGCCGAGAAACGCGGGGTACATTCCGCGCATCCACGATCGCCGCAAACTGCGGTGGCGCTCGGCGGCGGGCAGCGACAGTTCGTAGCCATTTTCCTCGAGGCACTCGCCCACGGTCGCTTCGATGGCGGCAACCTCGTCGTGCGCCAGGCGCTCTTTCCAGCGGCCGAGCGGGTTGGGTTTTTCTTTGGCGCCTTCTTCGCGAAACGAAGAATTCGTTTCCGACAAGCGGCCCAGGCCGGCGCGCTGAATCCGATCGTAGTCCAGATCGTGAATCGAGGAAGCCGCCGAGTTTGCCGAGCGTTTCGCGCGGGTTGGTGATCAGGTCCTCGTAGCGGATCTCGATGTAATCGGCCGGGAACTTGCGGCCATGGGCGCGGCCTTTGTGAACCATCCACTCCCAATACAGCGCCGTCGCCACCAGGCTGTCGGTCTGGCCGCGGTCCCAGGGCAGAGGAGTGAAGCCGCCCATTTTCTTGAGCGAGAGCGCAATGTCGCGCCCGTCGCGGATGATGTGCACAAACAGCGCGTCGGGTATGTCGCGCTTCACGCGCTCGACGTGCAGCACATTGTCAGGATCGTACACCGCCCATCGCTGCACTTGCTGGCTCCGGGCCACCGAGTCCATGACAACGCGGATGAAGTCTCCTCCGGTGCGGCATTCATTCAGAATGCGCGCCGACAACTGGTCGGCATCGAGCCCGGTGCGCCGGAAACCCTTGCTGCGGAGCCAGGTCTCGAGAATCTTTTCGCGATTCGCGCGGCTCTCCATGGAGCCGAAGCGCGGAATCAGAATTTTGTAAATCGGCAGAAAACCGCGATAGATGGCAAACCCGCCGGAGGACAACAACATGTCGTACAGCAGGTTCGTCCCAGAGCGGTGACAGCCCATCACGAAGACGGGAGCATGCTTGCGATCGCTCAGGTTGCGCGTAGTCACCGTGAAAATCTTATCACGCAGCGTGGCATGGACCGTTTGAAACCCTTGTCAAACCACGGGTTACCGAGGTCACCCGAGGCTCGGATTCGGGCTCCGACCTGAATTTCTATTTCACGATTTCTATTCCACTCCCGCAATGGCCGCTTCAACCGCGTCAATGTCCGCCCCCAAGTCACTCCCATCGGAAGCAGCGCCTGCTCCGGGAGAGGCCTTTGCACAGCCCGGCCCTTTCGCGTGGCAGAGCCTTGGATCTTTGGCGACAACGTCCTTGAGGTCGCGGATGCCAGCCGCTTGAGCGGAGCCGACGACGATGTTTCCTTTGGGAAAGGATCCGCGCCCGCTGATGATCAAGTTCCTATCGAATTTATAGGGGTCAAAGCAGGCTTGCAGAACGGCTTCCGAGCCCAGCCCCTGGTTCTTGGATGCGCAACTTTCCGGGACCTCCGCCCGCCGAGGCCACTGGCGGCCGCCGATCTCCGACGGAAAACACGCTGTTGGTCAGCGTGAAGTTCGCCAGCTTCGCTCCGGAGTTCAGGATCGAGAGCAAAACGCCGCTGACAAACGCGGTTACGTGATTAATCTGGATGTCATGCACCGGTGGTTGCGCGGAGATCAGAATCAGGAAGGAGCCGCCGCCCTTGTAGTCCTTGTCGTGCAGGTCGTCGGCGAAGATATCGTGAATGCTGTAGCGTCCGCCGTCGGCGGCAGCAGCGCCGGTCTTCGCGAGCGCATTGGCAATCTGCAAAACTCCGGCAACATTTCGAATCCGGTTAAAACGGATGGTGACATCGTTGACGCGGCAAATCGGGCACTCGCTGGACTGGTTCTTGGGGGTGATCAGGATGGAATATCCGGTCTGGCTGAAACCGCCCCAGGTGTTCTCCAGCAGATTGGCCTCGAACAAAACGCGGATCGCGTTCTTGAACTCACAGTTGTTCTTGACGATGTAAGGGTCCCCCGCAGCGGTTGGCGTGTAGCCGGGTTGGCCCTCCTTCCAAAGCATGGGGCGGAACAAATGATTGCGGCGGATCTCGATGTCGGTTGGAACCTGCTTAGCGGCGCTGCCGCCGAACAGAATGTTCTCTCCTGCGGATTCGAGGAAGTTGTTGTAAATCTTAAGAGCGGAGATAGGATCGTCGCCGCTGCCGCCACCGACGGCGGTCGCATCGGTGCATTTTCCGGTGCGCGCGATGCAATTCAGGCCGCTAATGTAGGAGTTGATGACGGCAATCATGTGCGAGCCGTGGATGATTCCTATGCCGTGGCCCACTTCGCGGCCATCGGCGGGGTGGACCCAGTTGCGATCGAAGATGACGTGGTCTGAGTGTTCGGCGGTCACAATACGACCGATGTCGGCGTCGGGAGGCGTGGTCCACTCGATTCCAATGAAGCGGACGTGATCTCCCACGATCGCGCCCGAAGCGCGCCGCACTACCAGGGTCGCGAGCAGCCTGGCCGCTCCATTGGAGGGCTGGGCAAAGGGCGGACGTCCGGGAAGGCTCGCGACTCCGGCCCATGCCGGAGAAATGCGCGTGCCTTCGGGGGGGAGCTTGGAGTCGAGCGTGTCGGTTCGCACGGTGATGTAGTGCTGGTCGTCGCATTTTTTCGAGGGCAACTCGTTTACATTGAACGAAGCTCCGGCGGGCAGCAGCAGCGTGTCTCCGCACTTGGCGCCGTCGATGGCGGCGGCGAGATCGGAATTGGCGGCGACGCGAATCTGTTTTCCCGGCGACGGCGTTCCGTCGAGCGCGGTGTAGTAGCAGGCTTTGGGAAGTTCGGCGACGCCGTCCTTGGCGCCAAACTGCGCGACATTGCCCTTACCGCAATAGGCATTTTCACCAGTGGGAGGTGCAGCCGCCAGCGCAGACAGGGTTGAGCAGACGACGAAAGCGGAAGCCAGACAGAAGAAATGAGACTTTTTCGGCGGCGAGTTTTTTACCACGGGAACAGCGAGACGATCGCAAAGGAAGCGGAGCCATGTTTCGGTTTCTCCTTATCATCCGCCGCACGCCCCGCGCATGCACCTGTAATCACCGCGGAGACGCCTTCCGTCCACAGTGTACTGGATCGGTGGATGATAGCACGGGCCGGATCGATTCGAATTTCCTGGCAGGTCGTGATTGGCGGCGAAAGAAGAGAGGGTCCGCGGCGAACCGCGGACCCGATTGTGCCAAGCTGAAAATCCGTCGAGGCTGTAACTTATTCGACGTTAGCCAGCGCTGCGTTGAGCCCAACGATGTCGGCCCCGAGATCCTTGCCGTCCGTGCCTTTGTTCTTGTAAGGGCTGTTCGCCTGAAGCTCGTAGTTCCCGCCATTGCCGTTGTTGTAGTCGACGAACCCGACATCGTCGATGGTTTGCGGGAATATGTTTTTCGCTGGCCAAACCGACGGCGGAAACTCCGGTGGAGGCGTAATCAGGGCGTTGTTGCCGAATGTATAGGTGGCGAAACAGTTGGCGATGCTGGTGATCGGCACGTCTTTAAAAGCGCAGCTAGATTGGCCTCCCGTGTTCCACACTGGGTATCTGCCGGTGACCATCAGGTTGTTGGTGAAGACCAATCCATACATCGGCGCATTCTTGGCCAGGTTCCCTATGATCATCATGTGGCTGCTGGGATCCGGGAAACCGGTGACGTGATTGATGGTGACGGTGTTGAGCGCGTTCTTGGGCCACCCGTTCATGATCTCGAACCCGGTGCCGCCGCCCACGTACTTGGTGCTGAGGTCGTCGATGACCACGTCATGGATGCTCCAGCGAGTACCAGCCAGCGCTGGCGCTCCATTTTTGGCGTCCCCGGAGAGGACGGTTGCCATCTGGATTCCGGCCCCGCCATGCGAGACGTGTACATAGCAGATCGTGACGTCGGTCACCTGGCACAGCGGGCAAACGTTAGCACCGCTCTTCGTGTGTTGGTTCTTAGGGGTGAGCAGAATGGCGCCACCGGTTTGGCTGAACCCTCCCCATGTGTTCTCCATGAGATTCGCCTGCGACCAGCACGCGAACCGCATTCTTCAGTTCCAGGTGATTCTTGACGACGAAGGGATTGCCGTCCGCTCCGCCGATGAAGTTCGGGTTGCCTTTCATCCACTGCCACGGCTTCCAGAAGTGATTGTTCAGGATTTCGATGTCGGTGGGGGTCAAGGTAGCCGCTCCGCCGCCGAACATGACGGCCTCGCCCGCGGCTTCCAGGAAGTTGTCCTCGAATCTTGAAGGGACCATCCTGGGTGTTGCTGGTGCCTCCGGCAACCGCATGAGAATCGGTGCAAGCCCCGGTCTTCGAGATGCAATGGAAATCGCTGAAGTAGGAATCGACGATTGCTACGTTGGTCATGCCGTTCAGGTTCACCCCGTCGTGAGTTTCATCCTGAGGCGCTCCATGCAGCCATGAGCGATCGACCACGAGGTGATCCGCGGTGCCTTTGACAAACATCAGCCGCGCCGGGCCCGGCGTTCCGGCGGGACGAGTAACTTCCAGACCGATGAAGCGGTAATAGTTCGCGCCGGGGGCGATCTGAAGCGGACCATCGCCGCGGGTTTGCATCTGTACTTTCGCCATCACGTTCTGGGGATTGGTGCAGCTATATTGCGGGCGCCCCGCGAGAGAAGCGACCCCGGCATAGCAGGGCGTGGCGCGCAGCCCTTCTGCCGGCAAAGCGCTGTCCGGAGAACTGGTGCGGATCGATGATCCAATGGTTGCTGTCGCAGTTCTTGGCCGGCACAAGGAACGGGCCGGTAAAAGTTGCGCCCGCCTGAAGTTCGATCACGTCGCCGCAACGAGCATTATCCAAGGCCGATTGCAGATTGCCGCCAGCATTGACGGCGATGATGGATCCCGGCGCGGGCGTCTCGACCATCGCACTGAGAACGATCATTCTCGGCAGTTCCGCGGGACCATCGTAATTGCTTCCGGCAAAGGCGGCGGTCGTCAGCGCGACCGTCAACAGGAGTATCAGAACGCTCAAGCGCTGTGCGAGCGAAAATCTGGAATGAGAGTGATGACGGTTGTGAAAAGAAACTTCAAGCATTTGCGACCCTCGACTTCAAAGAATGGGGGACAGTCGGTATGAGTCCTCATGCTGAATCTATCGAGGGGGGTTATGTACTCCCAGATATCAGAAGTTCACTAAGAACCCTTTGGTAACCGGTAACGCGGGTGTACAGATTCGCGTTACGCCAGTGTCCATCGGTGCGTTTGGTGCGAACTAGATACAAACGGGCGCGGGACAGGCGGTTTGGGCGCAAAGTGAAGATAGGCAGATCGCCTGGCAGCATGGCTTGGAACACGATGCTGAAGGCGGGGAAAAACTAAAGTAACCAACAATTCGGCTACTGGCGGGATTCCCCAAGCAAGACCGCGCGCAGGTGGTCGTAGGCGCGGTTTCCGAGCACGCGCTGCACGCTGCGGCGGGCTTGATGCTGTAGGCGCTTCTTCCACAACCCGCGGCCGTGGCAGGTGGCGCCGAACTCCTCGATCGTGAGATCACGCAGCATGGCTACGCGGCCGAGTTCGTAAGGGCTGGTGCCGGAGGAGTTCGCGTGAAATTGGCTGTTGGCAACGGTTCGGAATCCGGCGTGGCGCGCCATCTCGATCGTGCGCCGATCATAGCGTCCTCCGGGACAGGAGAAGTGTTCGATTGGGTGTCCGACGATTTGTTCGATCTGGAGCTTTGCATCCACGACTTCGCGTTTCAGTTCTGGTTCGGAGAGATCGGAGAGATAAGGATGCGTCATCGAATGGCAGCCGATCTGGAAACCCTGCGCGTCAAGATCGCGCACCTGGCTGGTATGGAGATAACCGGGCGTGCCCAGGAATCCAGCGGTGAGGTAGAAGGTTGCGTTGAAGCCGAACTCGCGGAGTACGGGCGCGGCGGAGATAAGGTCGGTCTCCGAGCCATCGTCAAAGGTGATACAAACACTCGGCTGGGCAGGATAGCGGAGAGCTTCGCCCACGTTCAGGCCGCGCCAGCCGGATTTTTTCATCCACGCCATCTGGCCGCGGAAAGTTTCGAGCGGCAGAATGTAGCGCACATAGCCCGGCTCGGACCGGCACAACTTGCGGCCAGCGAGCTCCAACTCGTGGTACATCAGGAACACAATGCGCGACGTAGCCATGATGTTCTTAGGTCAGGGCCGCTTTTCGCTGCCCATCGTCTGCGCGTGCCGGTCGAGCAGGGCGTGCAGCGGTTCGCGGAGAAACGGGCTCCCCGCCAGTAGGCCGGAGATCAGCGGATTTTTCTGGTTGCAGCGCAGTGGAGAATTGTCGAGCTTCAGCACCCAGCCTCCGGCGCTTTCGACCAGCGCCGCCCCGGCGGCAACGTCCCACTCGTGTTTTGGAACCAGCGTGAAAGTAAGATCGGCGCGGCCGGCGGCGACCAATCCGAGCTTGTAGGCAACCGATCCCATGGGACGAATGTTGAACTCGGCGGACTCGAACTGCTTCCACTCGCCGCGCTTCACTTCGCTGCGGCTGGCGAGCACGAGCGCGCCGCGCAGGTCTTTGCGCTGGCTCGCTTGTGCGGGCTTGCCGTTATAGGTCACGCCCGTTTCGCGCGATCCGAGAATGAGCTCGTCGGTTGCCGGATTGCAGATGCCGCCAGCGACGGGAATTCCATTCTCCACCATGGCGATCGAAACGCAGAACTCGGGAATGCCTTGCACAAACTCGCGCGTGCCGTCGAGCGGATCGACCACCCAGACCCGCTGTTTGTCGAGCCGAGTGAAGTCGTCCACGGTCTCTTCTGAGAGCCAGCCTTCGCCAGCCCGGAGAAGGGTTTTGTGCAGAACGGAGTCAACGGCGCGGTCGGCCTCGGTGACGGGATCGTGTCCAACTTTGTATTCGGCTTCAATGGCGCCGGGAGTGAAGCGGTTGAGCACGGCCCGCGCCGCTTCGAGCGCGGCGTGAATGCGTTCCAGAGTTTCCGCGGATGAGTATGAGGTCATTTGTGCTCCGTAAATGGTTCTCAGTTCTCAGTTTCTAGCAACAAGCCAAAAGATTTCGTTCTCGACCCGGTGCTCACTGAGAACTGAGAACTGAGAACTGAGAACTGTTTTCACGCCCACAACATCCTGGCTCCCGTCATCAGTAAAACCGTGCACAGGATTCGCCGCAGCCACAGCACCGGAACCCGCGTGCTCAGATGCGAGCCGAGCATACCGCCGGGGATCGAGCCGATCAGCAGGGAACCGACCAGGTGGGGATCGACATTGCCCGCCCGCCAGTGCAGCAGGCTGGCGACGCCGGTCAGAATCACGGCATGGGCTAATGTCGGTGCCGACCATGACTTTGGGCACGAACGAATAAAACAAAAGAAGCAACATCATGATGATGCTGCCCGACCCGACCGAAGTGATGCCGACCAGGAATCCGCCGACTAAGCCGATGAAACTCATGCCGGCAAACGATTTCATGGTGGGCTGCCGCTTGGCGAGATGTTCTTCAATCCGCCCCTGGAACAGAAGCAGCATGGGAATCAAGACCAGCAGCAGGCCCACGGCGGACTTGATGAAGTCGTTGACGCCGTTGCCATAGAGGTGGCGCAGGTGCACCAGAAAAGTCACGCCGAGGTAAGAACCGGGAATGCTGCCGACCGCCATCGCCAGAACGACTTTTTTCCGCACCGTGCCTTTGCGCAAGTGCATGAGGCTGGCAGGAATTTTGGTGAAGAAGTTGAACAGCGCATCCGAACCGACGGCAACGATGGCGGGCACGCGCAGGCCGAAGATGAGCATGGGCAGCAGCAATACGCCGCCGCCCAGACCCGTCAACCCGATCAGCGTTCCAACGATGAAGCCGATCAGCACTTTTAGCAGCAAGAGTTCCATGCCGTCTTTCGATTAGTTCCCGGTTTCCCGGTTCTCAGTTCTCAGCAAAGCAAAACCAGGTTAAGGAACCGGAAAACTGAGAACCGGCACTGAGAGCCGTTTTTCAGAGGACATTATCGCAGAAAGTCCATTGTAATAATCGACTTTATTGACATGTCATTAGCCGCTTTCGTAGTTCCCAGTTCTCAGGAAAGCAAACTCAGATTAAGGAACTGAGAACTGAGAACTGGGAACTGAGAACCGAGAACCGGGAACTGCCTCTAACCGCCGTTGGCGCCGACGAAGCCTTCGCGCTCGAGGTGCAGAAGGATGGTCTGCGCCGCTTCCTCGGGGCTCAGCTTGGCGGTGTCAATCACGACTTCGGCATCGGTGGGCGCCTCGTACGGATCCGAGATGCCGGTGAATTCCTTGACGATGCCGGCGCGAGCCTTGGCGTACAGGCCCTTGCGGTCGCGTTGTTCGCACACTTCGAGCGAGGTGGCTGCGTGCACCAAGATAAACCCGCCGAACGGTTCAATCATCTGCCGCACCGCTTTGCGCGTCGCTTCATAGGGCGCAATCGGAGCGCAAATGGCGATGCCGCCGTTCTTGGTGATCTCGGAGGCGACATAGCCGATGCGGCGGATGTTGATGTCGCGATGCTCCTTGGAGAATCCGAGTTCGCTCGACAGGTTCTTGCGCACCAGATCGCCATCGAGCAGCGTGACCGGACGTCCGCCCGTCTCGAGAAACTTGGTGATCAGAGCGTTGGCGATGGTCGATTTGCCCGATCCCGAAAGTCCGGTGAAGAAAATGGTGACGCCCTGCTTGTGCCGTGGCGGATAGCTGCGGCGCAATTCCTGCACCACTTCCGGATAGGTGAACCACGCCGGGATGTCGCGGCCTTCGTTGAGGCGCTGGCGCAGTTCCGTGCCGGAGATGTCGAGCACCTTGGCGCCCTGCGGCACTTCATCGGCCGGAACGTAACGGTCTTCGTTCTGCAGATAGACCATCATCTGGAACGGAACCATTTTGACGCCCATTTCCTCTTCATGCTTCTTGAACAGTTCCTGGGCGTCGTAAGGGCCGTAGAAGGGCTTGCCGTCGGTATCTTTTCCGGGGCCGGCATGATCGCGGCCGACGATGAAATGCGTGCAGCCGTGGTTCTTGCGAATCAGGCCGTGCCAGATCGCTTCGCGCGGTCCGCCCAAGCGCATGGCCAGCGGCAGCATTGACAGCTTGACCGTGCCATGCGGGTACTTCGAGAGCAGCAACTGGTAGCAGCGGGTGCGGACGAAGTAATCGACGTCGCCCGGCTTGGTCATACCCACCGAAGGATGGATCAGCAGATTCGCCTCGACTTGCTTGGCGGCGCGCATGGTCAGTTCGACGTGAGCGCGATGCATGGGATTGCGCGTCTGGAATGCCACGACCTTGGTCCAGCCCAGGCGACTGAATTCGGCGCGCAGTTCGGCAGGGGTAAGGCGCAGCGAGCGGAAATCATAGTGCGCGTGAGCCTGTAATTCTTCAATCGTTCCGCCCACGTACCACGGATTCGATTTGTTGATGGCGTAGTCGGCGCCCGGATGCGCGGCGCTGGTGGAATTGAAAACCGCTTGGGCTTCGGCCTTGCGGTCAGGCTGCCAGACATCTTCCACGCTGAGCACGGCGAGCATCACGCCTTCGGGATCGCGCAGGGCAATCTTGCTGCTGCCCGCGGTCAGTTTCTTGGCGAATTCCTCGGTCACGTCGAGCGTGATCGGCATCGGCCACAGCGTGCCGTTCCCGAGCCGCATGTTGTGGCAGACGCCTTCGTAATCGGCACGGTTCATGAATCCGCGCAGAGGCGAGAAGCCGCCGCTCATCAGCAGTTCCAGATCACAAAGCTGCCGGGCTGTCAGATCCCATGAAGGCCAATCCTTCGAGTGCGCTTTCAATTCCGCGGCGCGCGCGGCTGGCACTTGCAGCTGAACAAGTTCTCCACCGTGTGGGGCGATAAGATGACTGGTCATTGCGTTCAAAGCAGTATTCCTCCTGTACGTGTCCTTCAAACTTGTGCCTTGTCCAGAAATGGCGAAGGACCAAACTCCCGATCCTCGCTCCATTGGCCCGCTGAGGTTGCGGGCCGCCGCTTTTCAGGCGGCACCATAACTCACGACATTCATGTGCAGTCAATGTTAGCAGGTAAACCCAGCAATTCCGCTTCCTTAGGGGGATCCGATCTGGCACGTAAACCATTGGAATAAAGAGTCCTACAAACCGAAAACTCTTACGTGGATCGTCCTTCTGCACCTGAGTGAAAAATATTGCACTATTCCATCCTCAAACTGGAATCTATATGGTTCACCGCCGTTCCCGCTCCACTCCCATCTAAGACTCCTCCTGGTATTCCACCGAGATCACGGGTTCCGTAGCAACCTGGGGGACCCCTGGCTGGGCGGAGGCCCTGGACTCCGCGACCTGAAACACACGGCCTGTCTTATAAGCCCAGAGCACTCCGATGCCATAAATCAGAAACGCCGCTCCAATTTCCATCACCAACTGGACCAGGTTCTTGGGAGTAAAGACCCGGTTTGCCAGCCATACCACTCCCACCAGTGGCAAGTTCAGCAGAAAAGGCAACGAATAAGCCTGGCGCACGAAACTGCTCACCGGCACGCCGATCTGTTTCGCTAAATGGCGCGGCATGAAGAGGAGGAACGTGCAACCGAGCGGAACCGCCGTGCCCAGCGCGTCGCCCACCACTCCCAACGGCGGAACCAGCGCAATACTCAAGATCAAGTTGGCGATCCCCTCCAGCAGAGTAACCTTTGCCATGGATTGATGTTTCCCCATGCCGAACAGCACGCGTCCCGAAGCCGACTGCATGAGCATGAGCGCGAAGGGAATAATCAGCACCACCAACACCGGGTAACTGTGCGGAATGTAGCGGGCGCCGACCCAGATCCGTATGACGTGTTTCCCCAGCAGAATCAGGATTACCGTGATGGGCAGAATCAGCAGCGCGCACACACGGTTTCCCGCGATATAAACTTTCCGCAAGCGGTCCAGATCGTTTTTCGCCTCCGATTGGCTCGACATGGGGACAAAAATCTGCGCCAGGCTCGAGACGAATTCCTGGGCGTAGTCCACGATTCGAGCGCCGATCGAAAAATACGTAATTGCCACCGCGGACATCATTCGGCCCAGCACCAGTTCGTCGGTGCGGAAGCGCAGCCGTCCCGCCACGATCACAAGAAACGTCGTTCCGCCATAGGTGGCCATGTTGCGCAAGGATTCTTTGTCTACGTAACGCAGGCCGAGCGGCACGGGGCAGAACCGGAAGACGATGATGGCGCGCAGAATTGAAGACAGGATGGGCAGCCCCACCGTAATCAGTGCAACTGTGATCAGTCCATAGCCGCGATGCAAGAAATGCACGATCAGCGCCGCCCGCAGCAGGCTCGATCCGATGCTCGTCCAATTCAGAATGTAAAACCGTTGCAAGCCTTCCAGCATGCCGCCGAAAACGCCCAACGGAAATCCCAGGCTGACCGATGCCCCGACCAGCAGCAGAAGAATATGCGCTTGGCTGTGCATCTCGGGCGGAATACGAAACAGTCCTCCCAGGTAGAAGCTGAGCACCGTGGTCAGGGCCATGCTTACAGCACCGATGATGGTGTAGGTAAACAGGCTGGTATTGACGAAGCTCGCCAGCTTGTCGTTTTCGCCGGTTGCAGTGTATTTGGAGACGTAGCGAATGATCGAAGAGCGGATTCCTAAATCAAACAGTCCGTAGTAACCCGTGACCGAGAAAATTAAAACCCAAACGCCGAAGGCGGCATCGCCCAGCCGGTGCAGAATGAAAGGCGACAGAAAAATCCCGACCAACACGTTCACGGCCAGCGCCGACCAGCTTGAGCCGACGTTTTTCAGGATCTGCGTTTTTTCGTACTTCCGCATCGGCTCCGGTCCGTTCCCGTTTCTCGAGCTCAGTTCCTCGCGCCCAGTTCCTGCTCTTCGCCCAGCTTCTACTCTTCCCGTTTCTACGCCTAAAGATATGCCGCATAGCGTAGCCACTGTTCGACCAGTTTCATTCCCTCGGAAAACCGTACCCGAGGCTCGTAGCCCAGCACCTTTCGCGCTTTCTCGATGCTGAAGAACACCGTCGCACTCTGCGTCGCTTCCGTTACCGCGTCCGGAATGAATCTTGCATTGGCGGACTTCGCCGCCGCGCGTCGCACGCCGAAGCGCGCCCGCAGCCGTTCCCGCTTCTCCGGGGGCAGAGTACTGACCCAGTTCCACGCCTTCTTCATCGCCGCTTCCGTCAATGGAATCTGCAGCAGCATCTGGCGGAATTCCTTGCTGCGCGCCACCCGTGCCGCTGCCTTCACCGAACCCAGCAGCAGTCCGGAACTCTTGCCCCGGCTGGCCGCGATCTCCGCCCGCGAAATTTCCCCCACTTCTGGCATCGGTTCCATCAGCGCCATGTGCGCCCGTATGAAATCTCCCCAGCTCACCCGCTCGCCATCGGTGATGAAGAAAGCCTGATTCAGCGCGCCGTCGTTTTCCAGTCCGAGGACCATGGCGTCAATCAGATTGTCCACGTAGGTCGTATTACAGGCGCCCCGCCCGCCTTCGATGAAGGCCACGCGCCCTTCGCGCAGATCGTCCATCAACCGCGTCGACCACGCCGAGTAGGGCCCCCACACGATCGAAGGCCGCAGGATCACCACCGGCAGTCCGCGCTTGCCGTAGTTGAGTACCACTTTTTCCGCCGCCGCTTTGTTGTCGCAGTAGGCATCGCCCGTCCGGCGCAGCGGAGCGTCCTCGCTCTCCGATCCCGGAGGAGGTGTGATCCCGTAGATGGCCGCCGTGCTGACATGGATGAATCGCTTCACCCCGGCTGCCTGTGCCACCGCCAGCATGTTTTCCGTCCCCCGCACGATGCTGCTCGCGGGACCCACCCCACAGTGGATCACAACCTTCGCCCCACCCAGCGCTTCCCGCAGCGATTCGCGCTCCAGCAGGTCCCCGGGGCAGAGTTCGACCGGTAGGCGCGCGATCCGCGCCGCACGGTGCATTCCGTGTACCAGTGCGCGAACTTTCACGCCGGCCTGCATCATCCGTTCCGAGACCCGTCCGCCGATGAATCCAGTAGCGCCGGTCACCAACACGGTCTCGTTGCGCCAGTTCATGTCCGAGTCTCGCTGTGCCCAGTTCCGCTCGAGGTCTCGCTCCCCGCCCCGATCTCAGCCCAGGGTTCCGCGATCCGCCGCTTGTGCGCGTAGCAGCTCTCAACCAGTTCCAGTACACGGACCGCCTGCCAGCCATCCACCTCCGGCTTGCCGCGGTTCGCGATGCATTGTACGAAATTGTCGAGTTGCCGCCAGTACCCACTGCCACCCGAAAATTTTTCCCACTGCAACGTCTGGCTCACCGGAGCGCCGCCGATCACGCGATGGATCACCACCACCTCCGGATCGCGCACGGTAATCTCTGCGGTAGCAGCGGCGCCGCGCACCAGCAGCCGGTTCTTCAGCCCGAAGGTGCGGCTTATCTGCAGATGTCCGGGAATCTCGCCGAAGCGGCCCGCATGTTTCAGGTCGAGTAACACATTGGCCTCGATGCCGCTGCCCCAATCGTCGTCCTGATAGTCGAACGCACTCACCGGCCCGAACCAGTCGATCACGCTGTCCAGCATGTGGACGCCGAAATCCAGCAGCGCCCCGCCGCCCGCTTTGGCGCGGTCAAAATAAAAGCCCGACGCGCTGCGCCAATCGAACGCGCCGCCATATTGGAAGTCGTAGTTTTGGATGGAACCGAGCAGGCCCTCTTCGATGATCAGCTTAAGCAGGGGATGGCTCGCGGCAAAGCGCCGGTTCATGCCCACGGCGAGCACCAGTTTCTTCTCTTCCGCAAATTCGGTGCAGGAGCGCGCCTCCGCCGCTGTAATTGCCAACGGCTTCTCGCATAGCACATGCCTGCCCGCCCGCAGGCAATCCATATTGCTGGACACATGCAGATGGTTGGGCAGCGCGTTAACCACCGCATCCACCTCTCCCAGCACTTCGCGATAATCCGCGACTGCCCTACAATTCAGCCCGCGATTCCGGATCAGTGCATGGGCCCGCGGCAGGTCGGTGTCCACGAGCGCCACCAGTCGCACGCCGGGATGTGCGCTGACAGCCGGAATGTGCTCGCTGCGAGTGATGGCTCCGCAGCCCAGAATGGCCAGCCGTATCGGCTCCGTCATTCCCGCTGCTCCCCAACGCATCGCATAGTAGATTGCGAATCTTGCGAATCATCCGCCATCAGCATACCGGAAACGGCTCGTAAAGTTCTGATTAAGTCCCGGGTCCTCCGTGCACCCCTGTGTACCCTGTGGTTATTGCCTTTTGCCGACATTAGTCAGAGTTTCCCGCTAGCGAAAAGCCTCGCCCAGTAGAGCGCTTACAGGGTGCGAACCGGAATGTGTCTCTTGCGCGGGAGAATGCAGTTCGTATCCCAAATAAGTCATCAGGTGTCCCCATTGCGCTTCCAGTTGCAAAATGGACGATTCGGGCACCTCGGTGCGCCAGCCTCCGGATTTGGCGGCCCGCACAAAAGGAATGTCCTGGCGCGTCTCCCGCGTCGAACTCCACAACAGGGCCTGCGATTTCTCCAGCTTCCGCATGGTGCTGGCGTCGCTCCGGCGTACTGCGATTGCGATCCGCTCCGGGTCTGGTTCGATTCCCAGGAAAACGGCCACCCTAGCCAATTCCTGCGCGGTATTGGCCAGCATGTCCTCGTAACGCAGCAAAAGGAACCCGGGATGGTTGTGCCGGGTTACCAGCCAGGATGCTACATTGTCTCCCCACGAGCCGTACGGGTTGAAATCTCCTGCCATGAACCGGGCTGCATATTTTTCGAACGGATATTGGTCGTCGATCTGGCGGCGCTTGCGTTGAAAGTAGTATCCCGACAGCAGCACATCCCGAGGGTCCCGCACGATGTAGATGATTCGTGGATAGCGTGGATCGAAATACTGGTGGCTCTTGAGGACCCGTGGCCGCGGCATTCTTGCTAATTCGCGTTTCGAGAGCGCCTCCGGGTCCGGCGTCAGCCGATTGATGTTGGAAAAATCCGCCGGGGTTTCCGGATACACCAGGTTGGCAATCAGAAACCGCGTCCAGGTATTGCCCGACTTTATGTAAGAAACGATAAAAACATCGTCTGGAAAAACGTCCAGATTGCGTCCTGGGTGGTGCAAGCCCAGCACCCGCCGCGTTCCGCGGATCAGCCTTTCTATCATAGGTCGAACCTCTCGCTGTTTCTGATCGACTACCTCCGGGGATCTTTGGGGGAGACGCGGCTTGTATCCGCAGGTACCGCGCCGGTTGGGGGCGTCCTACTACTTCAAGCTTGCTTTGTTCCCAACTTCTTGATTATAGATTATAGCTGAACCGTCCCGTCCTTAACTGGCAAGTTCCCGCTAGAACCCGCTCTCTGCTTGCCTTTTCGCGCCAATCGCGCCTCCTGCAAGCTTAGAAAACGGCGGGCTGCCCAAGGCGCAATCTTCACCGCCAGCGCTACTCGCCGGCTCTTCCAGTCTTGCAGCAGTGCCGCCGCTTGGCCCGCCGCGAGACGCGCTTCAGGGTATCGCCCCTCCCGCAAGTAGCGCTTCACCAGATCCATTTGGCAGAGCCCCTCAACCCGCGCAATCAGTTCCTGGATCAGCCTTTTCTGCTTTGCTGAAACCGGCAAAGTCCCCAGCACCTTCTTGTAGATCTCGATCTGCGCCTGCTTAAGTAAATAGCCGTCGGCAGCGAGGCCACCGGGATGCAGCCGGTGTTCAATCCCTACCTGCCGCAGAAGATCCATCTTCGCCCCGCGAAAGGACATGCGCACCCAGAGGTCGAAGTCTTCCGAGCGCCGATAGCGTTCGTCGAACAGTCCGGCGTCGATCATTGCCTGCCGCGAGGCCACCACGGCCGAAGTCGTCACCGCGCATTCTTCCGTCAGCAGCTTCTCGAACGTCACCGGTGGACTCTGCGGTTGCCGCTCGAAAGCCCGGCCGACAAAAGCCCGGCCGGCGGGCACTCCATCCCTCACAAAGTAGGAATCGCAATAAACCAGATCCAGCGCCTGTTCCTCAAGCAGCGGAACTAGACGAGCCAGATGCTCGGGCAAATAGATGTCGTCGCTATCGAGGCAGGCGATGTACTTGCCTCGCGCCGTGCGGATCGCCGTGTTGCGCGCCCCCGATGGTCCCCGGTTTTCCTGCCGGATGTAGATCAGCCTCTCGCCGTAGCTCCGGATCGCCTGTTCCAGCGCCTCCGTGTCCGGCGAGCCATCATTCACCAGCACGACCTCAAAGTTCGAATACGTCTGCGCGAACACGGAATCCAGCGCTTCCCGTATATGCTCCGCTGCCTGATATGCAGGAATGATGACGCTCACCAGAGGTTGTTGCCGCTCATCCAAGATGCACACCCCTCCCCGACCCTGATCCAGCAAACCGGAGTCCAACCCCGCCCGGGTACCTCAGTCTAACTGTTTGATTTTAATGGATGTTTATCGTCGAGAGGAAACGGCACTGAAATCTCTTGGGCAAGGGACCATCTTCTGTGGGTAATTTGTTTCCCTTTCTTGCCCCGGCCCCTTACCAACCGCGCTTCATGGCCTGGGTAAATTCCGCCACAGGCAAGGTATTCAGCACATCTTCCTTCTTGAGCCAGGCCCGCCGCGCCTGGAGAATGCCGTAGCGCATTTTCTCCATGTGCGAGGTGTGGTGGGAATCGGTGTTGATGACAATTTTCACGCCATGCTCTTTCGCCAGGCGCAGATGAACGTCGCTGAGGTCGAGCCGGTCGGGATAGGAGTTCAGCTCCATCGCTACTTTGTGTTTGGCCGCCGCTTTGAGCACGGCGTCAAGATCGAACTGGTAGGCATCGCGGCGCAGCAGCAGGCGTCCGGTGGGATGCCCGATCAGCGAGGTATTGGGATTGGCGATCGCCTTCAGCAGCCGCTCGGTCATGGTGGCGCGATCCTGGTTGAACTGCGAGTGCACGCTGGCGATGACGATGTCCATCTGCTCGAGCACCGAGTCGGAGAGATCGAGCGACGCCATCGCCCAGAATGTCGACTTCAATCCCCGCGAAAATGCGGATGCCTTTCATCTTCTTTTCGACCGCGCGAATCCTTTCGATGTGCGCCAGCGCGCGTTCGTCGGTGAGGCCGTTGGCGAAAGCGAGATTTTTCGAGTGATCGGTGATGGCCATGTACTCGTAGCCGCGTTCCCGCGCCGCTTCGGCCATCTCTTCAATGGTGTTGCGGCCGTCGGTCTCGACGGTGTGCATGTGCACGTCGCCGCGGATGTCGGATAGCTCGATCAGTGCGGGCAAGCGTGTGTTCGGCGGCGGCTTCGATCTCTCCCAGATTCTCGCGCAGTTCGGGAGGAATGAAGTCGAGCTTGAGCTTGGCGTAGATTTCTTCTTCGCTCTTGCGCGCGACCGGCTTCTCGTCTTCGAGTCGAGCCAGGCTATATTCGTTGAGCGTGAAGCCCATCTTGAGCGCGCGCTGGCGCAAGGCCACGTTGTGCGCTTTCGAGCCGGTGAAATATTGCATGGCCGCTCCGAACGATTCCGGAGGCAGCAGGCGCACGTCCACCTGCATGCCGTTGCGGTGGCGGAAGCTAACCTTGTTTTCTCCTTGCGCGATCACGTCCATCAGGCCCGGGAAGCGCAGCAGATGTTCGATCATTGTCTGCCGCGATTCCGCCTCGATGCAGCCCTTGCCGGTGACGAGAATATCCAGGTCGCCGACGGTTTCGCGCCCGCGGCGCAGCGAACCGGCGGGCGTGACTTTCTCTATCCCCGGAATCGCCAGCAGATGCTCCACCAGTTTTTCGGCCAGCTCTTCGGCCGTGTCGAGCAGGAATCGTCCCGCGATGCGGCGATAGTCTTCGATCGCCTTGAGCAGCTTCAGTTCGTGCTTTTCGCCCATGCGCGGCAGCGTGCGGATTTTGCCTTCCCGCGCCAGCTTCTCCACGCCCTCGAGGTCGCTGACCTGATAGGCGCTCCAGATCAAGGCAATCGTCTTCGGCCCCAGGCCCTGAATCTTGAGCAGTTCGAGCATCGAGGGGCGGTATTTTTTCAGGAGCTCGGTGTGCGCTTCGATGCGGCCATCTTTGAAAAGCATCTGCAGATTGGCCAGCATGCCCTTGCCAATGCCCTGGATTTCGAGAAGTTTCTTCGGCTCCTGGATCAGGTCGGCCACCTGTTGCGGCAGCGCTTCAATGGCCTGCGCGGCGTTGCGATAAGAGCGCACCCGAAACGAGTCCTGCCCGTCGATCTCCAGCAGATCGGCAGTCTCGTAGAGAATTCCGGCGATGGCTTTGTTGTCCATCCAAAGTTTTCGATCTGGCGGGCTGCTAGCAGGCTGCTGAAAAACTCAGGTTCGTATCGGGGCATCGCTTTAGCGATGCCGTAAGCTCTTCGAAATCAGCCGCCCCCCTTTAGGGGCTGGGCATCGAAAGTCGAGTTTTTCCGCAGCTTGCTAGGGTTTCGGCCCAGGAGAATGATTGTAACGAGAATGATTGTAACGCCGATGAAAAGGTCGCAGCAGAGAGCTAGCAGGGACCTGAGGACACATCCAGCCCGGGGGTCGAGCGCACATCCAGCTTTGATCCGCAAAACCGGCCTGACTCAGCGGCCTCAAATCAGGGAACCTTGGTCACATTGGCCGCTTGCGGCCCTTTCTGTCCCTGGACGATCTCAAACTCCACCTTGTCGCCCTCCTGCAGGCTCTTGTAGCCTTCGGTGGTGATGGAGCTGTAGTGAATGAATACATCCGGTCCATCGTCTCGGCCGAGGAAGCCGTATCCTTTGGCGTTGTTGAACCACTTGACGGTGCCTTTCAAACGTTCCACGTGCGCCCCTCTTTCTTGCGGATTGCCCCGAAAAGGCGCGATTTCAGGGGCCCGCAAAAAAATGTGTTCGAATTGTGCTGCTCACCGGGGGTGCTGTCAAGGCTCAGCGTCACACATCAATGTTCGTGGGGGCCGCTCGTGTAGGGACGCGCGCCTCGACCCGCCCGGGCCGAGCGCAGCTCGGCCTAGCCCGGGGTCGGCTTTTTGCGTCTCCAATTAGTTTTCGCAGCCGGCTAGCGCGCTGGTCGCGCCGTCTGAGCCAGCCACAAGATCCCCGAGATCGTCTTGGCGTCGCGGATCCGTCCATTGAGCGCCATCCGTTTCGCCTCCGATAAAGTGAAAAATCTGATTGCGATCCTCTCGTCCGGCTCGGGCTGGGCTTCGCCCGCCCGGAGGCCGCGGGCCAGGTAGATGGTCATGGTTTCGTCGAGGAAACCGGGGCTCACGTAAAAATGCAGGATTCGCTTCCACTGGCGGGCGCTGTAGCCGGTTTCTTCGAATAATTCGCGCTTGGCGGCGGTGAGCGCCGTTTCGCCATCGTCAATGCGTCCGGCGGGCAACTCCCACATCATGGACTGCGCGGCGTGGCGATACTGGCGCTCGAGAAGGATGCGCGGCTCGGCTTTGCGGGCCGCCTTCGCCGAGTTATCGAGGGCCAGATCATCGACGCCTGATCATCCACGGCCAGAACAACGATGGAGCCGGAATGCCGTATGACATCGCGGCGGGCGCGCACGCCTCCAGGCTCTTCCACTTCATCAGTGGTGACGCTGAACACCGGGCCCTGGAAACGGATGCGGGAAGAGAGGACGCGCCCTTGCTTTAATTTCGTTCCTGCTGATTTCGCCATGACAACAATATTAAGGTATGCTGCGCCGGTGTAGGCTCGAAAGAACCATGTCTGAAAGACACCCATGCCCTGAAAAAGTAAGTCTGAGCCGGAAAGCAAGAAGATGACCGGAAAACCAGCTTCCGAAAAACTCAGCGTGGCCATCGTCGGGGCCGGGAGTCTGGCGACTTTTCTGGCCGTGGCGCTGCACGAAGCCGGTTTCCCAATTACTGAGATCGTCGCGCGCGACTCGCCGCGGTCGCGCCAGCGCGCTCGCGCGCTGGCCGCGAAGGTGGGTGCTCAACCCGTCACCGCGCATTCCGCCGCGCTGGACGCCACTTTGCTATGGCTCTGCGTTCCGGATCGTGAGATTCGCCGCGCGGCTTGGGTGTTGTCGGATCATCTGGTTGCTCGCGCGCTGCTTCGCGCAGAAAGTTATAGCCCGTTTCGCCCTGCACTCCAGCGGAGCGCTCTCCAGCCGCGAACTCGATCCTCTGCGCAAAGCCGGCGCCGCGGTCGCGTCGGTGCATCCGCTGATGACCTTCGTTGCCGGCGCGCATCCTTCCGAGCATCCTTCCGAGCGTCCTTCTATGACAGGTGTGCCTTTTGCCATCGAAGGCGATGAGGAGGCCGCGCGAGTTGCACGGCGAATCGTCCGCGCGCTGGGCGGAGAGAGTTTCTCATTACCCGCGAAGCGCAAAGCCGCATACCACGCGTGGGCCACCATGACTTCGCCGCTGCTGCTGGCGTTCCTGGTGACGCTAGAAGAAGCCGCCCGCGCCGCCGGCCTCACGCGGCAGGATGCGCGCCGCAAGAGCCTGCCCATCATCCGGCAGACTCTGGCCAACTACTCGCGCCTCGGTCCGGCGCACTCGTTCAGCGGCCCGCTGGTTCGTGGAGACGCGGAGACGGTGGCGAAACACCTGGCAGTGCTGAAGAAGCATCCCGGAGCGCGCGAGGTTTATGTGGCGCTGGCGAGAGCCGCATTGCGCGGCCTGCCGGTGAAGAATCGGGATGAACTAAAACAGTTGCTGCAGCGACTTCAGACTGATCTAAGCCGTGTTCTCGAGATAAGACATATAGTGGAGGGACGGGCGTTTCGCGAGCTGCCCTGAGCGAAGGCGTAGGCTCCAGCCGCGACGCTCCGCTAATAGGAATGCTCGGATGAGAGTAACAATCACTCGGTCGTGGAACTGCTGCTGAACTGCGGCGACTGCTAAACAAATGCCCGAGCTTCTCTTGCTTCGTCCTTAAATATTCTTCGGTGTGTTCCGTGGGCGCGACTTCGCACGGCACCCGCTCGGTCACTTGGATCCCGGCGTTTTCGAGCGCAGCGACTTTATCGGGATTATTCGATAGCAAGCGCACCCGCTTGATGTCCAACGCCTTCAGGATCGCCACCGGCATCTGGAACTCGCGCTGGTCGGCCTTAAAACCAAGGCGCTCGTTCGCTTCCACCGTGTCAAATCCGCTGTCCTGGAGCGCATAGGCCTGCAGTTTCGCCATCAGCCCAATGCCGCGGCCCTCCTGCTGCTCATAGATAAGGACGCCCGCTCCCAGTTGGGCGATCATCGAGAGCGCCATTTCCAGCTGCTGGCGGCAATCGCAGCGCAGCGAGCCAAACACGTCGCCGGTCAGACACTGCGAGTGGATGCGCACCAGCGGCGACCCGGAGTGCACCTCGCCCATCACCAGCGCCACCGCCTCTTCGGTCCTGGTGTCGTCGCCCGATGCCGACGCCTTGGTCGCAAACCCATGAATCAGGAAGTGTCCCCAGCGCGTCGGGAAGTCCGCGGACGCCACTTGTTTTACCTTTAAAGAACTCACCGCTAAATTATAGTCTTCGATTTCAGGTACACACTTCTGCGAGTGCTCAATGTCCCGACGGTCGATGCTTTGAGTGTTCCACCGCGCGCGGCAGACACAGCTGCAAAATCACCTGTGGATAGGCGAAATCGAGCGACGGCTGCTAAAATCAAGAAGCAAACTCGCCGCCAAATGGGGGCTATAGCTCAGTTGGGAGAGCGCATCGTTCGCAACGATGAGGTCGTCGGTTCGAGCCCGACTAGCTCCACCATATTTTTCCCATTCCACCGGGGTGAACGCCTGAGCGCCACTGCCTCGCCGCCCCTGCTAAGCTCATTCCTGCGTGAATCGGAAATACGACGTCATCATTCTCGGAGCCGGCGCGGCCGGCCTGATGTGTGCCATTGAAGCCGGCAAGCGCGGCCGGCGTGTTCTGGTGCTCGAACGCGCCGATCGAATCGGCAAGAAAATCCTGATCTCCGGCGGCGGCCGCTGCAATTTCACCAACCTGCACAGCGGCCCGGAGAATTTCCTTTCCGCCAATCCGCATTTCGCCAAATCGGCGCTCGCCCGCTACACTCCCGCCGACTTCGTGCGCCTCGTCGAAAAACATCGCATCCCCTACCACGAGAAGAAGCTCGGCCAGTTGTTCTGCGATCGAGCGGCGAGCGACATCACGGCCATGCTCGAGCAGGAATGCCGCGACGCTGGAGTTGAAATCCGCTGCGACACGAAAGTGAGTGCGGTGCTGAAGAACGAGTTGCTCAAGAACGAGGTGCTGAAGAACGAGCCGCACAAGCACAAGAATGACCAGTTCACCGTGCAAGTCCGAGGACGCCAGCTTCGCCGCGCCCCGCCTGGTGGTCGCGACCGGCGGGTTATCCATCGCGAAAATCGGCGCCACCTCATTTGGTTACGATCTGGCCCGGCAATTCGGCCTGAAGATCGAGCCCCCACGCGCCGCCCTCGTCCCTCTCACCTTTGGCGAACGGGACCGCAAGCGCTGGTGCGATTTGGCGGGAGTCTCCACCGAAGTGGTTGCTTCCACTCGTAGCACGAACCGCCGCACGAAACAAGCGTTCCGTGAAAACATGCTCTTCACTCATCACGGAATCAGTGGGCCCGCAATTCTCCAGATCTCTTCTTACTGGGACGGCAAGAACGCCGATCCATCTCGACCTTGCGCCCGGCCGCGATCTCACCGCCGATTTGCGAACGCGTGGCCATCGCGACCAATCGAGTTGGAAATTGCTGCTGCGAGACGTTCTGCCTCGCCGCTTCGCCGATCGCTGGCTCGAAACCTATCCTTTAGCCGGCAACTCCGATCGCGCCCTGGCTGACGCCGAACATCGACTGCATGCGTGGGAAGTCACGCCGGAAGGAACCGAGGGTTACGGAAAAGCGGAAGTCACCGCGGGCGGCGTCGATACCAACGAACTTTCCGCCAAGACCATGGAATCAAAGAAAGTGCCCGGTCTTTTTTTTATCGGAGAAGTGGTCGACGTCACCGGCCAGCTCGGCGGCTTCAACTTCCAGTGGGCTTGGGCGTCCGGATTTTGCGCTGGACAGGCGGTGTGAGGCAACTGGGGATTGGTAACTTGTGATTTGTAATTTCACAAATAGCCATTCGAGTTTCCATTACCAATTGCAAATTACCAATACACAAAATTTCAAATCTCCGCGCCTTCCTGCATGAACGGCATACGGGCGAGAATTTCCGCGGCCCGCTCCAGTTGTTTCAGGTCTTCACCGGTGAAGTCTGTGCCCGCGAGCGAAGCATCCAGCCCTTTGCGCGAAACTTGTACCACTCCCATCACGTTTCCTCCGGAGCGCACCACCGGAACGGACATGATTTTCTGAATCGGCATTTGCTCTTGGCTTCGATCTTCTTCTTCCCCAGCATCCAGCTTGACCGCTTCAAACAGCCTGACATGTTTTACGCGCGTAAAGGCATTCGACAGAAGTGGAGTGCGAGTCGCTGCCGTCCGGGCTGCAACCGCCGATCCGGTCAGCGGCAATACGCCCGCGGATCGCAGTTCCGGTGGATAGATAAATCGCAGACTACCCTTCTCTAACCTGAGCAGTGCCACTTCGCTGCGGCGCACATGCAGGACCTGCGCCAGCTTCAGACAGACTCGATCCGAACTTGGAGATTCCGAAACCATTCTCTCCAAGTCGCTGACGCTGGCCTTGGCGGCCTTAGCGGCGAAACCTTGATTGCTAGTCGATGACATAGTTGTGCCCTTGAGGCTGTCCTTAGCTATCCTGCGGGCACCAGCAAGTTTTCGACAAGTTACCAGAGTGCTTTTGCAGCTTTCCGGCACTGTAATCTTGGCCCTGTCCAAAAGAGTAACTTTTCTTATACGGCGGAACGAATTTTCCGATGCCTGGCGGCACTATTCCACAGGCATTCGCGATATAGTTAGACAGATCGTTCTTCGCAAATAGTCGGATAGCGGCTAATTGGAGTTCGCGAATGTCGCTTATTCGTTACGTAAGACCATTCTTGGAGTTGGGTATCTGTAAGGAGCACCGCATGGCTCGCAAGACAACAGGAAGCTCTACCACCAGTCGCAGCAAGAAAACCGCAACCTCGATTCAGCCTGCCGCTGTGCAGGTTGCGCCTGAAGTTCCGAAAAATGGCAAACCGGCCAACCTCGTTCTCGTCGATCTCCCGGTCGATCTCCCTGTCAACCTCGAAGAAGAGATCCGCCGCCGCGCCTATGAACTCTACCTGCAACGCCGAGCGACTGCGGGCAATGAGAACGTCAACGTCCACGGCGACGAGAACACGGATTGGCTGATGGCGGAGCGCGAGATCCGTTCGCGCTACGGCAAACAGGAACGGCGCAGGGCGTAACTCCTGGCGAGATCCGCGCACTTGGACTTTCCCGGGAGCCGAGGATTCCCTATTGCCTTTGCGCCGGACCCGATACGACCGCCGCTCGAAGCCCGACTGCTCCTAAGTACGAGTACCAACGCGCGCCAGGCACAGTCAGGCGGTCGATGGAGTTACTGCTGTACCGCCTGAACCAGCGCCGGCCTCACCTGTTCGCGCTGAATTTCTGAGGCGTCCCACGCACCGCCCAGCGCCTTCACCAGGTAAACCGAAGTGACCATCTGCTGACCGAGCAGCTGCGTTGCCAGGCGTTCGTTGCTCAGCAGCGTGGATTGTGCGGTAATAACATCAAGGTAAGTGGTGACGCCGCCGACATAACGGTCATTGGCGAGGTTGAGCGCGCGGCGCGAGTCCGCGACCGCTGCCTGCTGAGTTTTCGCCGCTTGGTTAAGCAGCGCCAGACCGGAAAGCCCATCCTCCACCTGCTGAAATGCAACCAGCACTGACTCGCGATAATTCGCGACCGATTCGTCATAGGCCGCACGGCTGGACGCCAGGTTGGCGCGATTGCGGCCGCCATTGAAAATCGGCTGCAGCACATCGCCACCCAGCGACCACAAAGCGCTGGGAGCGCTCAACAGAGTGGCGATGTCGCGGCTCTCCCATCCGCCGCTTCCCGACAGCGTGATATGCGGATAAAACGCAGTCATGGCTATGCCGACCTGCGCATTTTCGAATGCCATCTGGCGCTCGCTGGTAGCAACGTCAGGCCGGCGCTCCAGAATCTCAGATGGAACTCCGGTGGGAATCGCGGGTGGGGTTGCGTCGAACGGCGCTTCAGCCACGCTGAAAGCCGACGCGGACTTCCCCGTCAGCACGGCGATGGCATGTTCGTATTGCGCCCGCTGCTGCAGCACGAGCTGCAGCTGCGTCGCAGTCGAATCCAGCAACGCCGCCTGCTGCGCGACTTCCAGCCCATTCGCGACTCCGCCTTCGTGACGATGGTTGACCAGGTCCAATCCCTTTTGCTGGATTTCAACCGACTGCCGTACTACTCCAGCCTCACGGTCAAGTTCGCGCAAATTGAAGTAGTCGGCGGCGAGTTCGGCGGTCAGCACCAGGCGCACATTTTCCAGGTCGGCAGCACTCCCCTGCAGCGAAGCGTTGGCCGCTTCGAGATTGCGGCGCACGCGTCCGAATAAATCAAGCTCGTAGCTCACGGAAAACGGGACGGTAAAGACGTTTTCGGTGTCGGCTCTAAGCGGAGGCGCGGCGCCCTGGAGCGGACGGTTGCCGGAGAGACGCTCGCGCTGCCCGCTGGGGTCGGCGCTGAGCGTGGGAAAGTATGCCGAGGATGCAATCCGCGCCTGTGCCCGCGCTTGCAAGAGTCGATCCTGCGCCGCCGCCAGCGACTGGTTTGCCTGAAGCAGTTCCTGCTCCAGCCGGTCGAGTTCCGCGTCATGAAATATCTGCCACCACGCGCCCTTGGGAATTGCATCCTTCGGAGCCGCCGCCTGCCACGGCCCTTCGCCTTTCCACGTGTCAGGCACCTGCGCGGTGGGGCGCTTATATCCCGGCCCCACGGTGCACGCCAAGCCCACGAATGCACGGCCAGCAAAGCGCGACACCCACCACGGAGGCACAGAGAAACGGAAGGCTTTTCACAAGCTCATTGGCGGGTCGCGGTTGTTCCATAAGGGACGAAATCATGAACTCGCTTTTCTCCGTGACTGGCCTGCTGATGCGTGCCGAAGGGTGGTGGTAATCTGGCTTCACGAGCGAGCATCTCCTGCGCTCGGCTTGGCGACATGCACCTTCTGCCCTTCCTCCAGCGAGTCCGACGGATTGATGATGATCTGATCGCTCACGTCGAGCCCGCCCAGAATTTCGAGCGTAGCTCCGAAGTCGCGCCCAATGCTGATCGGGCGCAAATGCACCTTGCCGTCCTTGTCGACGACCGCGACCTGCGGTCCCTCGGCGCGGAACAGCATGGCGTTTACCGGGATCGTAATCCTGGGTACAGAAGTCCCGGTCGCAAAATGCACCTGGCCGAAAGAACCGGGCAGCAGCTTGCCATCTTTGTTCGGAACATCCACTTCCGTATTCAGGGTGCGCGTCGCGGGATCGATGGCTTCGGCGGTGCGAACCACCGTACCCAAGAATTTCTGGCCGGGAAACTCCTGCAGCGTAACGTTGGCCTTCATCCCCGCTTTTATGTTCGGCGCATACGCCTGCGGAACACTCACGTAAACGCGCAGCGGGTCGACGCGCGCGATATCGAATAGCTCTCTGCCGGCCGCTTGCGCCCCGGAATTGATGAGCGCGCCCGGATCGACATTGCGCCGGGTAAGCACGCCGGAAAATGGAGCGTATACGTTCTTGAAAGACTCGAGTTCTTCCAGCCGGCGAACATTCGCGTCCGCCGCCGCCAGGTTGGCGAGCGCCTGCTGGTAGCCGCTCGCTTGCTGGTCGGCTTCCTGCTGCGAAACCGAGTCGGACTTGAGCAGATTCGCCCAACGATCGGCGGAGATCTTCGCCAGCCCCAGCGCCGCCTTAATCTGTTCGCGGTTGGCTCGCGCCTGCGATAGCTCCTGATCGACTTCCGGAGTGTCGATCGCCGCCAACAGTTCCCCCTTCTCAACCTTGCTTCCAATGTCCTTGTACCAGCGTAAGAGGTAGCCGTTGGTGCGGGCAAAAATAGGGGACTCTATAAAAGCCTGCAGGTTTCCGGGCAACACCAGTTCATCGTTTCCGGGCTCGGCTTGCGGTTGCACCACGGCGACGGTCGGAATCGAGACGGCTTCGGTTTCTTTGGCCAACGCGTCGGTTTCGCTCTTCCGGTTCAGAAACGTAACTGCGCCCGCAGTGATAAGAACGAGCAGCACGGCGCCAATCAGAATCTTGGCCCGGCCTGCCGGACTGGGACCCACATCGGAAGGCTGATAGTCATCTGGGCGCACGGCCTCCGTCTCGTTCGGCTCGGCTGTTACCGGCGGCGGTTGTATTGGCATGATTACGGTCTCCCAAAAAAACTTCTCTTTTCTTCTTCCTACTTTTACCGCATTCTACTTCCGCTCCGACTGCTGCCGTAGCCTCGCGGCGGCCGTGAATCATCGTAAACACACTCGGCACGAAAAATAATGTGGCTACGGTGGCGAAGAGCAGGCCGCCAATCACGGCCCGGCCCAGCGGTGCGTTCTGCTCACCGCCTTCTCCCAATCCCAGCGCCATCGGCACCATGCCGATAATCATAGCGAGAGCCGTCATAATCACCGGCCGTATCCGCGTGTGGCCCGCTTCGAGCGCCGCTTGCCGCGCAGGCGCTCCCGCATTCATACGGTCGCGAGAAAACGAAACCAGCAGAATCGAATTCGAGGTCGCCACCCCCATGCACATGACCGCGCCCGTCAGCGACGGAACACTGAGCGTCGTCCGCGTAATCAGCAGGAACCAGCAGATTCCCGCCAACGCTCCCGGCAACGCAGTAATAATGATAAAGGGATCGAGCCACGACTGAAAGTTGACCACGATCAGCAGGTAGACGAGCACAATCGCCCCGATCAGGCCAACGCCCAGGCCGAAAAACGAGGACCGCATCGTCTCCACCTGCCCGCGAACCACAATTTGCGTTCCGCGCGGTAGATAATGCGGGTCCTGGAATGGCCGGAGCACCTTCATGATGTCCGACGCGACCCCGCCCAGATCGCGCCCCTGCGTGCTGGCATACACATCGATAACCGGCTGCACGTTGTAATGATTGACCACGGCGGGACGCGCCACCGGCGTAAGCTGCGCCAGATTGCCGAGCACTTGCGGAGCAGTCTGCGAACTCGCGCCCGTCACCGGCGTGTTCATCAAGTCCTGCAACGACGTCATGCGATACTGCGGCGTCTGGATGGCGATGTTATAAGCTCACACCGTTCCTTCGATTCAGCCAGAAGTTGGGGACCGTCTGGAAGCTTCCACTCAAGCTGATCAGCACGCTTTGCGCCACATTGTGGGCATTCAGTCCCACCTGATTGATGCGCGTGCGGTCCATGTCGAGGTACAGCGTGGGCAAACTCATCAGCTGTTGCACATGTACGTCGGCGGTGCCGGGAATCTGGCGCAGCCGATTTGCGATTCTCTGCGCCATGTCGTAGTTTCCACGTATGTCGGCGCCCACTATCTGAATATCGACCGGCGCGGGCAATCCAAAATTGAGAATTTGCGACACGATATCGGCGGGCTGAAAGAAGAACTCCACGCCCGGGAAACGCAACGGCAGGACGCGGCGCAACTGGCGTACGTACTGCGCCGTCGCATGATGGTGTTCCGGATTCAGAGAAATCAGAATCTCCGCATCACTCGTCCCAATCACTCCCGAACTGGAGTAGGAAAGATTGATGCCCGAGTAGGGAACGCCGACATTGTCCAGCACGGTCTGCAACTCTTCCGTCGGAATCTCGCTGCGCAGCACGCGCTCCACTTCATCGCACAGACGCGCCGTCTCTTCCACGCGCAGGCCGGGCCGGGCGCGGACGTGCAACCGAATCAGCCCTGCATCCACTTGCGGGAAAAAGTCCCGCCCCAGAAAGAACACCAGCCCGAGCGATAGAAAACAGAAAGCGGCAAAGCACAACGAGAACAATTTCCGGTGTTCGAGCGTGGTTTCCAGCAGTTGCCGATAGTTGCCGCGGAATCTTTCAAACCAGCGCTCGAATCCGCGCTGGGATTTTCCCAGGAAGCTTGTTGGCTCGGCGGCGCGGTGCTCATGTCCGCGCATGATAAACATCACCAGCGTCGGAATCAGGGTTCGCGACAGCAGATACGACGCCAGCATGGCAAAGCTCACCGCTTCCGCCAGCGGCACGAAAAGAAACTTCGCGACTCCAGTCAGAAAGAACATCGGCACAAACACAATGCAGATGCTCAGCGTCGATACGAACGCGGGCACGGCGACCTGTTGCGCGCCGTCGAGGATAGCCTTCTTCATCTCCTTCCCCATGGCCAGATTGCGCTCGATGTTTTCGATCTCCACCGTCGCATCGTCCACCAGGATGCCGACGGCGAGCGCCAGTCCTCCCAGCGTCATGATGTTGATGGTCTCGCCGAGCGCGCTCAGCAGAATCACGGAGACGAAAATGGATAAGGGAATCGAGACCGCGATGATCATCGTCGGACGCCAATCGCCCAGGAAGATCAGGATCATGACGGCGGTGAGACAGGCGGCAATATGCCTTCCCGCACGACCCCTTGAATCGACGCGCGTACAAAAAGCGACTGATCGAACAGAGCCTTGATGCTGAGTTGGGGCGCGAGGTCGCGCGGCAGATACTTCGACGGGTCTCGCAACAGCGCCTTCACGCCATCGACGACCGTCAACGTGGAAGAGCCGCCCAGCTTGATAGATCGACATCAGCGTGCCGCGCACGCCGTCCTGGCGCACGATGTTGGTTTGCACCGCAAATCCGTCGCGCACGTGGGCTACATCGCGCAGGTAAAGCGTGGACGAGTTCGAGGTCTTCACCGGCAGATCGTTGAGTTCGGCGATGGTCGCCGGCGCGCCGTTCATCTCCACGTTGTAGTCGGTCGGCCCGATCTTGGTCGTACCCGCCGGCAGAATCAAGTTCTGCGCCGACACCGCATTGACGATATCGATCGGCGCTAGACCATAGGCCTGGAGTTTGGCGGAATCCAGGTCCACCTGCACCTGGCGCGGCTTGCCGCCGTAAGGCCACGGAGTGGCCGCGCCCTGCACCGTGGTCAACTGCGTGCGCAGAAAATTGTTCCCCAGATCGAACAACTGCTGCTCCGGCAGCGTCTTGCTGCTCAAGCCCAGTTGCACAATCGGCGTCGTCGATGCCGAATAAGTAATGACCAGCGGCGGGGTCGTGCCCGGAGGCAACCCGCGCAGGATGGTCTGGGACATCGCCGTCACCTGTGTCACCGCCATGGAAATGTTGACGCCAGGCCGGAAGAAGATCTTGATCACGGCTTTTCCGTTCAGCGACTGCGACTCCTGATGCTCGATGTCGTTGACCGTGATCGTGAATCCGCGCTCGGAGTTGCTGACGATCCGGTCCGCCATCTCGCTCGGCGACATGCCGTCGATAGTTCCACACCACGCTGACCACGGGAATGTTGATTTCGGGGAAAATGTCGACCGGGGTGCGCAGGATGGTGAGCGGCGTAAGAATGATGATGAGCAGTGCCATCACCACGAACGTATAAGGGCGGCGAAGCGCTAAGGCAACAATCCACATAAGACTGCACGAAAACCGGTGACGCTGAAATCCGATACTAACGGAACCTGAGTTGCGTGCTGGCTGGCGGAGGCGGATGGAGCGGCCCCGCCGGGACGGGGCAGAGCCGCCGTCACCACACGACACGGAAACCGCAGCCCCACACTACCTGCGAACTTCCAAATAAGATTCAAAACACTACGTTTCGGATTTAAATTATATTACACTCTAGCCATGGCTCAAAACCATATCCCACACGCCGGGGCTCCTAACAGAAGTAACGGAGCGAGCGGAAGCAACGGGGCGAACGGGAAACGCCCGCCCGGGCGGCCACGCAGTGAGGAATCGCGTCAGTCCATCCTGCGCAGCACCCTGAAACTCCTCAAGCAGGACGGTGGATTCGCGGAACTGAGCATTGAAGCCGTCGCCGCCGACGCCAATGTGGGCAAGACAACTGTCTACCGTTGGTGGCCGACCAAGGCCGCCCTGGTCGCCGACGCCTTCTCCGCCAGTGCCGACGATGAACTCCGCTTCCCGAATACCGGCTCCGTGCAGACTGACATGAGCCTGCAGATGAGGCGCGTGATTCGCATCTTCCGCTCCAAGCGCGGCAAGGTCGTGGCGGCGTTGCTCGCCGGAGGGCAATCCGATCCCGAGTTGATCGAGGCCTTTCGCGACCGATTCCTCTGGCCAAGGCGCAGACAAGCCTATCAAACTCTGCAACGCGGCATTGACCGCGGCGAACTGCCCGCCGGCAGCGACCTCGACCTCATCCTCGACGCGCTCTACGGCCCGATCTATATGCGCTTTCTGATCCGGCACGACAAGCTCGACGAAAGCTTCGCCGACGAAATTTGCGGGCTGGTGCTGAAAGGGTTGACACGCCGGCAGCACGGCAGAAATTAGAGAGCGCTGAAGCCCGCCGCGAACTCCACCACAAGCCAAGGAGAACGATCCCACCCCTAAGCCGTTTACCTGCTGAAACTTACCGTTCGATTACAAAATCAAGCCGGTGCCTGATCGGCCTTGCGCGAAGTCGCCGCTGAGGTTAGAATCAAAATGCGACCTAAACAGTCGGAATTGAATCCGACTATAAAGGTCGGCATTTGCCCATGCTGAAACTGACCAAGAAAGCGGACTACGGCCTCATGGCCATGAAGCATCTGGCCGAGCACGCCGACCAAGGCGCATGCAGTGCCAAGGATGTGGCCGAGGCTTACGGCATTCCGCAGGAAGCGCTGGCGAAGATTCTGCAACGGCTGGCGAAGGTCGGTCTGATCCGGTCGCAGCATGGCATGAACGGCGGCTACTTGCTGACGCGGGATCCGAAGATGATCTCCGCCTTCGAAGTGATCAAGGCCATTGACGGGCCGCTGTTCATTACGTCGTGTGTAACGGTTCGCGGCGAATGCGGTCAGAGCAATCGCTGCACCATTCGCGAGCCGCTGCGGAAAGTGAACGAAAGCATCGAGCAGGTGCTGAAGAACATCATGATTTCGCAGATGAAGGAAGAGCCGGAGGTTCTCCACGTCAATAACCGGAGACCAAGAAACCGGTGGAGTTGGTAACGATTTCGTAGCGACGGCATTTGGTCCGTTCAAGTCTGTTTAAGGAGAAGAGCAATCATGAGCACGAATGGCAACAAGGCGACCCCAACCAATCACGGCGTAACAGCAGGCGGCTCCCGCTGGGATCAAGCTGCCCATTTACATGGATAATCACGCGACCACGCCCATGGATCCGCGGGTTCTCGAAGAAATGCTGCCCTACTTCATGGAGAAGTTCGGCAACGCCGCCAGCCGCAATCACCCCTTTGGATGGATAGCGGAAGAAGCGGTCGAGTTGTCGCGTGAGCGTATCGCCAAACTGATCGGCGCGACCGCGAAAGAGATCATCTTCACCTCGGGCGCCACCGAAAGCGACAACCTCGCCATCAAAGGTGTTGCCGAGATGTACCGCGAGAAGGGCAACCACATCATCACTGAGGTTACTGAACACAAGGCCGTGCTCGACACCTGCAAGCATCTTGAGAAACTCGGCTTTCGCGTGACCTATCTGCCGGTGCAGAAAGATGGGTTGATCGACCTCGACGACCTGAAGCGCGCCATGGACGACAAGACGATTCTGGTCACGATCATGGCGGCCAACAACGAAATCGGCATACTGCAACCGGTCGAGGAAATCGGCAAACTCTGCCGCGAACGCGGCGTCGTCTTCCACACCGACGCCGTGCAGGCGATCGGCAAGGTTCCGATCGACGTCAACAAGATGAACATCGACGTCGCGTCCATCACCGGACACAAGCTGTACGGGCCGAAAGGCGCGGGCGCGCTTTACGTGCGCCGCAAGAATCCGCGCGTGCAGTTGGTCGCCGCAGATTGACGGCGGCGGCCACGAGCGCGGCATGCGCTCGGGAACGCTCAATGTTCCCGGCATCGCCGGCCTCGGCAAGGCTTGCGCCATCGCGCAGGAAGAGATGCCGCAGGAATCCTGCAAGATGGCGGGCCTGCGCAACCGTCTGAAAGACAGCATCATGAGCCGCCTCGACGAGGTCTACATCAACGGCTCCATGGAGCATCGCCTCCCCGGCAATCTGAATATCAGCTTTGCCTACGTGGAAGGCGAGTCGCTGCTGATGGGCATCAACGATATCGCGGTTTCCAGCGGATCGGCATGCACCTCCGCCACGCTTGAGCCATCTTATGTATTGAAGGCTCTCGGCACCGGCGACGATCTGGCGCACAGCTCGATCCGCTTCGGAATCGGGCGCTTCAACACCGAAGCCGAGATCGATTACGTGGCCGACCGCGTGGTTGAAACGGTGCTGCGTCTGCGCGAACTGTCGCCACTCTACGAGATGGCGAAAGAAGGTGTGGACTTGAAGAGCGTGAAGTGGGCGGCAGAAGCGCACTAGACGGCAGAAGTTTGCAAAGCTTCCGAAGAAGTCGGGGTTCGTTCAGGGCATCGCTTAGCGATGCCGAAGGGATCGAAACGCCCCTTAGGGGCGGAAGCATAGAAAGAGTTTCAAGGAGATTGCAAATGTCATACAGCGATAAAGTAATCGACCACTACAACAATCCACGCAACGTCGGCTCAATGGACAAGAAGGATGCCGACGTGGGCACCGGCCTGGTCGGCGCGCCCGAGTGCGGCGACGTCATGAAGCTGCAGATCAAGGTGAATCCGCAGACCAACGTCATCGAAGACGCCAAGTTCAAGACCTTCGGCTGCGGCTCGGCGATTGCGTCGTCTTCGCTCGCCACCGAATGGGTCAAGGGCAAGACGGTCGACGAGGCCCTCGCGATCAAGAACACCGAGATCGTGAAGGAACTGGCCTTGCCGCCGGTGAAGATTCACTGCTCGGTGCTGGCCGAGGATGCGATCCGCGCCGCGATTGGCGACTGGAAGAAGAAGCAGGCGAACCGCGAAGCCCGCAGGAAGTGCAGGCAGCGCAGTAAGGCTAGTTTGCGCTGTAGAGACGGGCTTGCACGACTCGCTCGCGCCCGAGACGTCGGCAAGCGTCGTAGTCGATGATGGATCAAATGCTCATAGACCAAGCGCTCAAAGACGAAGCCGTCAAAACCGCCGACGGCTCCGGCCAAGGGCATCCAGGTCACCGAGAACGCGATCGGGAAGATTCGCTCGGCCATGGTGAAAGAAGGCGTTTCGCCGGAGCAGGGCGGTCTGCGTCTTGGCGTGCAGGGCGGCGGATGTTCGGGCTTGAGCTACAACATCCGCTTCGATACGCAGCCGCGCGAGCGCGACCGTGTATTTCAGTTCGGCGATGTGCGGGTTTTTGTCGATCCGAAGTCGTTCATCTATCTGCACGGAATGACGCTCGATTATCAGGAGACCCTGATGCAGCAAGGATTCGTCTTCGTGAATCCGAACTCGACCAAGTCCTGCGGTTGCGGGAGTTCGTTCTCGTAGTAGAGCTTGAGATGGAGCGACGTGGCGTGGCGCAGGCGCCCTCGTCCCGACGCGTAGCGAAGGATCTCAACGGGCGGGCCACGCGTTCGCCCCGAACTTTTGTACGGCAAATTATGGCACTAGAATCCAAATCGTCGTTAATCATTCCCGGACACGGCGCGAAGAGGCCACCCCAAGTTGCTGGTCGTGCGGCACCATGCGCGCCGTGCATTTTTGCAGCTCGTGCGGCAAAGTGCAGCCGCCAGTGCCGGTGGATTATTTCACATTCTTCGGATTTCCCAGGAAGCTGGACCTCGACACGCCGCGCTGGAGAAAGAGTTTTATGCGCTGAGCCGCCGGCTGCATCCCGATTGTTTGCCAGGCCGAACCCCAGGAACGGGCCTGGAGCCTGGAACAAAGCTCGATGCTGAACGACGCTTACCGGACGCTGAAAGATCCGATCAAGCGGACCGAATACCTGCTGCGCCTGGAGGGCGTGGAACTGGAAGAGCAGTCGAAACAGGCGACCGAGAAGGCGCGCGCGACGGGGGAATTGAAAAAGCAGGTCGTCCCGCCCGACCTTCTGGAGGAAGTTTTCGAGCTCAACATGCACCTGGAAGAATTGCGCATGCAGAAGAAGGTGGGTGAGGACGATCCGGCGATGCTGGAGGAAATCGGCAAGGCAAAGCTCTCCCTGGAAGAAAAGTATGACGCACTGTTCAACGAACTCAAGTCCGAGTGGAAGAAATGGGACAAGGCCGTGGATAGCGGCACGAGAAGAAGAGCGCCGGCAAGATCCGCGACAAGATGCTGGATGTGTTGAACCGCCGGAACTACGTTCGAAATCTCGTGCGGGACGTGAATGAGGCATTGGAAGGACTTAGTCAGAGGTAATGAGGTCAGATTGCAGAAGTTAAACCTTGGTCGCTAAAGTTTTCACTTCTGCCAATCTGACTTCTGACTAAAGCATGCAATTAAATGGCTACTGATCACATTGTCGGCATCGATCTCGGCACCACGAACTCTCTGGTGGCGTACATGCAGGGCGAGGCCCCTGCGGTGATCCCGGGAGAAGACGGGCTGAACCTTGTTCCGTCGGTGGTCGCGCTCGACGAGAACAACCAGGTCATGGTCGGAAACGGCGCCCGCAAGTATCTGATCGAGACGCCCGAGCGCGCGGTGTACTCCGTGAAACGACTGATGGGGCGCGGCGTAGAGGATATCCGGGAAGAGTTGAAGCTGTTTCCTTTCCGTCTGGCGGACGACCTTCAGGCCGGCGAGGTTCTACGCATCAAGATTGGCGAGCGGACCTACACGCCGCCGGAGATTTCGGCGCTCGTGCTTCGCCAGTTGAAGCGCAACGCGGAGCGATTTTTCGGCGAGCCGGTCACGAAAGCCGTGATCACGGTGCCCGCGTATTTCAACGACGCGCAGCGGCAGGCGACGAAAGATGCCGGACGAATCGCCGGCCTGGACGTGTTGCGCCTGGTGAATGAACCAACCGCTGCGTCGCTGGCCTACGGACTCGACAAGAAAAAGCATGGCATCGTGGCCGTCTACGATCTGGGCGGCGGCACGTTCGACATTTCGATTCTCAAGCTGCATGACGGCATTTTTGAAGTCGTCGCCACCAACGGTGACACGCACCTCGGCGGCGATGATATCGACAACCTGCTGATCACGATCGCGCTCGACGACATTCGCGGCGATCTCGGAATGGATCGCGCGGGCCGTAACGGCGAGGCGGTGCCGCGAATCCGCAAAGCCGTCATCGAGGCGAAGATCGCGCTGTCGTCGCAGCCATCGGCGAAGCTTGATGTCGAGTTGCCCGGCGGGAAACGTTATCAGCGCGAGATCACGCGGCGAGGCGTTCGAGCAGTTGCTTCAGCCGATCATTGACCGCACCGTGGGTCCGTGCAAGCAGGCGCTGAAAGATGCTGGCCTGAAGCCCGCGCAGATTGATGAAGTCGTGCTGGTCGGGGGCTCGACGCGCATTCCGAAAGTGCGGCAACTGGTGCAGGATCTGTTCGGGCGCAATCCGCACACCGATCTGAATCCGGATGAAGTGGTCGCGCTGGGCGCGGCGGTGCAGGCGAATATTCTCGGCGGCGGGTCGGAAATCACGAAAGAGATGCTGCTGCTGGACGTGACGCCGCTCTCGCTCGGGATTGAAGTTGCCGGCGGCGTGACCGACAAGATCATTCTGCGGAATTCGACAATTCCTGCATCGGCGACGCAGTACTACACCACGCAGGTGGATGGTCAGACGAACGTCGCGATCCATGTTCTGCAAGGCGAGCGCGAACTGGCGCGCGATTGCCGGTCGCTGGCGCGCTTCGATCTGAAGGGCGTGCCGCCGATGCCGGCCGGCATGCCGCGCATCGAAGTGAAGTTCCTGATTGACGCCAACGGCATCATGCACGTCTCCGCGCGCGAGCAGCGCAGCGGGAAAGAGGCGGAGATCGAAGTCCAGCCCAGCTACGGGTTGACGGACGAGCAGGTCGAGAACATGCTGCTGGCGTCGTTTGACTATGCGGAGGAAGATTTCCGGCAGCGGCAGGTGATCGAAGCGCGACGCGAAGCAGAGACGATTCTCGCGGCGCTGGCCAAGGGAAAAAAGAATGATGCCTGGCAAGAGCTCACGAGCGACGAACGGCGGAAGATCGAGACACTGGAAAACGCGCTGGTCGCGGTGAAGGACGGAGACGATTACCAAGCCATTCGCGAAGCCATCGATGCGTTGAACCAGGGAACCATGCGTCTGGCCGAATTGATGATGGACAGCGCGGTATCGACCGCGCTCAAAGGAAAGGCCATGGATGACACCGAGATGGAAGAAGGACAGCAGGCCGGGCATCCGGTGGCGAAGGCAGAGTTTGAATAAGGCAGGTTGCAGAGTTCATCATGTCAGAAGAGAAAACACAAGGCACTGGAGCCGCGACGATGGATGCTCCCGAGCGAAAACACGGTGCAGGTGACATTCCTTCCCGAAGGCAAGACGGTGACGTTTGAGCACGGCAAGCTTCCCTACAAAGACCACGGGAAAGAGCAGTCCATCCTCGATGTCGCGCTGAACAACGGCATTCATCTGGATCATGCCTGCGGAGGAAACTGCGCCTGCACGACCTGCCACGTTTGGGTGAAAGAGGGCGCGGACCTGATCTCGGAAATGGAAGACGACGAAGCGGACAAACTCGACATGGCTGCCGATCTCCAGCTAAACTCGCGCCTGGGATGCCAGGCAGTGATCAAGAAGCCGGGAAAAGTAGTCGTGGAGATTCCCGCGTGGAACCGGAATTACGTTTCAGAAGAACATTAGAACAAACGCTCTTTAGCATTTGGCTATTAGCTTTTAGCCAAACCGCGATCCGATCGGTTAAGAGCTGAACCACAAACAGGAGCACTGATCATGCCAAAGGAACTCACCTGGAGCGATTCTGAAGACATCGGGATTCTGCTTTCGAGACCCATCCCGAAGTCGACCCGCTCACGGTTCGTTTCACCGACCTGCACAAGTACGTCATCGAATTGCCCGATTTCAAGGACGATCCCACGAAGTCGAACGAAGCCAAACTGGAAGCCATTCAGATGGCGTGGCACGCCGAAGTTCTCGACCGAACCCAGGGATAATTGGCCAGGGATAATTGGCTTGTGAAGTGACGGGCGTCCCTTCGACAAGCTCAGGGCAGGCTCTCGCCCGTCCAACCGGGCGCGATGCCCGATTACAGACGCAGCCGGCCACGCAACCCAATCAGCGAACCGTCACTGTACTGGGAGCCGCATCCTCCACGCTCGCCTCGCGCAAAAACTTCGCCGCCTCTTCGGGCGGTGTGGGGTTGATGTAGAAACCAGTGCCCCACTCGAATCCCGCCGTCTTGGTCAATTTGGGCATGAATTCGATGTGCCAGTGGTAGTACTCGTTGGCCGGATCCTGCGCCGGCGAGGTGTGTACGACCAGGTTGTACGGCGGATTATCGAGCACGCGGTCCGCTTTCATCAGCAGCAGCTTGAGCGCTCTCGCGAGATTTTCGAACATGTGCGACGACGAGTTCTCGAACGCTGACTCGTGGCTTTTGGGGAGAATCCAGGTTTCAAAGGGAAACCGCGGAGCATACGGGGCGAGAGTCACAAAACTTTCGTTCTCCGCGACGACTCGGACGCCACTATCGATGTCCTGCCGAATGGCGTCGCAGAAGACGCAGCGCTCTTTATAGATGTAATACTGCTTGGCTCCCTGCAGTTCCTCCACCACGTAAATGGGCACAATCGGCAACGCGATCAGCTGCGAGTGCGAGTGCTCCAGCGAGGCGCCGGCTGCCTCCCCGTGGTTCTTGAAAATCAGAATGTATTTGAAGCGCCGATCTTTCTTCAGATCGAGAATACGATCGCGAAAGGCCCATAGAACGTCTTCGATTTTTTTCGAAGGCAGCGAGGCCAGCGTGGCATTGTGGTCCGGCGTTTCGATGACCACTTCGTGGGCGCCGATGCCATTCATTTTGTCAAACATGCCCTCGGCCTGTTTATTCAAATTGCCTTCAATGCCGAGTGCAGGGAACTTGTTCGGAACCACGCGGATGGTCCAACCCGGAGTGTCTTTCTGCGGCGCGTTGCTGTTGTTGCTGGGCCGGTAGGCCAGAATCTCCGGCGGGGTCTTGCTTTCATTGCCATAACAGAAGGGGCAGAATCCGCCCTTGATCTTCACTGCTTCGCGCACAAAGTCGTTAGGCCGCTTGGCGCGATCCGTGGAAATAATCACCCACCGGCCCACGATGGGGTCTTTTCTTAGTTCAGGCACTAAATCCTCTCAGTTGGAGTCCGCGCAAACTTACGATTGTACGATGCAGAAAACGCATCTTGGAACAACTCGAAGGAGGGTCGCCCATGTCCAAGCTCATAGTATACGGCAAGCACGTCGAACCGCCACTGGCACGAAGCGGGCATGTGGCGCAGGAAGTCGCGGGCGACCAGCGATAACTCCCTTTGTTTGTCGCGATCTACAGCGGCTTCGGCGGGCTTGACGTCCCGCGTCGTCCGAGTCTTCACTTCGATAAAACACAGGACGTCCAGCTCCCAGCCGACGAGATCGACTTCGCCGCGATGATGCGGTGAGCGATAGTTGCGGGCGATGATCGTGTAGCCCCGCCGGCGAAGGTAGAAATAAGCGTCTTCTTCACCGCGTCGACCAGTGCGCTGGTGCGCGGGCAAGTCCTCCGCCGGAAGCGTTCTAGCTGCTAGCCAGTCCAGTGCGCGTACTGTGGCTTGCGTCAAGCGTCCGGCGAACACGGAAAACCCCATTTCACCCTAGCTTGGACCAACCGCGCGTGATGTGATCCTCATCACCGCGTGTCCGGTACAATTCGCCCTCGAGAATCCAGCCCCGGAGGAGCGTAGCCGTATTCCTAGCGCTGAACAGCTTGCGGAAAAACTCGGGTTTCGTATCAGGGTATCTTTCGTATCAGGGTATCGCTTTAGCGATACCGTAAGTCATTCGAAATCAGACGCCCCTTTAGGAGTTGGGCACCGAGAGTCGACTCCTTCCGCAACCTGTGAAGTGTGTGCGTGAGAACTGGCGTTTTGGCAATCCAGCGGAACGAATCCAGCCCCGGAGGGGCAACCGAGCTTAGCCCAGCGTCTTCAGCGCTGGGAAAAGTGGAAGAAATGATTCAAGTCCCGGAGGGACGACCGAAAATAGCCCAGCGCTTTAGGAGCTGGCCGCCCGCCCTTCGACTTTTTCCGCAGCCCCCAGGCGGCAGCCGAAAGCAAGTTGCCTCGCGGACTGAGCGCGCAGAAGTCAGTAAGCCCGCAGCCGGCGAGCCTCGCGCACCAGATCGGACACTTTGGGCAGAAAAAACTCCTCAAGCGGCGGAGAAAAAGGAACCGGCGTGTCGGGCGAAGTCAGCCGGACAATCGGGCCATCGAGATCGTCGAACGCTTCTTCGTTGATGATCGCGGAAATTTCTCCGGCCAGTCCCCCGGTGCGCGCGTGTTCGTGAAGCACGATGACTTTGTTGGTCTTCTTCACCGTGGCCGTAATCGCCGCGCGATCAAGCGGCGAAACCGTGCGCAGGTCGAGAATTTCGATTTCGATTCCTTCTTTACTTAGAATTTCCGCCGCTTCAAGCGCGGTATACAGCATCGCGGCGTAGGTGATCACGCTGAGATGATGCCCCGCGCGCGCCACCCGCGCCTTTCCAATCGGAACCACGTAGTCATCTTCGGAACCCGGAATGTCTTCTTTGATTCTGCGGTACAGATACTTGTGCTCGAAAAAAATCACCGGGTTATGGTCGCGGATCGCCGCCTTGATCAGCCCCTTGGCATCGTAGGCCGTAGCCGGACAGACCACCTTCAACCCCGGAGCGTGCACAAACCACATCTCCGGATTCTGCGAATGAAACGGCCCGCCATGCACGTTCCCGCCACTAGGACCGCGCAGCACCAGCGGAGCCGGCGCTCCCCAACGGTAGTGCGCCTTCGCGGCCATGTTGACGATCTGATTGAAAGCGCACCCAATGAAGTCCATGAACTGAAACTCGGCCACGGGGCGCAATCCCGTAAGCGCAGCGCCGAAAGCAGCCCCCATGATGGCCGACTCCGCAATCGGAGTATCAATCACGCGCTCCGGGCCAAAGCGGTCGATGAACCCGTCGGTAACTTTGAAAGCGCCGCCGTAAATGCCGATGTCC
The DNA here is from genome assembly GCA_963794365.1 of uncultured Acidobacteriaceae bacterium. GTDB lineage: Bacteria > Acidobacteriota > Terriglobia > Terriglobales > Acidobacteriaceae > Acidiflorens. The sequence continues at coordinate 64,109 of CAWCDV010000019.1, forward strand.
TCGCCCAGGCAAAACACAGTCGGGTCGCGCTCCATTTCCTCCCAGATTCCCTGGCGGATGGCTTCGAGGTAGGTGACGACGGGCATGAACTGGAAGTGTAGCAAGAAAGCCATCAGCCATCAGCTGTGGGTGCGCCACTTCTCGCGCCAAATCGTACATTTGGTTGGCGGGCGGGACCGGGGTGGTCCACGCCGAAAGCAAATCGCTTACAATTCCCCTTCCTGCGGTTTCGCAATTATGACAGTCGCGGTACGTTCTTTTGCGAAGATCAATCTCGGGCTCTACATCGGCGCCGCGCGCGCGGACGGATATCACGATCTGCGCGCGGTCTACCAGACCATCGCGCTCCATGACGTGATCCGGGTGAGCATTGAACGAAACTCGGGGCGGGGCAGCGGAATTGAAATTCTGTGCAAGAATAAAGACCCGCGGGTTCCGCTGGATTCGTCGAACACCTGCTACCGCATCGCCGAGCGCGTACTGGACGAACTCGGCGCCCAGCGCCGAGTCCGCATCGAAATCGAAAAGCGGCTGCCGGTGCAGGGAGGGTTGGGCGCGGCCTCGTCAAACGCAGTAGCGACGATGGTCGCATTGGAGCGAGCCCTTAGAAAGAAGCTATCCGCTGTCGCGCGCCTGCGAATTGCCGCCGAAGTCGGCTCGGACCTGCCGCTGTTTCTCGTCGGCGGAACGGCGCTGGGAGTGGGTCGCGGCGAGGAAGTTTATCCTCTTCCCGACCTGCCTTCCGTGGCGATGGTGGTGGTGACGCCCGAGGTGGGGGTCTCAACGCCCAGAGCGTTTGCCGATTGGGATGCGCTGCATGAAAGAGCGGCCGTGTGGTGACGGGGCCTCCCCGCGGCGGGGCAGAGCCCCGCCACCACACAGCTTCGCCCAGCGAATTGACGCGGCCCGGAGCCTCCGATAGACTGTTTGAGGTTGGCTGCGCGCTGTCGGCGTGGCCTGAGTGGTTTACCCAACACCGGTGCTCCTGAAAAGGTGGGAGCCGGGCCGGGAACTTGCTTCTCGACCTTGTCCGTACCGGGATTGAAAACGACTTCGAAAAAGTCGTCTTTCCTCAATATCCCGAATTGCGTGACATAAAAGGTGCGCTGGAGCGCGCGGGGTCGAGATACGCTTCGCTCTCCGGGTCAGGGTCAACCCTGTACGGGCTGTTCCGGTCGCCAGCCGACGCCGCGAAGGCGGCCAACCGTCTGCAGAAGCAGGGTCTGAAGGCAGTGGCGACCAGTACGTTGACGCGCCAGCAGTATTGGAAAAAGTCGCTGGTCGCTGGTCGTTAGTCGCTGGTCATTGCTCGCCGGTCGTCAGGCGTTAGTCGCTGGTCGTTGGCCGCTGGCGTTCGGTTCTGGGGTATGATTTAGGTGCCAGCCAATGGATCGTACATCTTGGGCCGTCGACTAATGGTAGGTCAAGTGCCTTTGGAGCACTTTGTCTAGGTTCGAATCCTAGCGGCCCAGCCAGAAAAGCAGTTGCCAGCCTCCAGTTGCCGGTTGCCAGTCGACAACGGAGAACTGGCAACTGAACACTGAGACGTGAGAACCAAGACCTGAGAACTCAACTATGTCCACAGTTGCAACCACGACTGCCGAAAAAACGACCGCGGAAAAAAAGCCGATCACGGACGAGAAGGCCGAGCGCAAGCCGCAGCGCGCCCGGGTCGACGACAAATTCAAGGTCTTCTGCGGAACCGCCAACGAGGCGCTCTGCGATGAGGTGTGCAGCTTTCTTGGCCTGACCCGCGGCCAGGCTCTGGTTTCGCGCTTCAAAGACGGTGAAGCGTATGTGCAGATCCAGGAGAACGTGCGCGGGGCCGACGTGTTCGTGATGCAGCCGACTTGCCGGCCGGTGGACATGCATCTGATGGAACTGTTGTTGATGATGGACGCGCTCAAGCGGGCTTCGGCGCGGCGCATCACGGCCGTGATTCCGTACTTCGGCTACGCGCGCCAGGATCGCAAAGACAAGCCGCGCGTGCCGATTTCGTCGAAGCTGGTGGCCGACCTGCTGACGACCGCGGGCGCGGATCGCGCGCTGGTGGTCGACTTGCACGCGCCGCAGTTGCAGGGATTTTTTAATATTCCGGTGGATCACCTGTTCGCTTCACCGGTGTTGGTGGACTACTTCAAGAAGTTGCACTTGCCGAACCTGACCGTGGTTTCACCCGATGCAGGCGGCGTGGAGCGCGCCCGCTTTTTCGCGAAAAAAGTGGATGCGGCGCTGGCCATCGTCGATAAACGTCGCGGCGAAATGAACGTGGCGGAAGTGATGCACGTGATCGGCGACGTCAACGGCCGGACTTGCTTGATCATTGACGACCTGATCGACACGGCGGGCACGCTGGTGAAAGTGGCGCAGGCGCTGATTGAGAACGGCGCCAGCACCGTGTATGCCTGTTGCTCGCACCCGGTACTTTCAGGGTCGGCGGTGGAAAATCTTGTGAACTCTCCGATCGTCGAGGTGGTCGTGACCAACACCATTCCGCTGGCCGAAGCGGCCAGGCAAGTCCCGAGGATCAAGGTGCTTTCGATCGCGGGGCTGATTGGGCGGGCAATTCAGTCCATTCACGAAGAAACCTCGGTCAGCAGACTTTTTATCTAGAAACGTCGTTCGCTGTTCGCTATTCGCTATTCGCGCTGCATTGAAAAGGTTTGCGAACCGCGAAAGGCGAACGACGAACAGCGACACAACGAAGGACGGAAACGGAATTATGGCGACAGCAACGGATATCAGCATTCTGGAAGCGCACAAGCGCGAACCAGGCACCAAGAACGCCGCCCGGCGTGTGCGCGCCGGCGGAAAGATTCCGGCCGTGGTATACGGAGCGGGCAAAGATACGGCTGCGATCGCGGTCGATCCACGGCAGATCCTGCGCATCCTGAAGTCGGAGAGCGGGCACAACACGATCTTTGAACTGGCGCTCGACAGCGATCGCTCGAAAGCCATGATCGTGGACTGGCAGTTCGAACCCATCAAGGGAACCCTGCTCCACGTGGACCTGCAGCGCATCGCCATGGACCAGAGGCTCACGGTCACGGTTCCTGTCGTGCTCAAAGGCGAGGCAGCGGGCGTGAAGACGGAGGGCGGCATCCTCGAGCAATTGCTGCGCGGAATCGAGGTGGAGTGTCTTCCGGCGGATATTCCGAAGTCCATCGAAGTGGACATCAGCCACCTGGTGTTCGGCGTCGAAGTGCGGGTGAAAGACCTGCCGCGCAGCGAAAAGGTGAAGTTCCTGACCGACGAGAACCAGATGATCGCGCACATCACCACGGTGAAGGAAGAAGTGGTGGCGGCTCCCGAGGTGGTGGCGGAGGAGGCGGCAGCTCCGGCTGAGCCCGAAGTCATCAAGAAGGGCAAGCAGGAAGTCGAGGGTGAAGGCGAGGCCGAAGGTGAGGCCAAGGCCAAGGCCAAGCCCGAGAAGGCCGAAAAGGCCGAGAAGAAAGAGAAGAAATAGAGCTTGTGTGGAGGCGGGGCTTTGCCCCGCCTGGACGGGGCGAAACACCGTCCCACAATGAGCTTCTAGCGAAGAGCCAACAGCGAAGGGCCAAGAGCGAATTTGCGTGAAACTGATCGTCGGTTTGGGCAATCCTGGAATCGAGTACCAGTTCACGCCGCACAATCTCGGGTTTTTGACGATCGATCGGATCGCCAACAACCTCGGGATCGAAATCAGGAATCGCCAGTGCCGCGCGCTGACTGCGCGGGCAACGATCGCCGGTGAGCCGGTGGTCCTGGCCAAACCGGAAACCTACATGAACCTGAGTGGGCTTTCGGTGCGGGAACTAGTGGCGGAACATCAGGTCGATGTAAGCCGGGACCTGATTGTGATTTACGACGAGCTCGACTTGCCGCTGGGCGCGATTCGCATACGGCAGCGGGGGAGTTCGGCGGGGCACAACGGGATGGAATCCATCCTCGGCGCTCTGGGTACCGACGAGCTTTTGCGGATTCGGCTGGGCATTGCGCCCGAGCGCAAAGTCGCGGACAGCGTGAAATATGTGCTGACGCCGTTCCGCAAGGCGCAGGAGAAAGTTGTGGATGAAATCCTCGACACGGCAGTGCAGGCGGTTGAGGTAATTTTGAAAGAAGGACCAGCGGCGGCGATGAACCGCTTCAATCGCAAGAACGAACCGGATGAGTGAGTGGCAGTCGTTGGTCGCTGGTCGTTAGTCGTTGGCAAACTCTCAGCGGCGCACGATGAATCGCGAACGACTAACGACTGACGACCAGCGACTGTACTAAGACTTTGGAGATAACGAATGAATCGTAAATATGAATTGATGTTCATCGTCCGGCCCGACATGGTGGACGAGGATCTGAACAAGCTGATTTCCACGCTCGAGTCTTCGGTGACCTCGGCGGGAGGAATGGCCAAGAGCGAGGTCTGGGGCAAGCGCCGTCTCGCGTACAGGGTGGGCAAGTTCAACGATGGCATCTTTGTCTGATGATGATCGAAGCCACCGGCGCCATCGTGCACGAAGTCGAGCGCCGCCTGCGCGTGACCGAGCCGGTGATCAAGTTCCTCACCGTGCGCACGGACGAAGAACTGAAGCGGCTCGACAAGATCAAGAAGATCCGCGACTCGAAAAAGAAGGCCAGCGCACAACCGGCCGTCGCTGCTCCAGTAACTCCCGCGACGGCGGTAACGCCGGAAGCCGCGCCGGAAACACCGGCCTCGGCCCCGGTCTAAGTTAGCAGGCTGTCGGATGAACTGCGGGTTTCGTCTCGGAGGGCACGGCTTTAGCCGATGCCGCAAAATCGTCGAAATAATGACATTAGCCCCTGAGGGGCCGGGCATCTCGCCCGTCCGTTGAACGAATTCTTGGAAAGCAGGAACACTATGGCAGAAGAAACAAAAGCACCAAGCGCATCACGGCGGAGAAAGCCGTCCGGAGCGTAGTGGAGGCGATCGCCCCGAGCGCAGCGGTCCGCGCGGCCCGCGTCCCGGCGGAGGTCCCGGCGGTCCCCGCGAAGGCGGCCGCAAGTTTTTCCGGCGCAAGAAAGTTTGCAAGTTCTGCGTCGAGAAGATCGAAGCGGTCAATTACAAAGATGTGCGCTTGCTGGCGCAGTTCGTGGCGGAGAGCGGCAAGATCACTCCGCGACGTCTGACCGGAGTGTGCACGCCGCACCAGCGCCGTCTGTCGCGGGCCATCAAGCAGGCGCGCAACATCGCCCTGCTGCCGTTCGCCGGACGCGCGCAGTAAGTTCAGTCGTCTTGGACAAGATCAGGTCGTTAGTCGTTCGCTGTGAACGCATTGGACCTCTGTGAGTTGAGAATTTGCCAACGACAAACGACAAGCGACTAACGACGAGAACAACGAAACGGAGTCATTCATGGAAGTCATCCTGAAAGAAGACGTGCCCAAGCTGGGCAACCGCGGCGAGGTGGTGAAAGTCGCCGAGGGATACGGGCGGAATTTTCTGCTGCCCAAGAAACTGGCGATTGAGGCCAACGTCGCCAACAAGACTGTCATCGAGCAGATGAAGGCCGCCGCCGTGCGCCGCTCCGCCAAGGAAAAGACGGAAGCCGAAGCGCTGGCCAAGCAGTTTGACGGCCTCGAGGTGAAGTTCCTGCGCAAGTCAGGCGAAGCCGATCAGTTGTTCGGATCGGTCACCGCTGGCGACATTGCCGAAGCCCTCGAGAAAAAGAGCTTCCACATCGATCGCCGGAAGATCCAACTACACGAACCGCTCAAGATCGTCGGCGAGTTCACGATCCCCATCAAGCTGCACAAGGACGTGACCACGCACTTGAAGGTAGTAGTCGACAAGGAAGCGGCAGCAGCAGAATAGTTTTGTTGCCTGTGTGGGGACGGGGCTTCGCCCCGTCCCGGCGGGGCATAGCCCCGCCACCACACACGCCTGTCAGCCCCCACGGAAATAAACGACCCAACAGGTGGTGAGCGTCATCACTGTGCCATGCCTTCACTGAGTTACTCAAGAGAGGTGTACCTTGATCGCAAGTATTCTTACCGGCGTACCTCCCGCACATACTTAAAGACAATCGTCCGGTTTTCGTAACGTTCGGGACATTCAAACGGTGGGAACTCCCCACCGAGGCTCGGCAACTGGTCTTGGACTGCTGCCTGCGGGAGCGTGGCGCGACCATCGACTTGCACGCATTGGTGGTGATGCCCACGCATGTGCACTTACTATTCACCGCTCTGCGGAATGCTGAGGGATGGCTGGTGAGCCTGCCACAGGTTATGCGGCTTATCAAGGGTCGCTCCGCTCACTTTCTCAACCAGCTGCTCGACCGGCGCGGTCCGGTTTGGCAAGAAGAGTCTTTCGACCATGTTCTGCGCTCAAATGAGAGCTTAAGCGAGAAAGTGAATTACATTTGCCAGAATCCGGTGCGAGCTGGATTGGTGGGCCGGGAAGTAGACTATCGCTGGCTCTGGCGAGGCGAGGTGCCAGTCCTATAAGTCCAGGAGGTCCTGCTTCGCCTAGCTCGTGTGGGGACGGGGCTCCGCCCCGTCCCGGCGGGGCAAAGCCCCGCGCACCACAAACATCCTCAAGAACCGCTCCGAAGAACTCCTCTACTTTTCTCAAGTCTGTGGTTCTGCTGTAAGGGGGAAGGCTCTCCACAAACACCCGCCCGTACGCCTTCTTCAAAATCCGGTTATCGAGCAGAGCCAGCAATCCACGATCGTGCAGCGATCGAATCAATCTCCCAAATCCCTGCTTCAGCGTGATGACCGCGCTCGGCACCTGGTACTCGAAGAAAGCGTTGCCGCCGCCAGCATCGATGGCCTTCACCCGCGCCGCCACCACCGGATCGCTCGGCACGGCAAACGGCAGGCGATCGATAATGACGCAGCTCAACTGTTCGCCTTGCACGTCCACTCCTTGCCAGAACGATGATGTGCCGAAGAGAACCGCATTGGAAGTCAGCCGGAATTCCTCCAGCAGCGCGTTCTTTGGCGCTTCTCCCTGCAGAAACAGGCGAAACGGAAGCTGGGAACACAGGCGTTCATAAACATCCTTCATCTGCGCATAACTGGTGAAGAGGACGAACGCCCGGCCCCGCGTGATCTCCAGCAGTTGCCGGATACGATCCGCCGCCAGCGCCGCAAATTCCGGCGTGCGCGGATCGGGAAGATCGGGAGGCAAATACAGCAGCGCCTGACTCTCGTAATCGAAGTGCGACGGCAGCAGCAACTCCCGCGTGTGTTCGAGCCCCAGCCGCTGGCGCATGTAATCGAAGCCTCCGCCGACGGCTAATGTGGCCGAAGTCAGCACCGCGCAATCGAGTTTATCGAACAACGAAATCTTCAGAATCGGCGCTACGTCGATCGGAGTGGCTTGCAGAAACACCGTATGCCGGTCATGGTCTCTGCCTCTGCCCCGGCTCCGCGCGTGCCGCGCCGCTCAATCCAAAAGACAGTGTTCGGATTCTCCTCTTCCATCACGAACCGGAGTTGAAAGTGCAACTCTCCGGCGCGCCGGGAGAGGGCAAATACTTCCTCGGGCTTCTCGGGCATCTGCTGCAATTCGGAGTCGAGGCGCTGCAGCGAATTCCGCAACCCATCGTATTCTTCGCCGTTTTCTTCCAGAAAGTCGCGCCGGTTCTCGAAGGCAAACCGCCCGTTGCCCGTGGGCAGCAACGAAAAAAACAGCGTGGCGTGATCGCGCAGACTGCCGATCGCACCGGAGAGCCCGGCGGAAAACATGCGATTGCGGGTGAGCGCCTGCTCGACATCGCGCGCCAGTTCGTCGATACGCGCGTTGCTGACAGTTACTCCAAAGTAGCTGCTCGCCACGTCTTCCAACTCGTGCGCCTCGTCGAAAATCACCGCGCCGGCTTCCGGCAGAATCCCCGCATCGGGCGCGTATTCGGATTGCTGCTTGATCGTCAAGTCCGCGAAAAAAAGATGATGATTGACGATCACGATGTCGCTCTCCGCCGCCCGGCGCCGCATCTCGGTGATAAAGCAGCGGTCGAACTCGCTGCATTTTTGCCCGGTGCAAGCGTCCGAACGCGCGTCCAGCTTGTGCCACAGCGCGCTCGTCTCCGGCACGGCTGTCAGTTCCGCGCGGTCGCCATTGGACGTGAGCTTTTCCCAGCGTGAAATTTCGGAGAAGTGATCGATCTCCTCCAACCCGCTCAGCACAGGATTTCTGGTGAGGTCGTAGAGCTTCTTGCGGCACAAATAATTGTTGCGGCCCTTCATGTAACAGACGTTCAGCTTGCCCTTGCCGCCGGGGAAAAGCGCCTGCTCCAGAAAAGGGACATCCTTGTGGAAGAGCTGCTCCTGCAGGTTCTTCGTGCCGGTGGAAATGATGACGCGTTTGCCCGAGCGGATCACCGGCAAGAGATAAGCCAGCGTTTTGCCGGTGCCCGTGCCGGCCTCGACGATCAGATGCCGCTTTTCTTCGAGCGCCTCTTCCACGGCCTGCGCCATCTGCAACTGCCCGCGCCGAAATTCGTAGGCGGGATGCGTCTTCGAGAGCAAGCCCCCCGGCGCGAAGAACTGGTACAGCGAGAATCCCGCAGCCCCAGTCACGGGATGAGACACGGGATGGGATGAGGAAGGCACGGAGTCTCTATAATAGCCTTAGAGCCGCGAGCTGCGGGCAGCGAGCTGCGAGCCAGCGAGCGAACTGTTTGCTCGCCGCTCGTGGCTCGTAGCTCGCAGCCATCACTTTGAGCAAGAAAAAGCAATCCCTCCCACTCGTTGCCATCGTCGGCCGCCCCAACGTCGGCAAATCGACGCTGTTCAACCATCTGACCGGATCGCGGCGCGCCATCGTCGGAGACGAGCCCGGCATCACCCGCGACCGCCTCTATGGCGAGGCCGAATGGCGCGGGCACGAGTTTCGCGTGGTGGATACGGGCGGCATCGTTCCCGACGACAAAGACTTCATACCGTCGGAAATTTTCCGCCAGGCCAAGGTTGCGTTCGAAGAAGCGGCGGCCATCGTCATGGTCGTCGATGCCCGCACCGAGATCGCCGGTCCCGATCGGGAGTTGGCGAGACTGCTGGCGCGCACCGGCAAGCCGCTCTTTCTCGCCGTCAACAAGATGGACTCCGACAAGCAGGATTCGTTGCTCGGCGAATTTCATTCGCTCGGAATGCGGAACGTGTTTCCGGTTTCGTCCGAGCATGGACGGGGCATCGACGATCTGCTGGACGCCGATACTTCTCGTGCTGCCTAGCGTCAAAAAGCCAACCACAGAGGACACTGAGGTCACAGGGGAGAGCGCAGAGGAAGGCACGCCAACCCCCGAGGAGCCGCATGAAATCAAGGTGGCCATCATCGGGCATCCGAACGTCGGCAAATCCACGCTGCTGAACCAACTCACGGGAATCGATCGCGCCATCGTCTCGCCCATTGCCGGCACCACGCGCGATTCCATCGACGAAGTCATCCAGTACAAAGGCCGCAAGATTCGCTTCATCGATACCGCCGGCATCCGCCGCAAAGGCAAGACGCGGCTGATGGCCGAGAAGCTTTCGGTGGTCATGGCGCGCAAGAACATCGAAGACGCCGACATCGTGCTCTTCATGGTCGACGCCACCGAAGGCGCCAGCGGCCTGGACGCGAACATTGCCGGCTATGCCCACGAGAGCGGACGGTCGGTGATTATCCTGGTCAACAAGTGGGATCTGGTGGCGAGCGGCGAGAAGCGCGCCATCAGCCAGTCGAAGACGGCGCGCATTCAGGATGCCAAGCGTCCTCACGACCGCGCTCTCTACGAAGAGCGCCTGCGCTACGGACTCAAATTTCTGGCTTATGCTCCGGTGCTTTTTCTCTCCGCGCACACCGGCAAGGGGACGGAAAAGATTCTTCCGCTGATCGAGAAGGTGGCTGCCGAGCGGCGCAAGCGCATCACGACCGGCGAGATGAACCGTTTCCTGAAGACGGTTGATTTTGACCGCGCCTCCGTTCCCGTGAGCAAGCGCGTGAAAATCTACTACATGACGCAGGCGGGCGTGGCGCCGCCGACGTTTGTGCTGTTCACCGACCGCGCCGTGAAGCTGCACTTTTCCTATCAGCGCTTTCTTGAAAACCAGATTCGGGCATGCGTTTGGGTTTATGGGCTCGCCGATCTGGATCAAGAATCGGGCGCGGGACTAGTGAGGTCGCGATGAAACAAAATCTCTTGAGACTCGTTGAGTCTGCAATGAAGCAGGAAAATTGGAACGACGCGATCCGGCTTCTCCAGAAAGAGTCACCGTTGGTCGAAAGGCATTGGGAGCTTCTTTGGAATCTTGGGTGGTGCTATTTCAAGCTGGACCGCATGGCCGAAGCGCAGAGATTTCTAACCAAGGCCGTGGGCCTCGCACCCACGAATGCCGCATGCAAGTTCGGGCTGGGTCAGGTTTATCTGCAAAAGAAGCAATATAAGAAAGCGGAATCGATTCTGCGCGAAGCTCTCCAAATCAAGGAGTCTCATTCGACAAGGATCGGATTGGCTTTCGCTTATCTTGCTCAGGGGAAGATCAAGCAGGCGGAAAAAACACATCTCGATGGTATAAAGCTTAAGCCAAGAAGGAGCGATGGATACGAGTCATACGCGGCTTTCCTTTCTGACGTCGGGCGGGAGAGTGAGGCGATCATGATGAGTCGAAAAGCCGAAGAACTACGGCGTATGAACTGACCTTGCTTCAGGCTGAACGCGTGGGTTCACGATTTGGTTCCTTCCTCTACCCCGCCATCGGCAAATGCTTGCCATCCTCAGTCAGCAGCCCGACGCGGTCGACGCCGGCGATCCGGGCAATTGCAATCACGTCGGCCACGTCCTGGAGATGGCAATCGAGCTTTGAGTGCGGCTTGCGGAAGCGGTGAGACCTGCTAGCCGATGGGTTCCGCCGAGGGCGGCAAGGGAGGCGCTTCGAACGGCGGCGAGGACTCCGGGACAGTAGGCAATACCGGAGCGGCAGGCGTGGGGGCCGGATGCAGCAGCGCGTCGAGATTCGGATATCGCGCTGCTAGAAAATGGAGCGCGTACGCAGGGAAGAAGACAGTGGCCGGCACGCTTACCAGAGCGATCAGGTAAATCAGGAGGACCAGCAACAAGGTTCCGAAGATTATCGCCAGACTGACAGTCATCACGCTCCATCCCATCCCCGCGGCTCTGCCCGCCAGCACGGCAACCACAGCAGGGAGCACGACGAACAGTGCCGGGATGATCGCGATGATGCCGAACAGGATCGCCGCGGCAATCGAAAGCACCAGCTTGAGCAGCAGGTAAACGGCGTATCGTCCCTTCTCGGACCGGATCATCGCCAGTAAACGGTGCCAGCCGTCGGCAAAATCGAGATCTTCGAGAGCCATAATCGGCACCAGAAAATCTTTCGCCAGCACCTGAACCACTGCGGCGGCCAGCACGAACACTCCGAGCAGGCCCACAAGCAGAATCACTCCGACAATCAACCGCCCGATGTGTTGCCGCAGATCTGTCGTCCAGCCCGCAGCCAGAGCCAGGGCCAGCGGCACGCCAACCAGAACCAGCAGAAACAGCCCGGCTGCAATCTGGAACACAATCTGCCACAGGAAAAATCGGCCGCCGGCGCGACGCCATTTTCCCCATCCCTCACTGATCGAACATTCCCGCCGCAGAACCGAGTCGAACAGGATGAACCGGAACACGCTGCTGATGTACAGGAAGACGAACCCCAACACAATTGCAGCGAAAATTCCCACCACGATCAATCCGATGAACTGCGCAATGTGCTCGGAAATGTGCGCGTGATTGAGGGGGAGCAGCCAATTCGGCACGCGCGACTGCAGAAACTCGTTCTGATTCTTGTGTGGGATGCGCGGCCAATTGCTCCCGAAGTTTCCGAAATTGCATCCGCCGACGTGCAGTTCCGCCGCCAGAATTCCAACCAGCGCCAGGCGAGACCATTGCCCGAAGCGGAAACGAGTGAAGAGTTGTTCCCGCGCGTGCTGCAGCGCGGGCTGTACGCAATCGACGGCAGAAACCGGCACGAGACGGACCTCACTCTGACATCTGCACCCTAAAGCCAATCTACCGAAAAAACAATCGAGAAATTGTAGAGAGGCTCTTGGCTTTTCGCTAAAAGCTAAGAGCCAACAGCTAAGAGCCCCGCCATTTGTCATCCCGTACGCAGCGCGGGATCTGCGGTTTGCCCGATGCACCGGCTGTACCATCCGTCGAACTCGCGCAATGCCCGTTCACACTGCTGGCGGTGGCGTTCCTTGCGGTCGCGAACGCGAGTTTCGAGCGCAGGCAAGAGGTCGAAGGTGATATTCGCCGGCTGAAAATTCTTGCTCTCTGCTTGCGTGATGTAGTGGACAAGCGAGCCAAACGCCGTCGCTCGTGGTGGAGGCGCCGGCTCGCCGCCGGTTGCAAGCGCGGCCGCATTCAGTCCCGCCATCAAGCCGGTCGCAATCGATTCGACGTAGCCTTCGACGCCGCAGATTTGTCCCGCGAACAGCACCTGGGGACGCGCCTTCATCTGTAACGTCGGTTTCAGCAGCGCCGGCGCGTTGATGTACGTGTTGCGGTGAATCTGTCCGTAGCGCAGAAAGCGGGCGCGTTCCAGTCCGGGGATCAAGCGCAGCACGCGCGCCTGCTCGCCAAATTTCAGGTGATTCTGGAATCCGACAAGATTGTAAGAATCGGCGCGCAGATTTTCCTGCCGCAATTGCACGACCGCATAAGGCATCCTGCCGGTGCGAGGGTCCTTGAGTCCGACCGGCTTCATCGGCCCGAAACGCAGCGTGTCGCGTCCGCGCCGGGCGATCTCTTCGATGGGCAGGCAGCTTTCGAAGTAGTTCAGGCCCTCCCAGTCTTTCTGCTCAACCGATTGCGCCGCGAGCAGCGCGTCGTAGAACCGGTCGTACTCGTCTTTCGACATTGGACAATTGATGTAGTCGGCCGATCCTTTGTCGTAGCGAGCCGCCAGGTACACCTTGCTCATATCGATGGAATCGGCTTCGACAATGGGGCTGATGGAATCGTAAAAATACAGGTTGTGTGGCGCGGGCGTCCCCGCCCGCGAAGAGTCTGCGGCAGATGAGAGATTCGTATCAGGGCATCCCTCCAGCGATGCCGTAGCGTCTTCGAAATCGGATGCCCCTTAGGGGCGGCAGAAGCACTCAGCCGCACAATTTCCCGCGAGAGCGCGTCCGACGTCAGCGGGCCGGTTGCAATAATTGTGAGCTCTCCGGCTTCGATCTGCGTGACCTCCTCGCGGCGAATCGTGATGAGCGGTTCGCGGGAAATCGCCTGCGTCACTTTACGCGAAAACTCTGCGCGGTCCACAGCCAGAGCGTGCCCTGCGGGCACCGCAGTTTCCCGTGCGATCCCAAGCAGCAGAGAACCCGCGCGCCGCATCTCTTCCTTCAGCAGCCAGGGCGCAGTGTTCTCGCTGTCTGATTTCAGAGAATTGGAGCAGACCAGTTCCGCGAAGTCGTCCGTCTGGTGGGCAGGAGTCGTGCGCACCGGCCGCATTTCGAATAATTCGACGGCGACGCCACGCCGCGCGCACTGCCACGCCGCTTCCGATCCCGCCAGGCCAGCTCCGATGATTCGTACTCGCATCAAGACTCTTTCTTCGGCGAACCTTTCTTCGCCGAATCTTTCTCCGCCAATTTCCGCAAACCGTCTCCCTCCAGAAGAGCGCTTCGCCACTCGTCCAGAAACTCGGCGCCCAGCGCCTCATACATTTCGATGGCGGGTTGATTCCAATCCAACACCGCCCACTTAATGAAGCTGCGATTTTCCTGCTCGGCTGCACAGGCAACGCGGGCGAATAGCGCTGTGCCAATTCCGCGCCCGCGAAAATCGGGACGGACAAAAAGATCCTCCAGATACAATCCCGCGCCTCGCCATGTCGAATAGTAGTTAAAGGTGAGGGCAAAGCCCGCGGGCTCTCCCTGCCATTCGGCGATTAAAGCGCGAAACTGAGGATTCGCGCCGAAGCCGTCGCGTGCGATGGCGGCCTCAGTGTTCCGGACTTGGTCCGGCGCTTTCTCAAACTCGGCAAGTTCCCAGATCAGTCTTCTGATCAGGGCGGCGTCGGCGACAGTGGCTGCACGAATTGTTAACATGTGGGAGTGAGTGAGAAGATTTCTCTAAAATCTATTATAGAGGGGCATTTGGAGGAGGACACATGGCCCGGATTAGTCTGATTGAACCCGCTCAAGCCACCCCGGAAGTTAAGGAAATCTACGATGGCAAGCTGAAAGGCAAACCCGGCAGCATCCAGAAGGCGCTCGCGCACCGTCCCGCCATGCTCGGCAACTTTCTCGGATTCTATGCCAGCGTAGGACGTTCGCTCGACCGCAAGCTGTACGAGTCCGTTTATCTGCGCGTCTCGCTCATCAACGGATGCCATTACTGCTCGCAGCATCACATCCAGAGTGGCAAACGCGCCGGACTCACGCCGGAGCAGATGAAAGCTCTGAAGGAAGGCAACTACTCAGGATTTGGAGCGCCCGAGCAAGCCGCGCTCCGCTATGCCGAAAAACTAACGCGCACACCCGACGGCGCCAGCGACGCCGACTTCGCGGAACTCAAAAAGCATTTCTCCGAAGAGCAGATTGTCGACCTGCATATGCTGATTGGATTGGCGAACCTGACCAACCGCGTCACCGGTCCGCTGGCGTTGGAAGTGGAATTCCCGGAAGAAAAGATCTAGGTCAAGGAGAATGGGGCAACGGGCGTCCTCGCCCGTCCGGCGAGATGCCGCTCGCCGCGGACCCGTCGCTCCACGAGCAATTAGAGGATGACTCGCTCATCGCCCACGCGCCGCGTTACCCGCTCGCGATCCAGATATTCAAGCAGCGGAATCGCGTACTTGCGGCTGACTCCTGTCATATCTTTGAAGCGGGCGACATCGATCTTCGGCGCGGTAGTTTTGAGCGCGGCGATCTTGCGGCGCAGATCCAGGAGCGCGCTCTGGTGGAAGACAAGCTCCTCTGAGATCTTAATCAGAACTTTGTCGCGCAAGAGCAGAGTGACAATTTTCTGGGCGCGGATTTTATCTACCTTCAAACCCGCCAACACTTCTTTCAGCGACGGAACCTTTAATCCTGCCGAAGCAAATGCCTGCTCGATGATCTTCTTGGATTCGGCTTCTTCGTCCTTCATGACCACGCCGCGCCCAGGCAGGTGGACGAGTTCGCCCGCGACTTCCAGTTTCTTTTCTTCCGCCAATTTTTCCAGCACGCTATAGAACACCTCAGGGCCCAGCTTGATCTGATCGCGCAGCTCTTCTTTGCTCATCCCGGCCACAAGAGGATTCGCATCGTGAAATTGCCTGAGAGCGTTCAGTGCATGGTTCTTCGCTCCGGCGTATGTCCACGAGTCGACCAGCACCTGATTGCACCACACCAATCCGGCCTTTGCCGCCAGCTGCGCTGCTTCTTCCCGCCGGATGTTCATTTCTCCGGGGACATCATCCAGCGACAGCCCCAGGGTTCCTCGTCGTCGGACGCGCGCGGCCAGCACCTCTTCCGGCGAACCTGCCATCATTTTGAACAGAAACGTGAAGACGTCATATTGAGGCTGTTTTCGAGCCAAGGGTGAAGCGTCCAGCACAAAGCCGCCTCCGATCGTCACTACGGGCGAAAACTGGCGCACGATGAAACGGTCTCCCGGTAAGAGCAGGGCAGGCTCAGACAATCGGAGTTGCACGTATTGCTCATCGCCGGGTTTGAGCTGTTGCGCTCCATACAGCCGCGCTTCCGCAATCATTTCCGTCGTGTATGCATGAAAGTGCACGCGGGCACCGTCTTTAAGCGGCTTTGCTGAGGGAAGAAGGGAGAGAAGCGCCTCGACTCGCGAGGTGGAATGAAAAGTGTCGGCGGTCGCGAGTGTCATTCCGCGCGCCAGGGCGTCGGTGGAGAGTCCTGCAAGATTAAGATTCAGTGCGGTGCGCTGCCCTGCGACTGCGGCTTCCGCAGGCGAGCCATGCACCTGTACGCCTCGAACTCGGACTCGCTTGCTTACGGGAAACACTTCAAGCTCTGCTTCCTTGCGGATCGTCCCGGCAATGAGAGTGCCAGTCACGACCGTGCCAAAGCCTTTGATGGTGAAAACGCGATCAATGGGAAGCCGAGCCAGCGCCACCGAGTTTTTCGCCGCAACTTCGGAGGCGACCTGGGCGAGCGCGGATTTCAACTCGTCCAGGCCTGCGCCGGTCAACGAACTGACAGCGACTATCGGCGATTGCGCTGGATCGAGAAATGATCCGCGCACAAAATTTTCCACTTCCAGTCGCACCACCGCGAGCGTCTCCGCATCCACCGCATCGGATTTCGTGAGCACGGTAATGCCGCGGCGGATCGCCAGCAGGCGGCAGATATCGAAGTGCTCGCGAGTCTGCGGCTTGATCCCCTCGTCGGCGGCGATGACCAGCAGCACCAGATCGATGCCGCCCACGCCAGCGAGCATGTTGCGCACAAAGCGCTCGTGACCCGGGACATCGACGAACCCCAGCTGAATCCGGCTGCCATCGGGCGCGGGAAGTTCGAAGTGGGCAAACCCGATGTCAATCGTGATGCCGCGCCGCTTCTCTTCTTCAAGACGGTCGGCATCGATGCCGGTCAGGGCTTTCACCAGCGCCGTCTTCCCGTGATCGATATGTCCGGCCGTGCCAACGATGACGGACTTCATCTGCGACAGTATAGACGGCTGTGTGGGGCGGACGCTCCTGTCCGCCGCCTTTGATCTTGGGTTTGATCTGGTTCTGGGGTTGATCTCGATTCTTTAATCGGGAGACTCAACGTCATATGCAGCGGAAAAGAGTGTCCGCTCAATAGCTTTTTTTCATCGAATCTTGGACGAATCCCCATGCGAAAAGTTGGTTGAGATGCGACAATAGAACTTCCCCACTCATGACCACCTCTGCGATCGCTGCCATTACGCCGGAGATGATCCGGGAGCACGGCCTCACTCCGGAAGAATTCGAAAAAATCAAGCGCTTGCTCGGCGGACGCGAGCCCACGCGCACCGAACTCGGCATCTTCAGCGTGATGTGGAGCGAGCACTGCTCCTATAAATCGTCGCGCGTTCACCTGAAGCGTTTGCCTACGCGCAGCAAGTTGGTGGTGCAGGGGCCGGGTGAAAATGCCGGCATCGTGGACATTGGCGACGGCTGGGCTTGCGCTTTTAAGATCGAGTCACACAATCACCCGTCATTTATCGAACCGTTTCAGGGAGCGGCCACGGGCGTTGGCGGAATTCTGCGCGACATTTTCACCATGGGCGCGCGGCCGGTTGCGGTCATGGACTCGCTGCGGTTTGGGCCGATTGAAGCCGAACTGCGCTGGGTTGAACGGCCGGGGGCGGCCGTTCCCACACTAGCTCAGCCTACGCAGGCGGAGATTCACAAGAATCATTCAGTTATAGAAGGCGTGGTCAGCGGCGTCGCTTCTTACGGCAACTGCTTCGGCGTACCCAACCTTGGCGGCGAGGTTAAGTTCGAGCCCTGCTACTCCGGCAATCCGCTGGTGAACGCCTTCGCTCTCGGCCTGGTTCGCCGCGACCAGATCTTTTACGGACGCGCGGCAGGCGAGGGAAACCCAGTAATTTATGTAGGCTCCAAAACCGGACGCGACGGCATCCACGGCGCCACCATGGCGAGCGAGGAGTTCAGCGAAGGCTCGGAAGCGAAGCGGCCCAACGTTCAAGTCGGAGATCCATTCCTCGAGAAACTGCTGCTCGAAGCCTGCTTGGAGGCCATGCAAACCGGCGCCATCGTCGGCATTCAAGATATGGGCGCCGCCGGACTGACCTGCTCGACCTGCGAGATGGGCGCGCGTGGCGGCACCGGAATCGAAATCGAGCTCGACCGCGTTCCGCAACGCGAAACCGGCATGACCCCGTACGAGATCATGCTCAGCGAGTCGCAAGAGCGCATGTTACTGGTCGCGCAGCGCGGCCGCGAACAAGAAGTCTTCCGCGTCTTCGAAAAGTGGGGACTAGACGCGATAGAAATCGGCCGGGTCACCTCCGACGCGAAGATGCGCGTGCTCGAACACGGCGAGGTCGTCGCCGAAATTCCGAATGCCGCCCTCACCGATGACGCGCCTGTGTACAAGCGTCCGCTGGCGCGCTGGGAGCCGCCGGTCGAGCGGGAAATGCCGGACCATATCCGCCTCTCCCAGACCGGAGACTTCTCGGCCCAGCTCAAGCGTTTGCTCGCGAGCCCCAACATTTGTTCGAAGCGCTGGGTCTGGCAGCAGTATGACCACATGGTGCAAACCAACACGGTCGAGGCGCCCGGAGCGGGCGATGCTGGCGTCATCCGCATCAAAGGCTCCAAGCGTGGACTGGCCATGGCGCTCGACGGCAACGGCCGCTGGTGCTATCTCGATCCTCGTCTGGGCGCCATGCACGCGGTCGCCGAAGCTGCGCGCAAAGTGGCTTGCGCCGGAGCGACCCCGATTGGCGCCACTAACTGCCTCAACTTCGGCAATCCCGAGAAGCCCCACATCATGTGGCAGTTTTCGCAGGTAATTGACGGCATCACCAAAGCCTGCGAGGAGCTTGATACTCCCATTACCGGCGGCAATGTCAGCTTCTACAACGAAACTCTCGGCGAGGGAATTTATCCGACTCCGGTAATCGGAGTGGTGGGTCTTCTCGAAGACGTCCACAAAACCACGAAAATGCACTTCGCGCCGCAGGGACGAGAAACCGGAAGAAAGATCATACTGCTGCGCGCCAATGAAGCGGGCGACGCCGTCGATGCCCAGTTGGAGTTCGGTTCGTCCGAGTACGCAAAAGAGATTCTCGGAGCCGTGTGGGGCTATCCGCCGGATCTGAATCTCGAGAAAGAAGCCACGCTGCAACGCGCTCTGGTGGCCATAATTCAGGCGGGCCTGGTCGGGTCAGCTCACGACTGTGCCGATGGCGGGTTAGCCGTGGCGCTGGTGGAGTGCTCATTGCCAGCGGGAGTCGGCCTCAGCGTCAGATTGCCGAGGCCGCAAGCAGCGCTTGAGTTCCTGCTGTTCGCGGAAGACGCCAGCCGGGTCGTACTCAGCTGCGACCCAATCCACTTGCCGCGAATCCAACAAGTAGCTGAAGAGTACGGCGTCATCGCCGAGGTGTTGGGCGAAACGGGGTCGGACAGCGTTGAGATCACGGTGGATGGGCAGCCCGTGATTTCCGCGAGCGTCGCCGAATTGCAGCAAGCGTATGAGGGCGCGCTGGAGAGCGCGTTGCGGACGGAACCGAGCGTTGCGGCAGACTGACAGGCTCACGTAGGGACGGCCGCCCTCGGCCGTCCAGGGCGAGCGAAAGCTCGCCAGAGGTTTTGATCGGACTGCGAGTGGCCGGGCTTCGCCCGGCTGGACGGCCCAGGGCGGCCGTCCCTATTGAGTTACGTTGAAAGAAGAAAATGATGACTTCCGACAAATTTCGCGACGAATGCGGCGTAGTTGCCATCCACGCCCACCCCGAGGCGGAGAAGCTCGCGTATCTTGGACTCCACGCCCTCCAACATCGCGGACAGGAATCGGCGGGCATCGTCACCTCCGACGGCGAGCGCTTGCGCCAGCATAAGGCCATGGGGCTGGTCGCAGATATCTTCGGCCATGACGTACTAGCTTCGCTGCGCGGTGTTCTCGCCATCGGCCACACCCGCTATTCGACCGCTGGCGATTCCGCCCTCCTGAACGCCCAGCCCATCATGGTGCAGTCGAATAAGGGCAAGATCGCGATCGCTCATAACGGCAACCTGGTCAACGCGCAGGCGATTCGCGCCAGGCTGGAGGGCCAGGGCTCGATCTTCCAGACCAACAGCGACACGGAAGTGCTGGTTCACCTGATGGCGCTGTCCCGCGAGCAGACCCTGCCGGATGCCATCGCCGACGCCCTGCGCCGCGTGGAAGGCGCATTTTCACTGGTCATGATCAGCCGCGACCGCATCTTCGCCGCCCGCGATCCGCGCGGATTCCGCCCGCTGGCCATGGGCCGTATCCCGGCTCTGACCAGCGAGAAGAAAGACACGTCGTTTTTGCCTCGGAAACTTGCGCTTTTGATTTGCTCGGCGCAACCTACGAGCGCGACGTCAAGCCAGGCGAACTGGTCATCGTTGGGCCCGAAGGCATCAGCTCGCGCTTTTACTCTCCGTCGCTGGCGCAGTCGAGCTGCATCTTTGAGCACGTTTATTTTTCGCGTCCCGACAGCCTGGTGTTTGGCCGCACCGTGGATCAAAGCCGCGACGCCATGGGACGCCAACTGGCGCGCGAAGCTCCGGTGGACGCCGATATCGTTGTGCCCGTCCCCGATTCCGGCAACACCGCCGCGATCGGCTATGCCGCCGAAAGTGGCATCCCGTTTCGCCTTGCCCTGATCCGCAACCACTACGTCGGACGCACTTTCATCGAGCCGCAGCAGTCGGTCCGCGACTTTGGCGTGAAGCTGAAGCTCAACGCCGTTCGCAGCCTGCTCGAAGGCAAGCGCGTCGTCCTGGTCGACGATTCCATCGTGCGCGGCACCACCAGCAAGAAGATCGTCCGCATGATCCGTAACGCCGGAGCGAAAGAGGTGCACATGCGGATTTCCTGCCCGCCGACGATCTCCCCGTGCTTCTACGGCGTGGATACTCCGTCAAAGAAAGAACTCATCGCCGCCAACAAGTCGATCGACGAAATCCGCGACGTATATCGGCGCCGATTCACTCGCCTATCTCTCGCTGGAAGGGCTGAAGAAAGCTTGCGCCGACGGCGAGAAAACCACCTACTGCTCCGCCTGCTACACGGGAAACTATCCCACCAAGTGGGTGGACGTGGAAGAGATCCTCCCGGCGGGCGCCTCGCGATAGCCGGCGCTAATTACAAACTCAAACAACCGGGCAGTCTTGAGGATGCACGAAATGAACAGGCGGGCAATGCTAAGCTTCGGGCTTCGAGCCAGGAGCGAATAGATTGCCCGAAGCTCGCAGCCCGAAGCTCGCAGCCTCTTTGTGCAATCCGGGCTTTCAGAATTCATTCCCTTTCGAATATTCTGTTGAGTAGTCCCGGCCTCGATTCCCATGATCAAGAAAAACCGGCTCTTCACTCCCGGACCGACGCCACTGCTGCCGCAAGCCCAGACGGCGATGGCTTCCTATGGCGCGCACCATCGCACCGCCGAGTTCCGCGCGTTGTTCACGCGCGTTCTCGCCGATGTGAAGGAGTTCATCGGCACGAAGAATGATGTGCTGGTGCTGACTTCGTCGGGCACCGGTTTCATGGAGGCCTCGGTCTCGAACCTGACTTCTCCCGGCGACCTCGTTTTGGTGTTGACCGCGGGCAAGTTCGCCGAGCGCTGGACCGCGCTGGTCAAGGCGTTTGGCTGCGCCGTCGAAACCGTGGCCGCTCCCTATGGCGAAACGTTTTCACTCGATGAAGTGCGTCGCAAGCTGGCGCCCGAGATCCGCTGCGTCTATGTGCAGGCGACCGAAAGTTCCACCGGCGCGCGCCATGATGTCGAGGCCATCGCGAAGCTGGTGCGGACTTCTTCGGATGTTTTGCCCGACACTCTGCTCATCGTCGATGCGATCACCGGACTGGGCACAACCCATCTCGACCCTGACGCCTGGGGAATCGACATCCTCCTGGGCGGCTCGCAAAAGGCGCTGATGATCCCACCCGGCTTGTCTTATGGCGCCATCAGCGAGCGGGCGTGGCAGCGCATGGAGCGGACGAAGTCTCCGCGCTTTTATTTCGATCTGCGCAAGGAGCGAAAATCCGCAGCCAAGGCGGAAGCGGCCGCCACGCCCGCCACCGCGCTGTTTGCCGGACTGGCCGCGGCGTTCGACTATGTGCGTCAAATGGGAGACGGGAATCTAGCCGCCGGACGTGACGCGCTAATCGCGAACGCCGAGTTGTGCGCGGCGATGACGCGCGCCGGCGTCGAAGCGCTAGGATTGAAATTATTTGCGCCGAGTTCTCCAGCGGCCGCGCTGACTGCCGTCACCGCTCCGGCCGGCGTCGATTCCACGGCCATTTGCAAACGCTTCCGCGAGCAGTTTGGCGCGGTCGTGGCCAACGGAAATGCGGAGTTGAAGGGACAGCTTTTCCGCATCGCGCACATTGGTTACTACGATTATCTCGACACGGTAGGAGTCCTGGCCGCTCTAGAGCACGTGATAGCCGAAACCACGGGGAAGAAGGTGGAGTTTGGATGCGCGGTCGGCGCGGCGCAGGAAGTCTACGCGAAGGTCAGGTAAGAGGTAACAATCATTGCAGAGGTTAAAATCCCAAGTCGTCGACGCCGTGTGCGCACCTAGGTTTTAACCTCTGCAATCTGATCTGACCTCTGACCTTCCTAGGAGTCCAGCGCCGCCCGGCGCAACTTGCGGCTTTCGGCCAAGAGCGACATGGAGTGCATCAGGTTCTGCAGGGTAACGATGCCCACCAGTTGCTGCTCGTCGACCACCGGGATGATGCTGAGATTGTGGGCGGAGAGTTTGCGGAAGGCGGAGGCCAGCGATTCCTGTTTGGCGGCTACGTCGAAAATGCGGTTCATCACAGCTTGCACGTAGCCGTTGCCTTCAGCGCGCAGCGCTTCAAGAATTTTTTGCCGCGAGACCACGCCCACCATGTCGCTGCCCCGCACCACCGGAAAATCGTCCTGCAGCGTGTGCACGGCTTTTTCAAGCGCGTCCTCCAGCGTGTCGGCGGGAGAGAGCGTCGCGAAGTCGGTGAGCATGACTTCTTCCAGGCGAACGCTTTGCAGCACCGATTGAAATACCGCCGAGCGCTCTTCGAGTTGTGCGCCCACGAAGAGGAAGAATCCGATCATCACCAGCCACCAGTTGCCCATGAGGATTCCGACCATCATGAACATGATGGAAAAAACGTGGCCGATGCGGACGGCGCGCTGCGTGGCAAGGACCAAATCGCCACGCCGCGCAAACAGAGCGCGCAAAACCCGTCCGCCATCCATGGGATACGCCGGCAGCAGGTTGAACAAGCCAAGGTAGAGGTTCGCCCAGACGATGCTCCGCAACAGGGCAGTCGAATGGAGCAGCGGCTTCGCGGTAAGCGAAATTCCCGGCACAGCCGCCAGCAAAATGAGCGCGGATAATCCGGCGATGAAAAGATTAACGAGTGGCCCGGCAACCGCGATGCGGATGTCACGCTTCCAGGCGTTGAGCGGGTCGGGAACGGCGTGCGCTTCGTCGAGAATGGTGATTCCGCCGATCGGCAGCAGGATAATGCCCTTCGCCGGAATGCCCGACCCGCGCGCCACCAGCGCATGACCCAATTCGTGCAGCACCACGCTGCCAAAAACGATGCCGACCAGACCAAGCCCGCGCAGCGCGGCGCTCGCGTCCTGCGTAGCGGCTTCGGTGCTCCAGACGAAAACCAGGAGAAACAGGAACGTCAGGTGAACGCGAATTTCGATTCCGAAGATACGTCCGAGCGGGATGGACCAACTGCGCATCGAGGGGCCTGCAAGTATTCTATCTAGCTTAGACACCGATTGACGCCGCGGAGATGCGAAAAGGCGAATCGGAAGGGCTGGGCCGGAAGAAACACTGAAACGATGAGCGACGAACCTATGCGAGTGATTGCTGGCCAATACCGGCGCCGAACGTTGCTGTCCTTGCCTGGCCTCGAAATCCGTCCCACGGCGGACCGGCTGCGCGAGACGCTCTTCAACGTGTTATGCGCGGGCGATCCGGCTGCGCTGGCCGGGTCGACGTGGCTCGATTTGTATGCGGGCACGGGTGCGGTGGGCATTGAGGCCCTGAGCCGCGGTGCGCGCATGGTGTACTTCGTCGAGTCGTCCAAACGAGCGGCAGAATTGATTGCGGAGAACTTGAAATCGTTGGGGATTGCAGACAGGTTCCAAATCGTGAAGGCTGAGGCCGGGAAAGCCTTGCGCGCAATTGGAGGCGGCGGAGCGCGTCGCCGATTTTGTGTTTCTCGATCCGCCCTACTCGATGCCAGACGAGTACGCAAAAACGCTAGCGGCTCTGGCGCAATCAAAATTGCTGGGCGAGCGGAGTGTGACGATCGCGGAGCACGGCAAGAAGTTTGATCCGGGAGAGGTGTATGGGGAATTGCGGCGCTATAGAAAGTTGGTGCAGGGAGACGCGGCCCTGAGCTTCTATCGGCGGTACATTTAGAAATTTCCGGCCTCCAAGCCTCTGTCATCCTGAGCGAAGCGAAGGACCTATGCATTTGCTTGCGACGCCGGAATAGCCATTTACCACAGGGCCAACAGAGGAACACAGGGGGAAACCCTGAATAGATTATTTCCTCTGTGTTCCTCTGTGGCCTCTGTGGTAAAGATTTTTCTCGGAGCGCGCCGGTCACTTGGCATTAGCAAACGCAACGGATCGTTATAATCACTACCCATGGCTAACTTTCCACCGGTTGACGAACAACTGGCATACATCAAGAAGGGCGCGGCCGAGATCGTAAAAGAATCCGAACTGCGCGCCAAACTCGAACGCTCCCTGGCTTCAGGCAAGCCGCTGAGGGTAAAGGCGGGCTTCGATCCGACCGCACCCGATCTGCACCTGGGCCACACGGTGCTGCTGCGCAAGCTCAAACATTTTCAAGATCTCGGACACACGGTCATCTTCCTCATCGGAGATTTCACCGGAATGATCGGCGATCCGACGGGCCGCTCGGCGACGCGGCCTCCGCTGACGCGGGAGCAGATTGCGGAGAACGCCGAAACCTACAAGAAACAGGTCTTCAAAATTCTCAGCCCGGAAAAAACGGTGGTGGACTTCAACAGTCGCTGGTTCTCGAAATTTTCCGCCGAGGATTTCATCCGTTTGACGGCGAAGTACACGGTCTCGCAGATGCTCGAGCGCGAAGAGTTCCACAAGCGCTTCCATGAAGAAAAGCCGATTTCCATGCACGAACTGCTGTATCCGCTGGCGCAGGGATACGACTCGGTCGCGCTCGAAGCCGATGTGGAATTAGGCGGCACCGACCAAAGGTTCAATCTGCTGGTGGGGCGTGAGTTGCAGCGAGCGTATGGCCAGGAGTCGCAAGTGGTGCTGACCACGCCCATCCTCGAAGGCCTCGACGGCGTAAACAAGATGTCGAAGTCGCTGGGGAACGCAATAGGAATCCACGAGCCACCGCTGGAGATGTACGGCAAAGTGATGTCGATTTCGGATGACATGATGTGGCGCTACTACGATCTGCTGACGGATGTGCGGGTGGACGCAATCGCGCAGATGAAAGCGGATGCTGCAAGCGGGAAGGCGCATCCGATGGCGCTGAAGAAAGAGCTGGCGCGGTCGATTGTCGCGGATTTCCACTCGGCGGAGGCGGCGGAGAAAGCGGCGAAGGATTGGGCGCGGCGGTTTCAGAGAGATGAAGTCCCGAGTGATGCACCACGAGTCACAGTGAAGCTAGAGAAGGTCGCTGTAGTCGGAGGAGGCCCAGAGATTCAGCAAGAGAGTTCTACGCACTTTCCTTTGTGGAATATCCAGATGGAGCGAGACAGACAATTGGACCCACGGAAAATCAAGGCTGTGAGACTCGACAAAATGATTTTCGAAGCAGGATTTGTCGATTCGCGAACCGAGGCCGGTCGAAAGATCCGAGCTAAGGCGGTACGCGTCATGGACAGAGTGATCCCAGTTACTATCCTTTCGGTAATCGTGCCATGCGACCTGCCTACGACTCTTGGTCGCCAGACGAAAATCGTATCGATCATTGACTGAACCTACCCCTGAGAGTTCATCAGTGACGGCATCTTCTTGTGCCACTCCGTCGCTTGCTCGTAGGCATACGCGGCCTGCAGCACGACGTCCTCCCGCCAGGGAGCGGCGGCCAGTTGCAGACCGATCGGCAGGCCGTCTTTTGTGAATCCGCAGGGAACGGAAATCGCGGGAATCCCCCACACATTGAAAGGCCGCGTGTTGCGCAGCATGATCATTTCTCGCGGACGGAGCGTGTCGGGATGTTCGCGGAGATCGGCGATCGCGGGCGGAGGGACCGGAACGGTCGGCGTTAGCAATAAGTCCACGTCGTCAAATATTTTTTGGATGGCGTGACGGCTCGCCTGAAGGTCGCGGCTGGCACGGAGAGCATCGGATGCGGAGATCTTGGCTCCGGATTGGATGCGCGCCAGTGTCGAGGGCTGGTAGAGCTCCGGCGAGCGCGCTACAAATTGCTCGTGATAGGCATAGGCTTCAGCACTAGCCAGCTTGCGGTCGGTGGTGGAGACTTCGAGTTTAACCTCGCGGATTTCAGCACGGAGATCGCGGAATAGATCGATAGCTTTTTCGATGGCGGCAGCGACCTCAGGATGAAGATCGTCGAAGAAAAATGCCCGCGGCACGCCTATGCGCAGCTTCGGCGCAGCGTGAGAAATAGGCTGACCAATAAGCTGGTCGACTGCGGCGACGAAATCCGGGACAGCTGCATCAATGCTGGCGGGATCGCCTGCGTCGTAGCCTGCCAGCACTTGCAGCATCAACGCCGCGTCATAGACTGAGTTCACGATCAGGCCGACGTGATCGTAGGACCATGAGAGGGGAACGACTCCGCGGGCGCTCACGCGGCCGTACGTCGGCTTGAGCCCGACGACTCCGCAATAGGCAGCAGGCAGGCGGACGGAACCGGCCGTGTCGGTGCCGACGGCGGCAAAGCCGAGACCAGCAGCGACGCTGGCCGCGGAGCCTCCCGAAGATCCTCCAGTCAGACGCGTAATGTCCCATGGATTGTGGACCTCGCCGAACCAGCTGATCATCGAGCTGCCGCCATAGGCGAATTCGTGCAGGTTCTGCTTGCCTAGAATGATTGCGCCCGCGGCCCGCAATCGGCGCACAACTTCGGCGTCTTCGGTGGGAACGCGATCTTTGAACAGTGCGCTGGCGGCGGTGGTGCGCAGGCCAGCGGTATCGATGATGTCTTTGAGTCCTATGGGGATGCCGTGAAGTGGGCCGCGCCATTCTCCGCCGAGGATTTCTCGCTCGGCGCGCCGCGCCTGGTCGAGCGCGGAGTCGGCCGTAACCGTGATGAAGGCGTTGAGCGCTGGTTTGAGCTGGTCGATGCGCGCCAGGCAATCGCGGGTGAGTTCAACGGGCGAGATGGAGCGGTCGCGAATTTGCCGGCTGAGTTGCTGAATCGTGGAACGCACGGGATCCTCGACAGGCCGAAGCGATTTTACAGGTTGTGGGGAAAATTTATCGCTTCCGAAAGCAATCGGCACGGGATGTGCAAGCCCGGGGCGGAAGGCAATCGCCTGCCCCGCGTCTATGCGCCGATTCCCAGCGGAAGACGAGAATAAGAATGAAGACCGGCTCGCTCAAGATCGAGCAACTTGCGTTTGATGTCGAGGCCCCCGCCGTACCCGCAAAGTGAGCCGCTCGATGCGATCACCCGGTGGCAGGGGACGACGATGGCGACTGGATTCCGGTTGTTCGACATGCCGACGGCACGGTAGGCATGCGGGTGCCCGATGGCTTCAGCGAGGTCGCGGTAGCTGCGGGTTTCACCGTAGGGAATTTCGAGCAGTTCCTGCCAGCACGCGAGCTGGAACTCGGTTCCACGAAGGTCCAGAGGGAACGAAAACTCGCGACGCTCAGCGGCGAAGTAATCGTTGAGTTCGCGGAGGTAGGGCGCGAGGGCTGATTTGGACTCCTGCAGCTGAATCGTCCTCGGATTCAGTTTCTGCACTCGACCGTCGAATTCGAGTCGCACCAAGCCCTTGGTGGAAGCGGCAAGAAAGAGTGGGCCGACGGGCGAAGACGCGCGCCAGTAGAACAGAGTTTCCATGATGTTTTGGAGGATAGCACGATATTTGACTCCAGAGTCGTGTGGAAGCGGGGCTCCGCCCCGCTTCCACACCAACAAAAAAAGCCTCCCGCTTTCACGGGAGGCATAACAGGAGAGAATGCTGCTACTTCTGCTGCTGCTGATCCTGAGTCGAGGTCGTGGTCGTCGTAGCCAACTGCTCCAGATTGTTTTTCAGGAGGCTGACTTCAACCCGGCCGCCGGTAATGCGCTTGGGCTTCGCTTCACCCGTCGAGGTCGAAGCCGGGGCCGGTGCATTGCCCATGCCCACGAGGTAAATGCGGTAAACCGGAATGTCATGGTTCAAAACCAGATAACGGACGACCGATTCGGCCATCTTCTGCGAACTCGCGATCGCCGCTTGTCCACGGCCAGAGGCAAAACCCTGGACTTCGACGACATAGCCACGCTGATCCTTCAGCGGGGTGGCCATATCGTCGAGAGCGGTCTTGGCGTTCTTGCTCAGCACCGTCTGTCCCGACTTGAAAAGAATTTCGGCTTGAGTTGTGGGCTGGTACTGATCGATGTTGGTGACCACCTGCTCGACCGTGTTCAGGCGTGTGTTCGCCTGTTGCGCGGTCTGTTGTGCGGCCTGCGCCTTGTTGCCGGCGTCGATGGCATGTTGATCGGCCTCGTTGGCCTTGTTCGAAGCGAGCAGGATTCCCTGTTGCGCGCGCGCGTCGGTATCCTTGATCGCCTTGGTGTTGGAGGCAGTCAGCTCATCGAGTTCGTTGACCCGGTCGCGAATCGGCTGCGTCTGCCGCGCAACATATTTCTTGCGCGCGAACGGGTTCATGTGGCCCCAGAAGCCTTCGCGAGTCTCCGGCTGCAAGGGATCTTTGCCGGTGGCGGTGGCCGTCTGGGCCGTGGTCTGACTGGACGAAGCCTGACTGGTCGCAGGCTGATTCATGGGGGCGGAATTGTCTTGCGCGAAAACTGGCACCGCCAGCATTACGGCGAGCAGCACAGCGAAGATGGTGCGGTTTTTCATTTTTAATTTCCTCCAAAATTGGGGGAGTGGGGAGCCACTCCGGGTGCCTTCCGGCGCGAATCTTGATTGCCGTGATCTTGATTGCGTCGTTAAACCAATTCGATAACCTTGCGAAAGGCAAACGCCGACGCCACGCATGCCTCGAAAAGCTTGCTTCGAAAAGCCGGCCTATCAACGGCCTGCCTTTCTATAAACAGTTTGCGTGCCAAATGCCCCGATGCCAAGCGTGGATGCAAGTGCTTTCTTTTCATATATATTGTACCCTATCCTCCCCGGCAGCGCACCCGCCGAGCGGTAATTTTGGCGCGAACTGATATAAAAACTGCGTGCACGGTTTTTCTTCCCGTAGTCGAAACGAAGAAATCAGCGAAGAAATGAACCAAGCTCGCCGAGGAGTCATCCCACTAAAATATGCAACGAATAAATCTGCAACGAGTAAACCTGCGACGGCCATCGTTTCTGCTTCCGTTTCTGCTCGTATTCCTTTTCCTTGCTCGTGTTGATTTTGCCGCCGAGAAAACTCGTTTCGATCTCCAGCAACTGAAAGCGCCGCCGGGATTCCACATCTCGGTTTTTGCCGAAAATATTGACGGCGCGCGCATGATGGTCTTCAGCCCCGGCGGCGTCCTGCTGGTTAGCGAATCGGGTGAGGGCAAGGTGGTCGCGCTTCCCGACCCCAAACATACGGGCAAGGCCGAGCGCACCGTGGATGTTCTTAGTCGGCTGAATGAGCCGCACGGGCTGGCGTTTTATGAAGGCAAACTGTACGTCGCCGAAAACGATAAGGTGCGCCGCTATGACTGGGACGAGGCGAACCTGCGCGCCTCCAATCCGGTCAAACTCGCCGACTTGCCGGCTGGCGGCGGACACTCCACCCGCACCGTCCTGTTTCACGGCGGCAAGATGTATGTCTCGGCCGGATCGAGTTGTAACGTTTGCATCGAAAAAGATCCGCGCCGAGCGGCCGTGATGGAATTCAATCCCGATGGCAGCGGCCAGAAGATCTTCGCGAAAGGACTGCGCAATGCCGTGGGTCTGGCGGTGAATCCGAAGACTGGCACAGTTTGGGCCACGGTGAACGGGCGCGACTGGCTGGGCGACGATCTGCCGCCGGAAGTGATCGTCGATCTCGGCAAAGATGGCGGCGATTTTGGCTGGCCCTATTGCTACGGCGACCGCGTGCCCGATTCAAACTTCACGAAGCCGGGATCTGAAACTGGAAAAGACCGCTGCCAGAATGTGATCGAGCCCAAGGTCCAGATGCAGGCGCACTCCGCTCCCCTGGGACTCGCGTTTTATGAGGGGACGCAGTTCCCCGCCGAGTACCGGAACAACATCTTCGTCGCGTTTCATGGATCGTGGAATCGCAGCATTCCAACGGGATACAAAGTTGTCCGCGTGAAACTCGACGACAAAGGCCAGCCGCAGGGCGGCGCGGAAGATTTCATCACAGGATGGCTCGCGCCCGGCGAAAAGCACAAAGGCCGGTGGATGGGGCGTCCGGTGGGGATTGCGTTCGGCGGAGATCGGGCGATGTATTTGAGCGATGATGCCGGTGGCGTTATTTACCGGATCACGTACGGTAAGTAGCGTGAGTAATACGGTGGAGGGACGGGCGTCTCGCCAGTCCAGCAGGGCGGGGACGCCCGGCGCTCCATCACTCTGTTAAGTTGTAAATCAGCCCGTTTGGATCTTTGATATAACACCTCGGGAAATCGGGCTCGTCCTTGATCACCTGGCAGCCCTTTTTCTGGAGCCTCGCCTTGGCTTCCTTGACGTTCTTGACGGTAACCTCCAATACCGGCCCAAGAGCAGGGCCAGGCTCAATAAATAGATTGATGTTTTCCCCGTGGAGGCCGATCATTTTTGGATTCTTATCCGTAATCTCAAAGCCGAGTTCCTTGACATAGAAGTTAGCGGCCTTCAGCGGGTCTTCAGCCTGAATCAAAATATCCGTGCCAAATGTATTTGCCATAAGCCTCCTGTCTCGCGAAGCAACGGTCCCGCCGCCGATTTTAGCATCCGGACATTAGGAGCCTGTGGTGCAGTGCGATTTGTGTCAGGGTATGCCTTCAGGCATACCGTAAATGCCGTGTTATCAGAGGCGTCTTTACAGTTTGCTGAAAAACTCCGAGTCGGGTGCGGATCGGGGAGGGCACGACTTTTAGTCGTGCCGTAAGTCGTTGAAAATATGTTCGCGCTTTAGCGCCCGAGGTGAGCTTCCTTGCACCCCAGACTAGTTTTTCAGCGTTCTGTTTAGGCAGGCTCTTAGGCGTCCTACCCCCCGCAATACTTCTCATACTGCTGATAAATGAACGGGTCCGTCATGCCCGCGATGTAGTCGCAGATGACGCGGGGCAGCGGCTCTGCGGCGGCCTTCTCGCGGTAGTTGCGCGGCAGATCGTCGGGCTCCTCCATCCAGTGCGCGAAGAGCTCTCCGGTAATGCGCTCGGCATCTTCTTTCTCTGCCGCCAGCGCCGGGCTGTAGTAAAGATTTTCGTAGAGAAAGTCTTTCAACCGGCGGCGCTCCTCTTCGACCGGAGGGCTGAACGCGGCAAGCCGCTCGCCGTGGCGGCGAATATCTTCCAGAGAATGCGCGCCCGCGGCTTCCACGCGTTGCCCGGTGTTCGTAATCAGGTCTCCGACAAAGCCGTCAAAAATGCTTTTCAACGCCTCGTTAAAGACCAGCTTCTCCGCCACATTCGGGTACCGGTTTTTGGCCTCGCTGTAATGCCGCGTAAATAGATCGACGCTGTCCGCAATCTGCTCGACCGTGAGCAGCCGCGCTTCGTAACCATCGTCGAGGTCGGCGGTGTTGTAGGCAATCTCGTCGGTCAGGTCGATGAGCTGCGCTTCGAGCGGCGGCCGCTGCTCAAGCAGATACTCCGCCAGTTCCGGATGTTGCTCGGCGCCATAATCGTGCGAGTGCTTGATGATGCCCTCGCGGACTTCGAAGGTCAGATTCAGCCCGCGGAAAGCGGCATAACGGATTTCGAAGTCTTCCACAATGCGGAGCGCGTGCAGGTTGTGATCGAACGAAAACCCGTGTTGGCGCATGGCTGTGTCGAGCGCTTTTTCTCCGGAGTGGCCGAAAGGAGGATGGCCGAGGTCGTGCACCAGGGCAAGCGCCTCCACCAGATCGGTGTTCAGTCCAAGTTGCCGGGCGATGGTGCGCGAGATCTGCGCCACCTCGATAGTGTGCGTCAGCCGGTTGCGGAAGTGGTCGGAGTACCGGCGCGTGAAAACCTGCGTCTTCGCCTCCAGTCGCCGAAACGCGCGCGCATGGACGACACGATCACGGTCGCGTTGGAAATCGTTGCGATAAGGATGCGGCGGCTCGGGATAGCGGCGTCCGCGGGAGTCTTCTACGCGGACCGCATAGTCGGCGAGCATGGAAAAAGTCTAGCATTTTGCTCTTGATCTTGAATGTTCGAGAGGGAGCGGCAGTCAGCACCGCAGCCTACTGCATTTCGCGCAGTTGCTGCAGAACCTCCGCGGCCTTTGGAATTTCCGGGATCGCGGCGGAAACTTTGCGCCAGCGCTCGCGTCCATTCTCGTCTATTACAAAGGTCGTCCGGATGGCGATATCGGTGTCGTCTTTGCCATGCGCGTGGAGCAGGCCGTACTGGCGAATTACACGGGTCCCGGGGTCGCTGAGTATCACGAAGTGATGGTCTGCCTGCTTATCCCAAACCAAGTGGGCATGTTCCTGATCGTCAACGCTGATCGCTACCAGGCGCGCTTTGGCTTGTTCGAATTCGCCGGAATGCTGCGCGAACTCGCGCAGTTGGCGCATGCAGA
>CAWCDV010000020.1:0-71792 GCA_963794365.1 uncultured Acidobacteriaceae bacterium
CAAGGTCAAATGCCGGATTGCGAAATTGGGAGCGCTTCACTCATCACACCCGGAGAACTTGAGCTTCCCTGCGTTTTTTCTCATCAAGTCTTTGAAAACCATGAGGCCCATCTCATCGCCTAAACGCTTCGCTTCTGCGGGGTCGCTCGCAGCGCGAAAGCGTTTGGCCAGTTCGAAGAATGCCTTCTCTTCTTTGTTTCCGCGCTTCGATGCCCAACTCAATGAGCTCCACCAGGACACGGTTGTCGCTCAAACGCTGGCTCTTCGCCATGCGATCTACTTGCTTGGCAATGGGAGCGGGGAGGGGAGACGCTTCGTCGGACATGCTTGGTTACTGGCATGGCATCATTATACACCAGTTTGGTGCATCGCTCGCTAGCCCGCATCATCTGTAGAACGGACGGACCTGATAGATGTAATCATTTTCCCAGTCAGTTTGGACTACGTCCCCTTTGCTGAAGAAGCCGAAAAGCCTGTTTCTCGGATGTTGGTGGCATCTAACCCAATAGTGAGTTGCGTAGGACCAATGGTCGCGCTCAATGGAGCCATGCTTAGAACAGAAATAGTCGTTGCAGACGGCACACTGCCCCGATGCGAGCCCCTTGCAAACGGAGCACCAAGGAATCACCATCACCCGATTGCTAGGTTTCCGAGGAGGCAGCTCGTCATCGGTATCGCCCCTTCCTTTCTCGGATCAATCGCCCAGTCTTCGATGGAGTTAAATTGATTCACATTCAGCATGGCGATGCCGAGGTACGCGTAGCCTAACGAGTATTCGTACTTTCTCCACTTCTTTGCCTTAACGAAGAATCCATCGATCTCGAGTACCTCAAAGACGATATATTCAGCGTCATCACCGGAACCAAGCTGACCCATGTAGCGCTTGTCGGGTTCGAGCATTTTCACCTCCTCTGGTTCTGCGATAGAAGTACTCTCGTTATGCCAGATTGGCCGCAAAGCGTCAATGCGAGGGCTTGCAATCCAGCGCGCCCGCGCGGAGATAGCTGTAGTGCACCCCTGTAGAACGCGCAAGGATCGGGCAACCGCAAGGACAACAGCAAAGTCAAAGGCGGCGGACAGGAGTGTCCGCCCCACACGAGGCTATTGTCTTATCCTCGGGTTCACCGCCGAATACAGCAAGTCCGTCAGAAAGTTCACCGCGACATACGTCAAGCCCAATCGCCAGAATGCATCCCTGCACCAGATAGTAGTCGCGGTTGGCTATGGCTTGGATGGTCAGGCGTCCGATGCCGGGCCAGGAGAAGATGGTTTCGGTCACGATGGCTCCGGCCAGCAGCGCGCCGAATTGCAATCCGAGCACGGTCAGGATCGGGATCATGGCGTTGCGCAGCGCGTGACGATAGACTACGGTGCGCTCGGGCAGGCCTTTGGCGCGGGCGGTGCGGATGTAGTCTTGGCCTAACTCTTCGAGCATCGAGGTGCGCACCATGCGGGTCAGGATCGCGGCTAGCGCTCCGCCCATGGTGATCGCGGGGAGCACTCAGATGCGCGAGCTGCCGGAACCGGAGACGGGGAGCCATCCTAGCTTCACCGCGAAGAACAGGATCAGCACCGGGCCCAGCGCGAAGTTAGGAAACGACAGGCCGAAGAGGCTGACTACGCTTAGCACGCGGTCATCCCATTGATTGCGGCGCTGGGCCGAGCGCACGCCTGCCGGAATCGCCAGCACAATCGCTACGAACAACTGACGCCAGCGTTAGTTGCAAGGTGAAGGGATAGCGCTGGGCGATCAGCTTGGTAACCCCCTGGTTGAAGCGCAGCGACTTGCCCAGATCTCCGTGGAGAACGCCTCGCCAGTAATTCAGGTATTGCTGGCCTAGCGGGACGTCGAGTCCATAGGCGTGCCGCGCGGCCTGGATGTCGCCCGCCGCCGCGCCTTCTCCCAGCATCTGCTGGACGGGATCGCCGGGGACGAAGTGGATCAGCAGGAAGACGGTGGAGACGACGAGCCAGATGACCGGCAGCGTGTAGAGGACGCGGGAGATGATGTAGCGCGGCATAGTGAGGTGCACCAGCCGCCTAATAAGGCGGCAGTCATGATTTTGAAGAGCTATCGGCATGCGCTAAAGCTGGATGTCCCTGATACGAAACCTGTTTTCCAATGCGAGGCTGCTAAGCGCTGATTAGCGAATGCCAAGCTGATTCCGCTGCACTCGACGGCAAGCTCCGCCTACATGAGCCGCTAGTCTCCGGCACGCTGCACAGGAGCTGGCGACACCGAAGTCGCTGGCGCTGAGGCTGCGGGCACGGGCTCGATCCTCACCGTGGCGATGCGATGGCCATCCATCTTTTCGACGACAAAACGTCGCCCTTCATAGTCAAAGGCCTCGCCTCCCTGCGGAATTTTCTGCAGCCGCGAGAGCACAAAGCCGGCCAGCGTCTCGTAGCCTTCGTCCTGCGGAAGTTTCAGTTCGTATTGGGTTTCGAGGTCGCGAATGTTCATCGCGCCATCGAGCACAGCGGCGCGTTCACGTCGGTCACCGCAGGCTGCGTGGAGGCTACGTCGAATTCGTCTTCCAGTTCGCCGACCAATTGCTCCAGCACATCTTCCACGCTGATCACTCCCGCGGTCGAGCCGAACTCGTCCACCACCACCGCCAGGTGCCGCTTGCGCTGCTGGAATTCGCCGAGCAACTCCAGCAGAGACTTGGTCTCGGGAACCACCAGCACATCGTGCATGATCTGGCCGATCTTCATCTGGGCAACGCGCAGGGCAGCGCGGACGGAGCGGTGACAGAGGCTTAGGCGCAGCCGCGTCCAGCGCATCAGGTCCTTGGCGTAGAGCACGCCGACAATATGCTCGGGGCCGCGTTGCGGATCGTACACCGGAACGCGGGAGTGTTGCTCCTCGACCACGCGCGACACCGCCTCATCCAGGGTCAGGTCGGCGGGCAAGGAAAAAATCCTGGTCCGCGGCACCATCACCTGGCGCGCCGTGATGTTGTCCAGTTCGAGCGCGTTCAGCAGCATCTCTTCCTGCGCCGGGGAGAGCTGGCCGGAGTGGTGCGCAGCGGTCACGATCAGCTTGAGTTCGTCGGGAGAATGAACCGAGCCATGCCGGATCTCGCGTGTCCCAAACGCCCGCAGCACAAAGCCGGCAACGCGGCTCATGCCCACCGTCAGGGGGGCGGTAATGGTCAGGAAAACATCCATGGGCGCGGCGACTGCCAGCGCCACGCGCTCGGCCTCGTTGCAAGGCAAGCGACTTCGGCACCAGTTCGCCCAGAATCACGTGCAGGCTGGTGATCAGGATGAAGGCCACCGCAACCGCGATGGCATGCGCGTAGAGCAGTCGCGTGCGGGATGTTGCCGATCCAGGCTTCGAACAGTCGCGCCAGCACGGGCTCGCCCAGCCAGCCCAGAGCCAGGCTGGTCACGGTGATCCCCAGTTGCACGCCGTTGACGACGCGGCTGAGTTGCTGGTGGAGTTTGAGGACGGTGCGGGCGCCCACGCGGTTGGCTGCGATCAATTGCTGGATGCGCGTTTCGCGCACGCTGACCAGGGCAAATTCAGCCGCGGCGAAGAAGGCATTGGCCGCCACCAGGAGCAGGATGACAAACACCCGCAGCAGCACGTATGCAATCATGGAGCTCCAATTCTAACATTCCAAAGGGATAATGCGTTCAGGACGCGGCCTTGGACGCTCCGGAATTAAGACCGGCAGGTCTCGCGGAATACAGTTCATTGATCAGGTGCATCGCTGTAGGCGCTAACGCTAACTGGCATGTCTGAGCTGTCCCTCAGGGATCGGTCACAGCCGGCTGGTCCGAGTGCCTGAAGCGCTGAGCTGCTAGTTCTCCCCGGCTTTCTTTTTCGGCATCGCTAGCGGTCTAACCAGCTAGTACCGATGCGAGAGCACGCAAGAGCTACAATTTTCGAGGAACTATTCCGATGTTTCTCCCGTAACAACAGGTGAAGACAGTTCTAAGATTTGAATTCCAGCAGGAGGCGGTCGTGAACGGCAACGGCAATGGCAAAAAGAAAGCGGCGCAAACGATTCATCATCTGGGGCATCGATAGCGGCAGTCGTTCTTGTCCTGGTGGTTGCCGGCGCGCTGATCGCATTGCCAGCGGCGGCACCAAGATCGACCCCTCGAAGCTGGCCAAGGTTGAGAAGGGCGACTTGGCGAAAAGCGTAGTGGCGACCGGCAAGATCGAGCCCATCACCAAGGTCGAGATCAAGTCCAAGGCCAGCGGCATCGTGAAGAAGCTCTACGTGGACTACGGCGACAAGGTCAAGAAGGGCCAGGTGCTCGCCGAACTCGACAAGGAAGAGATCCAGGCTCGTGTCGACCAGGCCCGGGCGCAACTGGAGGCCTCGAGCGCCAGCCTGAACGGCACCCGCGCTGACCTGGAGCGCGCCAAAGTCGATGCCGAAGGCCCCGATGTGCCGCTGCTGAAGCGCGCCTATGATCGCGCCCAAGGCATGGCGAAGGACGGAGTGGTTTCCGCTTCCGCGCTCGACGATGCGCAGAAGAACTACGAGATGTCGCTGAACAAGCAGAACGTGGCCAAGGCGCAGTTGCAGGTTTTGCAGGCCAAGATCGGCCAGGCCCAGGGGCAGGTAGCGCAGGATCGCGCCAACTTGAAACAACTCGAAGAACAACTTGGCTATACCACGATCGAGTCGCCGATCGACGGAATCGTCCTTTCGCGCGACGTGGAAATTGGCGATGCGGTCAGCTCCATCCTGGTGTTGGGCTCGGCGGCAACGCTGGTCATGACGCTCGGCGACACGAGCGAGGTGTACGTAAAGGGCAAGGTGGACGAGAGCGACATCGGCAAGGTTTATCTGGGCCAGCCTGCCCGCATCAAGGTCGAGTCGTTCAAGGACAAGACCTTCACCGGCAAGGTGACCAAGATCTCTCCCATGGGCGTCGAAAAAGACAACGTCACTACCTTTGAAGTGCGCGTCTCGATCAACAATCCCGAGGGCGTCCTCAAGGCCAAGATGACGGCCAATGCCGAGATCATTCTGGAAGAGCACAAGAACGTGCTGCAGATTCCGGAAGGCTCGATCATTTACGACAAGGACAAGAAGGCATCGGTCGAAATTCCCGATCCCAAAGCCAAGGAAGGCAAGAAGAAGATCGCCGTCAACATTGGAATCTCCAATGGCGCCAAGACCGAACTGCTGGCCGGCCTGAAGGAAGGCGACCAGGTGGTGCTGCAGTAGGAAGCCATTGCAGAGGTATGAGGTCAGATTGCAGAGGTGAAAGATTGATTCTTACTTCTGCAATCTCACCTCTGACCTCCGACCTTTATTTATCAAATTGGAGCTTGCTATGAATAACGCTTCCCTTTCTCGGCATCGAGCCGTCCGCACGCTGGTTTTTATTTTGGCTGCCTCGCTTGCCGGTTTCGGCTCCGTCATTGGAACCTTTGACCGTTCGTTCCAGGTTAACGGGCCCGTCGATCTCGAAGTGCTCACTCGCTCCGGCGATATCACCGTGCGGAACGGGGCCGCGGGAACGGTCTCAATTCATGCCAAGATACACTCGGGCAATTCCTGGTTCGGCGGCGACCACAAGGCGGAGGTGCAGGAACTGCAGAACAATCCTCCGATTCGCCAGAACGGCAACAGCATCCGCATCGACTACGTCAACCTCCGCAACATTTCAGTCGACTACGAAATCACCGTCCCGGAGAACACTGCGATTCGTACCCATACCGGCAGCGGCGATCAAAGGTCGAAGGACTGAAGGGCAACATCGATCTCGAGAGTGGATCGGGCGACTTGCAAGCTGGCGCGCCTCACCGGTGAAATGCGTTTCCAGACGGGCTCGGGAAACGTCCGCGGCCACGAACTTTCCGGCCCCGCGAAGGTCAAAGCGGGCAGCGGTGACATCGAAATCGAGGAAGTAGGTGCGGGCGACGTGGACGTCCGCACCGGCTCGGGCAACATCACCGTAAACGGCATCAATGGTGGATTTCGTGCCGAGTCGGGCAGCGGCGACATTCACGGCAAGGGCTCGCCCAAAAACATGTGGAGCGTCCGCACCGGCTCGGGCAACGTCACGCTGCAAGTGCCCTCCGACGCCGCCTTCGACGTCGACATCTCCTCGAGTTCGGGAACCGTCACGCTGGGCCATCCGGTGACTACCACCGTCCAGGGCCGCATTCAGGAGTCGAGGAAGAGCGTGGTGGGCAAAGTGCGCGGCGGTGGTCCCATGATTTCCGTGCACACCGGTTCCGGCGACATCCAGGTCGAGTAGAAACGTGGCGCGTGACGAATCATAGTGGAGGGACGGGCATCTGGTCCGCCCTGCAGGGCGGTGACGTCCGGCGCTCCACGAACAACCTGCCTTGACGTGCCATCGTGCGACATCCGATACTTCGTTGGGGTCCCTGAAAACTTCCTGGTTCAACGAGGTAACGAATGGCACGCACCGCGATCGTCACTCTCACCACCGATTTCGGACTCAACGATCATTTCGTCGGCGCCATGAAGGGGGTCATCCTGGAGATCGCCCCCGAGGCGCAGATCATCGACATCAGCCATGCGGTGCAGCCCTTCGACATTCTCGACGGCGCGCTGACCATTTCGCAGGCCTACTCCTACTTCCCTTCCGGCACCGTGCACATGGTGATCGTCGATCCCGGAGTGGGGACGGCGCGGCGGCCCGTGATTCTGACCAGCGACCGCCACCTGTTTGTCGCTCCCGACAACGGCGTGCTTTCTCTGATCTACGACCGCGAAGAGCGCATCTCCGTCCGCCATGTCACCGCCGAACACTATTTTTTGCAGCCCCGCAGCAACACCTTCCACGCGCGCGATATCTTCGCCCCAGTCGCGGCGTATCTCGCCAAGGGAGTCGAGCCCGATCGCTTCGGCGACGAGATCACTGACTATGTTCGCTTTGGCGCGCCGCGGCCCAAGCCGCGTTGACGAGCGGACTTTACAAGGAGTGGTGCTGAAAGTCGATCGTTTTGGCAATCTCATCACCAACATCACTCCGCAGGATGCGCCCCAACTTTTCAGCGCCACGCCGCCCGCCTTCAAGATCGCGATTGGAGCGAAGGCACAGGCAACGCGCATGTGCACAAACTATGCCGAAGGCGCTCCCGGCGAAGTGTTCGGAATCCTGGGCAGCATGGGTTTTCTGGAAGTCGCAACCAACCGGGGT
This sequence comes from uncultured Acidobacteriaceae bacterium, assembly GCA_963794365.1. Classification (GTDB taxonomy): domain Bacteria; phylum Acidobacteriota; class Terriglobia; order Terriglobales; family Acidobacteriaceae; genus Acidiflorens. Next base: position 7,150 of record CAWCDV010000020.1, read on the forward strand.
TCAGCCTACCAAATGCTGGGCGCGGGCAAAGGCAGCGAAGTGAATGTGGTGATGGAAGGCGGCTGACAAGGACGTCCTGCGGAGCGTGCGTGCGACACGCTTCATGAGTTGTCATCCCGAGCGCAGCGAGGGATCTGCATTTCGCGGCGGACTGCAGAGCCCTCGCTTCGCTCGGGATGACAAAACTTGGAGAGCGGCTGCCTACACGTTCTTCGCCCTGGGGTGGACGTAGCGATCCATCTCCGCCGTCCACTTCAGGAAGCGCCACAGGTTGGTGCGCTCCGTCCACAAGAATTCCCAGAATTCCAGGAATCCGATCTGGGTCATCTTGACGCCGGTGTAGGTCTCGATGCGCCACAGCAGATAGGGACTGCGCCAAGGGGCAATCCGGTGGCCACGAGTGGAGTTCCAGAGAAAGCGCAGCATCGGCCGCATCGGGTTCCAGTATAGCGCCGGGCGAGACGGAGCAAGCCCCGTCTCTACTTTGTAATCTCCACGCTGGCGCGGGTGTTTTCCCACTCCATGCTCATCGTACATTTGCTGCCGGCCGAGGCGAACGCGATGGTGAAGTTCTCGACCGGCGCCGGCGTTTTCGAGACGTGCATGTCAACCCGGCCCAGTTCGTCGGCTTCGTACTTGATAATCGGAATGCCCCACTCGGCGGTCTTCTTGTTGATAATCAGCGTCCACTTGTCCGGCCTTAGGGATGGTGAAGATGGTGTAACTGCCTGCGGGCAAGGACTTGCCTCCCACCGTCACATTCGCATCGGTGACGAATTTGGTCGCTTCATTTGCGCCAGTACGCCAGATCTCGCCATAAGGCACCAGCGTCTTCTCGCTGGCCTCGCCGAAAATCTTTCGCCCTTTTGCACGCGGACTGGAATAGTCCACCTGGATGGTCTTGCCATCGGAAAATTTGCACTCCGCACTGGCCGACGGACTGGGCCGCTTTGATTTGTCCTGCGCAGCCATTTGCGCCGAGGCGAGAGTTGCAACCGCAAACAGTGACGCTGCGATTAAGGCAAATTTCTTCATGACTTGGTTCCTCCTGGAAACAGTCAGCAATTGCAGAGGTCAGAGGTCAGATTGCAGAGGTAAAAGGCTCGGACTTCGGCGCTTGTCGTTGGGGCAAAGGCTTGCCATTGGGCAATCTGACCTCTGACCTCTGCAATTGCTGATTGCTGCTTCCCAAGAATTATACCCACATCCCCGTTACAATCTGGGCATGGCCGTCTTCAACGAAAAGCGGGAAGAACTCGAGCATTACGAAATTCGCATGGGCGTGCCCCGCGGACGCCTCGCCGTCACCATGGACCTGGTCACCGACGCCATGGCTCTGGTTGGGCAGCATGGCGTCTATTGTCAGAGCCAGCGCTGGCCCGGCAAGCCGGTCATGGATGTGCAGCTCATCATGAAAAATCTCACCGACGCCAAAGAGTTGATTCAAAGTGTGATGGAAGAACTCAAGCCCAAGAGCTGATTTATGGGATGCTTGATACATAACCGAAGTTTTCCCGCAGATGCTTACGCGGATCACCAACGGCGGGAAAGACTTACAATCCAGAGTATGGAGCGCAAGATCTTCTGGGGCTCGATGACCGTGCTTGGGCTGCTCGCCGATTTGGTTCTGCCTTTGTGGTGGGCTTTGGGCGCGACCATCCCAATCATCTACTGCTCGTGGTGGATTGCTTACCGCAGCGGCTGGTTCGAGTAAGCGGCGCGACGGATTGGGATTATATCCAGGATAGGTAACAGCTAATCCACAGGACCCACGCGCACCCGCAGAGTTTTCGGTATGAAGAAATACGTCAAAAGAGCCCCGACCATCAAAATCCCCGCAATGATATACAAGGCGGCCGATCGGTCCGAAGAAAAATGTTTCGCCCAAATCGGAATATTCGGTCCGAAATAACCACCTAAATTACCCACCGAGTTCACGATGCCAATCCCCGCGGCAGCGGCGGTGCCGGCCAAAAATGCGGAGGGCAACGGCCAGAACAATGGCATGGACCCAATCACTCCAAGTGTGCCCATGGACAAGAAAATGATCGCCAACACTGGATTCGACGCAAACACTCCGCTCAGAACCAAGCCGGCGGCTCCAGCCACAACATTGGCCACGTAGTGCAGTCGCCGCTCTCCGGTCTTGTCGGAATGATTGCTCAGGAGAATCATCCCGATAACGGCCACTCCGTACGGGATCGCGGTAATCAGGCCAACTCGAAGATAACCTTTCAAACCAAAGGCCTTCACAATCGTCGGCAACCAGAATGCGATGCCGTACAAGCCGATCATCAGAGTGAAATAGATGGCGCACAGCACCCAGACTTTCCCGCTGGTGAAGGCATCTATCAGTTTATGCTCGGTTTTATGCTTGTCTTCAGCTTCGAGGTTCTGCGCAAGCAATGCTTTTTCCTCACGCGTAAGCCATTTCGCTTCTTCAATGCTGCTCTCCAGATAAAAGATCACCACCAGGCCAACGAGAATTGAAGGGATGCCTTCTGCCAGAAAGAGCCACTGCCATCCCGCCAACTTCATGGCGCCGGAAAGCGTATCCATAATCCAGCCGGATATGGGATTGCCGACAACCCCCGATACAGCGATCGCGGCCACAAACCAGGCGGTTCGCGTGGATCGGAACTTTGAGGGGTACCACAAGGTCAGATAAAAAATCACCCCCGGGAAGAAACCGGCCTCGGCCAAGCCCAGCAGAAAGCGCAGGCCATAAAAAGACCACTCCCCTTTTACGAAGATCATGCACGCCGAGATGACGCCCCAGGAGATCATGATCCTGGCGATCCACATGCGCGCGCCGAATTTCTTCAGCAGCACATTGCTGGGAACTTCGAAAAAGAAATAACCGATAAAGAAAATACCGGCGCCGGTAGCGAATGCCGCATCGCTCATCGACAGATCTTTCAGCATCTGCAGCTTCGCAAATCCCACGTTGACCCGATCGAGATACGCCAAAATGTAGCAAAGGAAAAGGAAAGGCACTATGCGCACATCGACCTTGTGATAGGTCGCCGCCTCAAAACTTTCCGTGGGCGTCATAGGTTTAAGGATCCTTTCTTGAGTCTTCCCAGGGAATTCGCGAGCTGGCCGTCTAACGTCTCGGCATAGTGCGCCTCCGCGCGATCTGTTGGCTGGATCGATTGATTATACCTGCTGCGATAAAGTCTTCCGCTCGAACTCCACTTTACTTCAAGATTGCGCGCAGTGTTCCGATTGCAAGTTCCGAATGCAATGGAACGACACAACCAACTGGCCTTGGCATCGCCATCAGCCGTCGCCCGCCTCGCTCTGGGCGGTCTTCTCCACGGGAACTGCCAACGTGCTCCACCACGCCCGCAGAATTGGAGGATGGGGATCCTGGGCGGCTCCAAAAAGTTGATAGCTTTTTTTGTGGAGCAACTCGGAGACTGCCTCCGCATTCTTGGGGTCAACTTCACAGCAGATCACGGGGCGGGCGCCCTCCAGTAAGCGCGCCGCGCCGCGCAGAACTTCGGCTTCGTGCGACTCGACATCGATTTTCAGGACACTGGGAGCGGGAAAGAAGTCGAGCAACGAATCCAGCGTCAGCGACACGGTAGGCTGCAGATGGCAATATCCTCCCGCTTGAGTCGAGCCGGAGATGCCATGCAGGTGATTGGAAGCACGCGCCCGCTGAGCAATTTCCAGCTCACTCACGCGCGGTTGGTTGGACACGGATGCGCACAAGACTCTGACCGGGGCCGCGGGCAATTTCTTCCGAGCGATTTCGCGTGACGATCGATCCATCAAGTGAGCGAGCCAGATGTCGGGCTCAACGGCCAACACGAAACCGGAGGATCCCGCGCGGCAGCTGCGGAAAAGGCGAATAAGCCAACATTCGCGCCCACATCCCAGACCACGGCCCCCGGCTGCACCAGTTCCCGCGCCATGCGGAGCAGATGCCGATCCACTCCGGATAAGCCTGCCCAATGGCGGAGACCAGCCTCGGGAGTTACATAAAGCGGCAGGCGCTGAAAATCCTTCGGCAAATGCCGGCGCAGAACTACACCCCGACTGAGCTGTTCGGCCAGCCTCCTCAATCGTCCACCCAATATCATTCCGTCTACGCCAGCGTGTACTTCCCTGCCTCAATCGTCTTCTGCGCAATCTGCTGGCGCAGCGCAATCGTGTTGAATGGCTCGTACTTGGACAACCGCCGCACGATCGCCAACTGCGTCCGCAGCATGTCGCCTTCGGCCACGTCGGCAATCACTTTCCTTGCCGCCGCTTCGACTTTTTCCATCGCCTGCGTCAGATAGACTCGCGCCATCGCAATCGGCAGCGCGGCCGACGCATCGCCCTGCTTTCGAGTGCCCTCGACCATCTTCTGCGCGCGCAGCACGGCCGATTCCATGGCGTAAATCTCGATCGTCATGTCGGCCATCGCGCCCATGACCTCCTGCTTGATCCTGAATCGCCTGCATGTATTTCTGCGTGGCCGACCCGGAGACGAACAGGCCAAGCTTCTTCGCCTGCGCGACCAGTTTGCGCTCTTCCGCCAGCGGTCCTTCGATCTCCTCGCCGGCAGACGGCCCGCTCAGCACTTCGTCCATCAGCTTCTTGATCGCCGGCATCAGCGGCAACTGGCCGCTCATCGCCCGCTTCAGCAGGAATCCGGTGATGATCAGCCGGTTGATCTCGTTCGTGCCTTCGAAAATGCGGTTGATGCGAGCATCGCGATAAGCGCGCTCCGCCGGATACTCTTCGACGAAGCCGTAGCCGGCATAGATCTGCAGCGTCTCGTCGACCACGTAATCGATCATCTCCGAGCCCCAGACCTTGAGGATCGAGCACTCCACCGCGTACTCCTCGATCGCCTTGCGCCGCTGTTTCGCGGCGTCGGCGCTCGCGGAGTCGATTTCCGAGAGCAACTCGTCCATCATTCCGACGGTGCGATAGACCATCGACTCGCCGACATAGATCAGCGTCGCCATGTTCGCGATCTTTTCCCGCACCAGCCCAAACTCGCCGATCGTCTTTCCGAACGCCTTGCGCTGCTTGGCATAGGCGACCGCATTCTCGATCGAAACCCGCGCCCCGCCCACGCACATGGCGCCGAGTTTGAACCGTCCGATGTTCAGAATGTTGAAGGCGATGATATGCCCCTTGCCAATTTCGCCCAGCAGATTCTCGACCGGCACCTGGCAGTCGTTCAGGATGATGGGGCAAGTTGAAGAGCCGCGAATGCCCATTTTGTGTTCTTCGGCGCCGACGGAAAATCCCGGAAAAGTTCGCTCCACCAGGAACGCCGAAAACTTATCGCCGTCAAGTTTTGCGAACACCGTGAACAGGTCGGCAAAGCCCGCGTTGGTGATCCACATCTTCTCGCCGTTCAGGATGTAGTGCGTGCCGTCCGGCGAAAGCACGGCACGGGCGCGGCAATTGAGCGCGTCGGAGCCGGAAGTGGCTTCCGACAAGGCGTACGCGCCAACCCATGTTCCCGTGGCCAGTCGCGGCAGATATTTCTTCTTCTGCTCTTCGGTGCCAAAATAAACCATAGGCAACAGGCCGATGCCGCTGTGCGCGCCCCAAGTGGTGGCGAACCCAGCGTACTTGGCGATGTTGTCGGCGATGATAGCGGAGGTGACTTTGTCCATTTCCAGGCCGCCGTAGGCCTCGGGAATTTCAACCCCGCTGAGGCCGAGGTCGCCGGCCTTTTTCAGCAGATCGCGCGAGATCGAGAAATCCTTGTGTTCGATCTTCTCGGTTTGGGGCAGAATCTCGTTGAGCGCAAACTCTTCGGTCGTCTGCCCGATCATCTGTTGCTGTTCGGAAAAATCTTCTGGAGTGAAAACATCGGCAGTCTGCCGCTCTTCCAGCAAAAAGCTGCCGCCGGAAATCTTGGTTTTGGGTATTGCGGTTGTAGTGGCCATTTTTAGACCTCGAAATTTAGACCTCTAAACTTAGACTGCTGATGAGACCGCTGAGTGGAGACATGACAAAGGACAACACCTATTCTAACGCCGGGGGTGCGCAAATGCAGGCCTTTATGTGCCAGCGGCTGCTAGCCGTCGCACGGCACCAAGCAAGTAACTCGGCAGCGGCATATTGCGAAACGCGTAAGAATGGGAATTTTCCAAGCACTGATCTTCGTAACACGGATCTTCGTAACACTGTTCTTCGTAAGAACACGTCGTAAGAACATAATAGTTGGGCAAAAAAGTGTCAAGGCAGGGATTCAAAAATCCCCGCCGCGCCCATGCCGCCGCCGACGCACATCGTTACCATGCCGTAGCGTCCCTTGCGCCGCTTCAGTTCGCGAATGATGCTGGCCGTCAGCTTCGCTCCCGTGCATCCCAGCGGATGCCCCAGAGCGATCGCTCCTCCGTTAGGATTCACGCGCTCCAAATCTAGCCCGGCCTCCTGAATCACCGCCAGCGATTGCGCCGCAAACGCTTCGTTCAGTTCGATCACGTCGATGTCCGAAAGCTTCAATCCCGCCAGCTTCAGCGCTTTCGGGATGGCAAACACCGGCCCCAGGCCCATCTCTTCCGGCTTGTATCCGGCGGTCGCGAACGCAACGTAGCGCGCCAGCGGAGCGATGCCCAGAGCCTTCGCCCGCTCGGCCGACATCACCACCGCCGCCGCCGCGCCATCCGACATCTGCGAAGAGTTCCCCGCCGTGGTCACGCCCTTCACGTGAAACGCGGCCCGGAGCGCGCCCAGAGCCTCGATCGAAGTATCGGCGCGCGGCCCCTCGTCCACTTTGAAAGTGATGTCGTGCTTCTTCGGCTTCGATCCATTAGGAGTCGTAAAACTAACCGGCACGGCCACAATCTCATCCTCAAACTTGCCCGCCGCAATCGCCGCCAGCGCCTTCTGATGGCTGCGCAACGAAAACTCGTCGCACTGCTCGCGCGTGATGCCGAAGCGCGCCGCCACCCGCTCCGCCGTCAGGCCCATCGAAAGATAAGCATCCGGATAATGATCCACCAGCCAGGGATTAGGCGAAATCTTGTTCCCGCCCATGGGGATCATAGACATTGATTCGGTCCCGCCCGCCACCATCACCTCGGCGCCGCCGCTCATGATGCGCTCGGCCGCCATGGCAATCGCCTGCAAGCCGGACGAGCAGAACCGATTGATCGTCACCGCCGACACCTCAACCGGCAGCCCCGCGCGCAGCGAAGCAATGCGAGCCACGTTCATCCCCTGCTCGGCCTCGGGCATGGCACAGCCCAGGATGACGTCTTCAATTTCTTTGGGATCAAGCTGCGGCACGCGATCAAGCGCGCCTTTGATCGCAACGGCAGCCAGTTCATCAGGACGCGTAGCCCGCAACGTACCCTTAAACGCGCGCCCCACCGGAGTGCGGACGGAAGAAACCACGACGACTTCTCGCATAGAAGAACTCCCGCTCCATTGTAGCGCGGCGCCGGGGCCGCCGCCGCCCCCGCCGCATTGCGGGGGCGAAGGAAATGAAAAAATGTTCCACGTGGAACATTTTGTGCAGGTAATATTATAAGTACATATATGTGTTTATAAAGACCTAATCGACAAGCAACGGGGAGGCGGCGGTTTTTAGGGGCGATTCTGGAAAATCCCCACCGGTAACCGGTAATGATGTAAATCGGTTGGCATGATGTCATGGGCCTAACTGCCGATTTCGTGGGACAAAAAGAAGAAGACTTGAAATGAATTTCCTTGGTGTGATTCTTGTTGGAACATGCTTTGTAACGAATTGATAACAAGCAGGCGCGAGTGTGGCAAAACAGACACAAGTGGGTATGTATTACACGGTAAGTTTTACATTTGTAAAAAGTGGGAAAAGTGTTGGGGGGGGGCGGTGCCCCTTCTCGGCAGTCTGGCTACACCGCGCTGGACAACTGAGCTTCCGTCACCACGATCCGGGCAGTCTTGCGCGACCGCGGTTTCTTGCGGATCACGATCTCGACGTCGCGATCCAGCGCATTGAGAAAGTGCATCAGGCGCTCGACGGAAAAACCGTCCAGGTGGTAGTTGACCAGAGCGGAAATCTTCGGCTGGTTGATGTCTAACAACTGCGCCGCCGCAGTCTGCGACAGACGCCGTGCCTGAATGATCTGCCGGATCGCAACCGCAAGACGCACCTTTGTCTGCTTCTCGCCGGCGTCGCGCAGCCCGAGGTCGGCAAACACGTTGCCCGAACTTCGCACTGATTCGCTACGGATTCGCTATTTCGACCGTTTGCCATATCGTGCCTCGTAGTCTTCGCTGGCTAGCCATTAGCCTGGTTTTGGGATTGTCATGTCCAGAGACTCCCTCTTGGGAGCAGAAGCAACAGTTTACAGCGCGCTAGGTTCGGGGATGGGATCGCCATGGGCGCGCATGCCTTCCAAGTGAAACTCAACCGCCTCGCGGATGAGTTCCTTCACTTCATCCAGCGTTTTGCCCGCTGCGCCAAGACCAGGCAAATCGGGAGCGTATGCGCCCCACCCGGTGGCTGATTTTTCGTAGACGATGAGGTATTTCATTTAAGCCCTGCCTGCTTGAGGATATTGTTTCAACGTTCCGGGCGAAATGTCCACTGACGGATGGCCAGCAATCGTAACCGTCCCTGGTTTCGTCGCGTGACGGAATTGCCGATGGCTGCCTTTGGTTCGACCGATGTGCCAGCCATCTAGCTCAAGGCGCTTGACTACGTCGAGGCTTTCATACATCACATTGTATGTAATCACTCAGCCGGAGGTATGGGTGCGATTATTCAGGCTTGGCCCCGAGTTTCGACAGTTTATGCTGCCGCAAAACATCGCCTTCGAACTCCTCAAGAAGGGCAAGATGCGTATCTGTTGGAAGAGGGGCCTCGGAGAAGTACTTGTTTTCCGAGAATGGCGTCTCGACCCTTGGAAAGATAGTAAGACCGGCAATCGGGTTCTTTCTCGTCAGAGGGTCGTGGTGAATTTGGAGCGATGAAGTTTGGTACTGAACTTTTTCTCCGTGGATTTCGCTAACGATTGCACTGAGCCGATCAGCGAGTTTTTGCAGCGCCGGGTTCAGCGCATTCAGCGATATATTGCTGTGGAAAGTCAGCTGACTAACATATGCGAATCGCCTGATCATATCGGGACGATAATTGAGATTAAACTTGGGCTTGGCCCAGGAAAGGGCCTCCTCAATTAGGGCCTGTGAAGTCTCAGTGTTCGACCTAGTGTCAATGAGAATTCCATTGCTGTAAATCACTAGCTTTTCGATGACTTCGTTGCCCGCTTTTCCTGAAAGGAACTCAACTCCTTTCTGCTCGTCAAAATCCTGGAACTGCTGGGGAAATTTTTGAAAGCTGATACCGTTCGATAATCTCTCTTACCACGTCCGGATAAAAGACTCGCCCTCTTGGGCTGAGGTCAAACGTCTCAATGAACGCGATCACTCGTGCCAGCACTACTGCGGACAGCTGCATAGGCGCCTCCTATTTTTTGTGAGGTTGAAGGAAAAGGAGATGTGGACGCGAGATGCTCCAGCCAGTGCCTTTCATCTCCGAATGGGCCGTCTTCAGGTCCCTTGGCGACTTTTTCGAACGCGTGCAACAGCCATAAATCGCCTAATTGGTCGAACTGACTGGTGACAATGTCTCCCACGACCGCTCCGGAAAGCAGATGCACAGCGTACTGATTCAAGCTTGTAGCTTGATCCTTAGCCCGGTTCGCCAAGATCCCGTGCATCGCGGTCGGCAGGCGTAGCAAAATCCGACCACTGTACTCATCGCTTTTGGAGGGAGGTGGTATTGGAAGCCCCTGCTCTTTCGCAATACGTATCCAATCCCCTTTTGCCTCTTGAGCCCGCCGGTAAGCCTCTTCGACGCTCGTGCCTGGCGCGAAGCATCCGGGCAAATCCAGAAACTCGGCGACGTAAACGCCACCCTCCGCGTCAAACCAGATCCTGACAGGATAGTCGTCATTCATTTCCGCTCTGTTTAATCTCATTTTTCGGCTCCTCCTCCCGAGACGCGCCCCGCACAGACTGAAGGGCATCAATCATCTGTTTTGCCTTGCTCTGATCGTGCTTGCCGATTTTGTCCGAGCTCCTGCGCGCGCCATGCGGACGATAAAAATTGCGTGGGTACCGGAAGATGGGGTCCTGCTTGAGCTCGGGATGGTAATAGGTCCAGTGACACGGATCGCTGCCTTGCCGGAAGCAGAACCCGAGGCCCTCGAGAGAGCTTTTGACTTCATCGAAATCCCCCCTCCGGACGGCTTCGCGCGCAGTTCGAAAGGGCTGTTCCCAGTCGTGATCGGGCACCCGCACCTTCCCTCATTCGTTTCCATGATGATATCATATACAGTATCATCGACTACCGCTCAATTTACTTTAGTATCGGGGCAGCTGATCGCCCACCCCAAGTCTGACTTCCGTGACGAAACCATAAATAGATGATTCCAAAAGATTTGCTAGGAAAACAAAAGGCAAGGCAGGTGCCGGAAGGCTCACCCGAGGTCGAGGCACTGAGGTCACTTCCGAGGAAGTCAGTCGCCAATCATAGACCGCTCCCCTTCTTCAACTGCTGCTTCCACCCCAGCACCCGCGCCTTGTTCCCTTCCGCCTCGGCCTCGGGAACCATTCCCTTTTTCTGATACAGGATCGAGAGGCTGGTGTGCGCCAGAATGTCGTCGGGATCGATATCCGAGATTTGTTGGGCAACAACGATCGCTTCGTCGAGGCGGTTGAGGTCTTGCAGCGCCCGGCTCAGTCCATGCAGCGCATCGGTGAACTTCGGATCAGCCGCCAATGCCAGCCGGTACTCTTCGACCGCCTGCTCGTGGTGGCCTTCGAGAACCAAGTCGAGCGCGGCGTAGTAGTGATACTCGGCCAGTTGGCGGGCGGTTGGTCGGGCAGGCGCGGAGTTGGGCGGATCGTCGGGCATAGGGACGGGCTTCGGTGATTCTAGCAAGAGAAACGCGGCAAGCCCGCGCGACTGCGGGAGGCTGGAGAGCCAGTTCCAAAAAATCCTACGATTGAGGCTTCCCGGAAATCCCACCCTTGCGCACAAAACGCGCAAGGATGGGGCACCCGGCTGGAGAGCCAGTTCCAAAAATCCTACGATTGAGGCTTCCCGGAAATCCCACCCTTGCGCACAAAACGCGCAAGGATGGGGCACCCGGCGTTGCCGATCAGGCGGGAAACTGCATAGGTCCTTCGCTTCGCTCAGGATGACATCCGAGATTTAAGTCGCGAACTTAGAGGACGCAGCATTTTTGGCGGTGCTAGCGGCGGGGCCGAGCTTGCGCTCGGCTTGGACCCTTCGACTTCGCTCAGGGCAGGCTCGCGAGGGCGCCCGTCCCCACACGAGCTAAGCTTCCGGCTTCCAGCGCAGCACCGGCTTGCGCGCCGCTGCGGTGTCGTCCAGACGGGAAATGCGCGTGTTGTGGGGAGCGTCGAGAACGAACTGCGGATCTTCTTCCACCTCTTCCGCAATCGACTTCATGGCTTCGATGAAGAGATCCAGTTCTTCTTTCGGCTCGCTCTCGGTGGGCTCGATCATCAGCGCGCCGGGCACGATCAGCGGGAACGCCGTGGTGTAGGGATGGAATCCGTAATCGATCAGGCGTTTGGCCAGGTCCATGGTCTTCACGCCCTTCTTCGACTGCACCTTGTCGCTGAAGACTACTTCATGCATCGACGGCGTCGAGTAGGGCAGATCGTAAACGCCTTCGAGTCCCTTGCGGATGTAGTTCGCGTTGAGCACCGCGTCTTCGGTCGTCTGGCGCAGGCCGTCCGGGCCGTTGGCGAAGATGTAGGCCAGCGCGCGGATGAACATGCCGAAATTTCCGTAGAACGCGCGCACGCGCCCCACCGACTGCGGACGGTTGTATTCGAAGCCCAGCGTGCCATCCGGCTTGGTGATGACGACCGGCGTCGGCAGGAACGGCTCAAGAATTTTTTTCACCGCTACCGGACCCGACCCCGGACCGCCTCCGCCATGCGGCGTCGAAAACGTCTTGTGCAGGTTCAGGTGCATGACATCGACGCCGAAATCTCCCGGGCGGGCTTTGGCGACCAGCGCGTTCATGTTGGCGCCGTCCATGTAGAGCAGGCCGCCCTTGGCGTGCATGAGTTCGGCGACTCTTGTGAATCTCCTGCTCGAAAACGCCGAGCGTATTCGGATTGGTCACCATCAGCGCGGCGACGTCTTCATTCATCTGCGCCGCCAGCGCCGCCACGTCGACCATGCCGCGGTCGTTCGACTTCAGATTTTCGACCGCATAGCCTGCCGTGGCCGCCGTCGCCGGATTCGTCCCATGCGCCGAGTCGGGAATCAGAATTTTCTTGCGCGCGTTGCCTTTGGACTGGTGATAGGCGCGCACCAGGAGCAATCCGGTCAGTTCGCCGTGCGCGCCCGCGGCCGGTTGCAGCGTGATCGCGTCCATGCCGGTGATTTCGAGCAGGCAATCGCTCAGCGTCTTCATGATGCGCATCGCGCCCTGCGAAATCTTCTCCGCCTGATACGGATGCCCGTTGGCGAGGCCTTCGACGCGCGCGACAAACTCGTTCACCCGCGGGTTGTACTTCATGGTGCAGGAGCCCAGCGGATACATGCCGAGATCAATGGCGTAATTCCAGGTCGAGAGCCGGGTGAAGTGGCGGATGATTTCGATCTCGCTCACCTCGGGCATATTGCCGAGATCCTTGCGCTCCTGCTTGCCCAGCAGCTTCGCCGTGTCTACTTCCGGAACATCGAGCGGCGGCAACTTCCAGGCGGCTTTGCCGGGCGACGACTTCTCGAAAATCAATCCTTCGTTCTGACTGATGTGGCGCGTGGCTTTGCGGGTCATGTGCTTCATCGCGCCACCTCCTGCTCGACTTCCTTCATACTTCGCACCGAGCGCTCGCTCTCGGCGACGAGGCCGACGCGCGGTATCGATCATCGACCGCGTCGTCAATTCCGTGCAGCACCACAGCGCCGCGTTGCCGAGTTCGGGATAGAACTTCTTCAGCGGAAATCCGCCAACGATCTTGTGTCCCAGCAGCCGCGAGTTGATGGCGTAAGGATCTTCGCTGGTCTGGACCACGAATTCGTTGAATCGTGGCGCACCCGCGAACAGCACCTTGGCATGTTTGCTGAATGCTGGTCGGCGGCATACGCCGTCTTTGCCAGATTCTGCTTCGCCAGTTCCCGCAAGCCGACCTTGCCGTACACGGTCATGAAGATGTTCACCATCAGCGCGACCAGCGCCTGGTTGGTGCAGATATTCGAAGTCGCTTTCTCGCGCCGGATGTGCTGCTCGCGCGTGGCCAGCGTCAGCACAAACCCGCGCTTGCCGTTCTTGTCGACGGTCTGACCCGCCAAGCGGCCTGGCATCTGCCGGACGAATTTGTCTTTCGTGGCGAGCACGCCGCAGTAGGGACCGCCGAATCCGAGCGGCACTCCGAACGACTGCGCTTCCATGGCCACGATGTCGGCGGTACGCGGCGGCTCTACAATTCCGAGCGAGACCGCTTCGGCGATCGACACAATCAGCAGCGCTCCGCGTTTGTGCGCGATCTCGGCAATCGCTTCGACGTCTTCAATCGTCCCAAAGAAATTCGGCGACTGAATCAGGACGCACGCCGTATCGTCGCCCACCGCCTTTTCGAGTTCCTTCAGATCGATCGTTCCCGAGTCCGTGAACGAGACCGTCTTCAGCGGAATGGCCTGGTGGGTCGCGTAGGTGCTGAGCACTTCCCGATACTCGGGATGCAGGCTGCGCGCGATCGCCGCCGAACGCCGCCCCGTGATGCGAACCGCCATCATCACGGCTTCGGCCGCGCCCGTCGAGCCGTCGTACATCGAAGCATTCGCCAGGTCCATGCCGGTGAGTTCGGAAATCATGGTCTGGAACTCGAAGATGGCCTGCAGCGTGCCCTGCGCAAACTCCGCCTGGTACGGCGTGTAGGAGGTCAGAAATTCGCCGCGTTGCACCAGCGCATCAATGACCACCGGCCGGTAATGGAAGTAGGCCCCGGCGCCGAGAAAACTGGTGTAGCCTTCGCCGTTTTCTTGTCGCGCGTTGTTTGAACCAGTCCACGATTTCCGACTCCGCCATTTGGCGCGGGACAGCGAGGTCGCGCTTCAGACGGAACTCGGCCGGGATCGGCGAGAAAAGCTCATCCACGGAGCGGATCCCGATCGCCTTGAGCATGGCAGCGCGATCCGCAGGAGATTTAGGCAGATATCTCATAAGAACCTTTAATTGGATGTGAATCAGCAGCTGAAACGATTGCAGAGGTCAGAGGGCAGATTGCAGAGGTGAAAGGCTCGGACTTCAGCAGTCATCGATGGGGGCAAGGTTTTCAACTTCTGCAATCTGACCTCTAACTTCTGCAATGTCCTTTAGTGTGCCGCCTCTTCGCTCACGAATTTTTCGTAGTCGGCCGCGGAAAGCAGCGCATTCATCTCGGCCGGATCCTTCACCTTGATCTTGACCATCCAGGCGCCGTGCGCATCTTTGTTCACTTTTTCCGGGGAGGTGGCCAGATCTTCATTCACGCCCGTGACGGTCCCCGAAACCGGAGCGTACACATCGGAGACGGCCTTCACCGACTCCACCGTGCCCAAGGTTTTGCCCGCAGTGATTTCCGCGCCCACCTTGGGCAGATCCACGAAGACGATGTCGCCGAGCGATTCCTGGGCGTGGTCGGTGATGCCCATCGTGCCATCGGCAGTGATCCACTCATGTTCTTTTGTATATTTGCGGTCGGTTGGATAGGGCATTCGGCTTCTAGCTCCTGGCTTCTGGCTTGTAGCGTCGGCATCTTGTCGGCTGTCCCGAGGGCATCGCCCTCGGCGCGGTTCCGAGGATGGGACGCCGCCGACTGTGGCGTTAGCTTTTTTCGGACGCTTATAAAACGGCATCGGCACCACCTGCGCCTTCACGCCCTGTCCGCGGATTTCGACTTTCACTGTGCGTTCCAATCGCAGCCTGCGCGGGCGGAACGTAGGCCAATGCAATATTCTTCTTCAAGAATGGCGCCGGAGAACCGCTGGTAACGTAGCCGATCTCGCGTCCGCTCTCGTCCAGAACCTTGTATCCGTCGCGGGCGATGCCCCGATCGACCATCTCCAGGCCGACCAGCGTTTTCTTCAGGCCCTCGGGTTTCGCCTTCTCCAGGGCCGCGCGCCCAATAAACTCCGGCTTTTCCATCTTGCAGAAACGATCCAGTCCCGCTTCCCACACATTGATCGTGTCCGTGATTTCGTGTCCGTAGAGGGGCAGCTTGCCTTCGAGGCGCAGCGTGTTGCGCGCACCCAGGCCGCAGGGGACGACGCCAAACTCTTTCCCCGCCGCCAGAATCTCGTGCCAGACCCGCGCGCTGGTCGCCTCGTCCGCTGGAACGTAAATCTCGAATCCGTCTTCGGCAGTATAACCCGTGCGGCCCATCAGGATATTCTTCAGGCCGCAGACCGTTCCGCGCGTCACCCAGTAGAATTTCACCGCGCTCAGGTCTCGGTCCGTCAACTTTTGCAGCACGTCCACGCCCTTCGGCCCCTGAATCGCGATCTGGGTGAAATCGTCCGATAGATTCTCGACCGCGCAGTCAAACTGGCGCGTATTCTCGCGCACCCAACTGAAATCTTTTTCGCGCGTGCCCGCGTTAATCACGAGCAGGTACTCGTCCTCGCCCAGACGGTGAACGATCACGTCGTCAACGAAAGTGCCTTGCGGATAGAGCAACGCCGAATACTGCGCCTGCCCAAGCGCCAGCCTTGATGCGTCATTCATCGAGATATGCTGCACGGCGGCCAGCGCTCCGGGGCCGGCCAAGCGGATATCCCCCATGTGGCTGACGTCAAAAATGCCGACGCCCGTGCGCACCGCCATGTGCTCGGCGACAATGCCGCACCCGATCGACGCAGGGTATTCGACCGGCATATCCCAGCCGTTAAACTCCACCATCTTCGCGCCCATCTGGCGATGGACGGCGTTCAGTGCGGTCTTGCGGACGTTTTTTGGGGCGACGGGCGGAGTGGTTTCAGCGACGGACAAGAAGAACCTCGGTCAAGCGTCGGTCAGACATCCGCTCCGACAGTGGCTGGGCTGCCGGAGCCTGGAACTGATTAAGTTAACACCTGGGCGGGAAGGGCGCAATTGGTCAGGTGTCAGGTGTCAGGTCTGAGGAAAACGGACCCCAGACTTGGGTTTCCTGAGACCTGACACCTAACACCTGAGATCTGCTTTTTGGTGACTTCCGTTATGTTCCTTCCAGGCCTCCGCCGAACTAGACTCTAACCATGTCGTCTACAAGACCGGGCCTGAAGCGCATCGTATGCGCCCAATGCGAACAGGTGGAAGAGCGTTGCTGGTGCGAAAAATTCTGCGTCTTGTGCCAGTCCGAACTCGAAGTGCGCCTGTGCACTGACGGCCTGCTGTACTGCGAAGCCTGCCGCATCGCCTGCGACTACAAACGGGCGAACTGAACCAGCCTTCGCCCTCAGGGGCGTGATCGCTCAAATCACCATCACTTCCTTGTACTCGCCATACACCTTGCGCATCGCGTCTGAAATTTCGCCCACGGTGGCATTCGCCTCCACTGCCGCCAGTATCCGCGGCATGAGATTTTCTCCCGAGCGCGCTGTGTCTTCGACGGCGCGGATGGCGGCTTGCCAGGTCTCGGCATTGCGCTTGGCGCGCAGCGCTCGCAGGCGCTCCACTTGTCTCGGTTCCAGTGCCGGATCGATCCGCTGGATCGGCACCGCCTTCTCTTCTCCTATCTGGAAGCGGTTCACGCCGACGACCACCGCCTCCTGCCGATCGACCGCCTGTTGATATTCGTAGGCCGCGTTCTGGATTTCCTGCTGCACGTATCCGCGTTCGATCGCCTTGAGCATGCCGCCCATGGCTTCGATTTTTTCCAGATAATCGACGGCGCGCTTCTCGATTTCGCTGGTCAGCGATTCGACGTAATACGATCCCGCCAGCGGATCGACCGTCTGCGGCGCGCCCGATTCAAACGCGATCACCTGCTGCGTGCGCAGCGCGATCCGCGCCGACGCTTCGGTGGGCAGCGCCAGCGCCTCGTCAAACGAATTGGTGTGCAGAGACTGCGTTCCACCCAGCACCGCCGCCATGGCCTGGATCGCCGTGCGCACGATGTTGTTCTCCGGTTGCTGCGCCGTCAGCGTGGAACCGGCGGTCTGCGCGTGGAAGCGCAGCATCCACGATTTTGGATTCTTCGCCTTGAAGTGGTCGCGCATGATCTTCGCCCACATCCGGCGCGCGGCGCGGAACTTCGCGACCTCCTCCAAGAAGTTGCTATGTGCGTTGAAGAAGAACGAAAGCCGCGGCGCGAACTTGTCCACGTCGAGGCCCGCCCGAATCGCCGCTTCCACATAGGCAATGCCGTTGCCCAGCGTGAAGGCTACTTCCTGCACCGCCGTCGATCCCGCCTCGCGCATGTGATAGCCCGAGATCGAAATCGTGTTCCACTCCGGCACGTTCTCGTTCGTCCAGGCAAAAACGTCGGTGATGATGCGCATCGCCTGCTGCGGCGGATAAATATAGGTTCCGCGCGCGATGTACTCCTTGAGCACATCGTTCTGCACCGTGCCGGAGAGCTTGCGAATGTCCCTTCCCTGTCGCCGCGCCACGGCCACGTATAGCGCCAGCAGAATCGACGCCGTGGCATTGATGGTCATCGATGTTGAAATCTTGGTCAGGTCAATGCCATCGAACAGCCGTTGCATGTCTTCGATCGAATCGATGGCCACGCCGACTTTGCCGACTTCTCCCACGGCCAGCGGATTGTCGGAATCGAGGCCAATCTGCGTCGGCAAATCAAAGGCCACCGAGAGCCCGGTCGTCCCGTTGGCCAGCAGATACTTGTAGCGCTTGTTCGACTCTTCGGCATCGCCCATGCCCGCGTACTGCCGCATGGTCCACAGGCGGCCGCGGTACATCGTGGCCTGCACGCCGCGCGTGTACGGGAACTCTCCGGGATATCCCAGATCGCGGTCGTAGTCCCACGCCGCAAGATCCGTGGGCGTGTAGAGGGGACTTACGGCGATATGAGAAGAGGTCTCTTGGATCGGGAGGCGAGCTTCCCGCTTGGTTGCGGATTCGGCCGTCTTGAGTTCAGTCATGTAGTCCTGCCCTTCTTCTGCTCGTTCGCTTTTCGCTTTGGCTTCTGCGCTCTTAGCTTTTGGCTTTAGCTTTTCTCTTTACCCGCCAGAACGAACTCAACCCGAACCAAGTGAATGACACCGTGAAGCATACTGCGAGGACCAACCGGCCTGGTCCAGTCGCGTGGCCAGACTGGTACTTCCCATACTCTCGCACGCCGGCCATGGCCCCGACTCCGGCCATCGCCAAGAACGTAAATCCGGCCACTTCCAGCCAGAGTTGGTGCAGCATTCCCCCAAAAGAATGCGCGGTGGCGCGGAACCCGGCCAGGAGCGCCCGGCCCGTCCGGCTGCGCTCCAGCCACTGGAAGGCCAGTCGGAAAATGAGCTTGATTTTTTCGACTGCCCGGCCGTCGATCATGATTCGATTTTAACAGCGACCGGGCGTACAATGACGGTGGGCGGGGTCACTACCAAGTGTGATGTCCCCCATCAGCGGCGTCCGATTCCAGGGGGATTCGTGGATCAGCAACTGAAACAACTCATGAAAGAACTCGGCGAAGCGATCAACGAGTCTCTGTCCGATTCCGAATCGATCGCCGAAGTCGTGGCCCGCATCAAGGAAGGCGGCTACGACATTTTCCTCGTTCTCGAAGCTACGATCGGCGTCAGCAAGCAGGGCGAACACACTACCGACAAGGCTTCTCTGGTCTCCACGCTCAGCACCAATGCCGAACTGAAGATCAGCGACCAGGATCTGAAGTTTCTCAAGTCCCTCCGAATCAAGATCGACGAAGAAGAAGAGTAGCGGTGCGGTGCGGGGCGGATGCTTTTTTCCGGCGGGTTTGATGCTGATCTTCGATCAAGAGATGCCACGAATTGCGCGTCTCTGGCATGGCCGCCGAGAATGGTGACTTCAGACCTGCCCGCGTTCGGGGTAAAATCTTCCGACTTCTTACTAAGATTTTCCCGATTCAAAATAGGAAAAACTTTGCAGGTGGGGTCCGGTCTGTTAAAATAGTTTCTCCCCCATGTAAGTGGCCCCCTGAGCAGCATCTTAAATGTGGACAGGTTTCGTTGAAAATGGCCTTTGGCGTGCACTTCACGGTTCAGAAGTGTCGTCCTTTGGCCCGTCTCCCGTGGTCTTCAAAATGCCGGTTTGTGGGATTGACCACTTCTTTTGGCAAGCGCTATGCAGTAGCTACATGAGGTGCTGTACATGGATTCCCAGGCTTCGCAACAATTGACCCTAGGCCTTCTTCCCGAGCCTCGCACCCGTTGGGGAAGGTTCGTTCTCAGTTATGGCATGCAGTCGCTGGTGATGGCGCTGTTCGTGATTATGGCCGTCGCCTACCCCGAAGTTCTGGTGATGCCGGTGCACGACTACCACTTCGTCAGCCTGGTCAGCACTCCGCCGCCGGTTCCGCAGGCGCCGGCGCCGGTCAAGAATTTTCCCGCTCCTGCGCCAAAGATCGTCGAACCGGTAACGCCGCGGCCCGAAGCTCTGCGCGTTCCGCCAGATGTCCCGCGGAAAAAGTCTCCAGTTCCCGAGGACCAGGCGCCTAAGGTAACGCTGAGTGCCAGCAAAGAACCTCTGCCGGACATGAAAGCGCAGATTCCCCGGCCGCCGGTCAAAACGAATGTGTTCTCCACCGGAAGCTCGGCTACACCAACCATGGCGGCCGCACCGCAGAAAGTGCAAACCGGCGGCTTCGGCGATCCCAACGGCGTGCCCGCATCGGATAATCACGGCCGCCCGATTACGATCGCGCAGGCGGGCTCGTTTGATATGCCCTCCGGCCCAGGCTATGGCAACGGCACCGGCGGATCGCATGGCGCCCGCGGGGTGGTCGCGAGCACCGGTTTTGGCAGCGGCGTCGCTACCGGCGACAGTACCGGCACGGTTGTTACCTCGCGCGCTGCGGTTCGCCAAGGCTCGTTCGGAGACACCGACGTTGTCAACCGCTCAACCCAAAGCCAAGACCGCCGAACCCGTGGTCAAAACCTTGCCCGCCGAGATCACCTTTAAGCCCCATCCGGTTTACACTGATGAAGGGCGACACCTTAAGATTGAGGGCGAGGTGCTGCTCGAGGTCGTCTTTTCAGCGACCGGGCAGATTCGCGTGGTGAGAGTGGTGCGCGGTCTCGGCCATGGACTGGACGAATCGGCGGTTCGCGCCGCGGAACAAATTCAGTTCAAGCCCGCCCTGAGAGACGGCCACCCCACTGATTCCGAGGCGGTATTGCACATCGTGTTCCAACTCGCGTCATAGACAACTCGCATCATAGATAATAATAAAGAATAAAAAGACAAAATGAAACAAACGAAAATGTTGCGCTCCCGATTCGCACGCTTTGCGCTCTCCCTGGTCTGCTGCGCCGCGTCCCTGTTCGTCCAGACCTTGTTCGTCCAGACCTTCTTCGTCCAGACTTTCTTCGTCCAGACCTTGTCCGTCCAGACCTCGTTCGCCCAGACTACGCCGCGCAGACCCGTCCGAACCCCAACTCTCCACCCGCGACGCCGCCAGCCAACAGGCCGTCGCCGCCAGCGGCAGCTTCGACCAGGTTATCGACCGGGCGGTGGAGCGCGAACATTTCTTCATGGCCCAGATGAAGCAACTGCATCCCCTGGTAGAAACCTATCTCCAGAATCTGAAGGAAGACAAAGAAATCGACGCTCCCGTCCCCACCAGCGACGTGTACTTCCTTGGCCGATTGGACATGAGCGAGGGCACCGATGACCGCGCTTTCTATACGCCCACCACGGCCGGCCTGGGCAAGCGCATGCTCAACAAGCTGAGCAACGTGTATTCCATGAAGTTCCTGCCTCTGGGATTTGCCCAGATGGTGGTCCTCGATCAGGATTTTCAGCGCAAGTATTACGACTTCACGTTCGTCCGCCGCGAGTTTCTCGGCGAGGTGCGTTGCATCGTGGTCGACGTTGCCCCCAAGAAAGACGCGGGCAAGGGCCGATTCCTCGGCCGCATCTGGATCGAAGACCAGGGCTTCAACATCGTCCGCTTCAATGGCACTTACTATCCTCATCCGCGAGCCAGTTATTACCTGCACTTTGACAGTTGGCGGCAGAACCTCCGCCCCGGCGGCGTCTGGCTGCCTTCGCTGATTTATTCCGAGGAGTCCGACCTGAAATATCGCCTGGGTCAGACGCTTGATTACAAGGCGCAGACGCGGCTCTGGGGTTACAACCTGAAGGATCTCCGCCGCAACTCCGAGTTCACCGAGATCACCGTCGACGCCCCGCAGTCGGTCCAGGACCAGAGTCAGAAGGCCCAGGACGCAACGCCCCTCGAAGCCCAGCGCGCCTGGGAACGTCAGGCTGAAATCAACGTTATTGACCGCCTGCAGCAGATCGGCCTGATCGCGCCGGAAGGCGAAATCGACAAGGTGCTCCAGACCGTCCTCAACAATGTGATGGTCACCAATAACCTCGACATTCAACCCGAGGTGCGATGCCGCGTACTGATGACCACGCCGCTCGAGTCCTTCACCATCGGCCATACCATCGTCGTGAGCCGCGGCATGATCGACGTGCTGCCCGACGAAGCGTCGCTGGCCATGATTCTTACCCACGAACTGGCGCACATCGTCGCTCGGCCATCACCTCGACACCAAACTCGCTTTCAACGACCGCATGTTCTTTCCCGACGAGCGCACCTTCCAGCGCATGGACTTCGCTCGCGATCGCGGCGAAGAAGAAGCCGCCGACAAGAAAGCCATGGAACTGCTCAACAGCTCGCCCTACAAAGACAAGCTGAGCAACGCCGGCTTGTTCCTCAAGGCGGTCCAGGCCCGGGCGCCAGCAGCTGAAGAACCTGATTCGGGCGCACCTGGGCGACAGCCTGCTCAATGGCAACGCCACCAGGATGTCGACTTTGATGACCGCCTCTCCGCAATTCGATCCCAAGAAGGTCGACCAGATCGCAGCGCTTCCCCTCGGCGGCCGGGTGAAGGTTGACCCGTGGAACAATCAACTCGAATTGATCAAGACCAAGCCGGTCGCCATCACCACCGCAGCCGAGAAGATGCCGTTTGAAGTCACGCCCTTCTTCCCGTTCCTCACCAGGTTTGGCACCCCAGAAAAAGCGGCCCCGGGCCAGGAGAAAACAGCGGCAACGCCCTCGGGGCAGTAAGGCGGCTTTTAGCTTTTAGCTTCTGACTGTATTAGAGCACGGGAGTGCGGTCCGGCACGCGCTCTAGCGTCCTCACTAGCACCAGTGTGAAGCAGCCAAAAGCTGGACCAAGAGTTATTAAGCCTCGATCATTGCGCGCAGGTAGTCTGGAGCGGGAAAGAAGCGGCAGAAAAAAATCAGGGGAAGCCCGCTGCCAGACGCAGCGGGGCTCGTGTGCGGATTTAATTGCGCTATGCTGCTTTGCGACTTGCGAAAACACGTTGTTGGCGTTGCCGCCGATCAGTCGGACCGTGCCAATCACGATCACTAGGATGACAGCAAGCATGACCGCGTATTCAGCGACGTCTTGACCGTTCTCCTCAACCCAAAGTTGACGGAATGCTTTGATCACTATTTGCCCCCAATCGACGACCCGTCCCTAACTTCACTATTCCTCAGGACAGAAGTTCGCCGCCGTGCTATTAAAATATCGTTAATCTTACCTCTTAGCCAATAGCACTCCAGTGACCTTTAGTGGCACTATTGTGCCATATGTGTGCACTATTGTGCCGTGTCTCATTTTCCCAGTTCCAACCAACCTGTTGATTACAAAATAGTTTTCAAGGGAAGTCCCTGATTCACCGCGAACAGTGCCAGTTCCAGGCGGGTGGAAACCCCAAGTTTGTCGAAGATATTGCTGAGGTGGTGCTTTACCGTATCCTCGCTGATTTTGAAGTACTCGGCGATTTCCCGGTTGGCATAGCCCGCGACCACGGCGGAGACGATCTCCAGTTCCCGCGGCGTCAGCCCGAATTTCTTCTGTTTCGTTTCCTCGTTCGTACTCTGCATGAGGTTGCGCAGGTACTGCACCAGATTCGAGACACTGTCCCGCCCTACCCAATACTCTCCACCCATCACGGCATGAATGCTCTTGAGCAACAGTTGGGTGGCGGAATCCTTCAGCACCACGCCGCGCGCTCCCAGTTGCAACGCTTCCACCATCTGCTTCTTTTCCACCGCCGCGGTCAGCAGGATGATGCGCACCGGTCCCGGCCCCGCCCGCGCGGGTGTTCAGGTCGCGCAGCGCTTCCAGCCCAGTGTGGTGCGGCATGGCGAGATCGAGCAGAAGAATGTCGGGCTTAATCTCTGCCGCCAATTTCACCGCCTCGAAGCCGTCGCAAGCTTCGCCCACCACCTTCATATCCTGTTCCGATTCCAGCAGACGCCGGAGCCCGTCGCGGAAAATGGGGTGATCGTCGGCAATCACAATGCGTATGGGATGGGTTCGTTTATCCGTGGTTGGTTTGTCCATCGTTGGCCTTTCCACTGCTGGCCTATCCATGATTTGCCTTTCTCGCCGGCGGGATCCGTACTTCCAGCCGTGCGCCGTGCCCCGGAGTCGATTCTATCGTGAGTTCGGCCTGCCAGCAGGCGGACTCTTTCCCGGATCACCCCCGGCCCCTTGCCGGTCGTCTCCAGTTCGGCATCCGACAGCCTTCCGGAAAAAGAAAATCCCTTGCCGTCGTCCTC
Organism: uncultured Acidobacteriaceae bacterium; assembly: GCA_963794365.1. Classification (GTDB taxonomy): domain Bacteria; phylum Acidobacteriota; class Terriglobia; order Terriglobales; family Acidobacteriaceae; genus Acidiflorens. The sequence continues at coordinate 30,853 of CAWCDV010000020.1, forward strand.
GACCGTCAGTTGCAGATTGCCCGCCCGTTGCGCCAGCCGCACCAGCACATGGTGCGCGCCACTGTGCTTGCGCACGTTCACCAGGCTCTCCTGCACAATGCGCGCCAGTTCCCGGCAGACTCTGCGGCGCGCAGATCCACCCGCTCCACTTCGCTGACGAACTCCGCTGCGATTCCCGTCTCCCGCCGGAAGCGCTCGACCGTGTCGGAAATGAAACCCAGAAGCCGGTCCGCATTCACCTCGAACGACTTCATCGCCTGCATCAGTTCGCGCAATTTCAGAACTTCTTCCCGCAGCAGTTTCTGGATCCGCCCCAGCTCCTATTCACCACCGGCGCCTGCGTTCCCGGACTGGCGCCGCAGCACATCCAACTGCATTTCCACCGCGATCAGCGATTGAATCGCTCCATCATGAAGTTCGCGCGCGAACCGGGCCCGCTCCAGCGCCCCCGCCCGCTCCCGCAGCCGTCGCATCAGGTACACGTTGTAGATCGCCGGACCCACCTGCTGCGCGAACTCCTGCAGAAACCGCAATTCGTCTTCGGGCTCCCCCATCATCTCTGGATCGAACAGGAAGACACGGCCCGACCACTCGCCTCCCGAAGACCAACCCACCGAAACCATCACGTCAAACTTTTCCACTCGCGCCAACGCATCCAGAAATCCCGTGCTTTCATCGCGCAGCCGCCTTCCGTCACGATCCAGCAGCACCGTATTGAAAACCGTCTGGTCAGTTTGTCATTGCGCGACGCATAAATCGCGTCCGCGGGCGACTCGAACAGATACGCCTTTTCGCTTTCCGGCGAAGCCTCGCGCCAATGCAGCGCTTCGCCGCCTCTCGCCACGATTCATCTCCGCAAGAAATACCCGGTAACTGTGCCTTTCCTGCGAGGCACTCAGCACCCGGGACGCGCCATAGATGTTCATGACTTCCCCAAGAACCTGCTGCATGGTCCCGGTCAGTCCCGCTTCCACTCGCGTCGAACTGAGAACGCGCATGATCACGGCGCGCTCCGCCCGCACCTTCTTCTGGTTCTCCGACATGTAGCCGAGCAAGAATCCGAGCACAATCAGATACACCGAACTCATGAACAGTTGTTGCGGATCCAGTTCGCGCACGCTCACACCCAGCCGCGGCAGATGCACCACGCGCAGCCACTGATCCGCCGCCGGTTCCAGTCCAGCTCGCACGGCGAAGGCTTCCACCTCCAGCAGTGCCACCGCGGCGGTCGCCGTGCCCACCGTCTCCCACAGCCCCCAGCGATAGGCCGCCGCCGCCATCACGAACACGAAGAACAGAAAGAATGGCCCCCGCTGCGCCGTCGCGAACAAGGAAATCAGCACCGGCCAGAGGATGTCCACCCCGTGCACCACCAGACGAAAAGCGTTGGTCGACTGCGGCCGGAAGCGCACCAGCAACATCACCACCACCGCATGCACGAAGTACACCGAGCAGCAGCCAGTACAGCCAAGCGCGAATAGACGAAGCCGCGCGCCGGCTCCATCCAAAGGGCAAGCACCGCCGCAATCGTCAGCGCCACCCGCGCCGACGCCAGCCAGCGCTCGGTGCGCCGGATTTCGCCCGCACTGAGCGGCGCCCGGAAGCGCCATAGATCGCGGTATCGAGGGATCATCCAGGCACAAGAGATTCTCGTAGGTCGTTAAGCGCCTAATTCCAAGGTTAAGCGCCTAATTCTAAAGGCAATCTCAGTTTAAACTCCATGAGCTTCTCACTTCTCGAATTCTCACTGCTGACGGTTGCCACTGAAGGTTACTTTAGTAACCAGCTCAAGCCCGAATCACGCTCTAGAATGGGGTTCGGAGAAGTCTGCCTTGGCCGCACGCACTAAACTCTGGGTCTCTCTGCTGATCGCGCTGGTTCTCGCGCAGACGGCGGCGTCTCTGCTCATGCCCAGAGGCGAGGCTCTGACCATTGCCAGCGACCTCATCCAGGGCGCTCTCCTGCTGGTCGCCACCGCCGCCTTCCTGCCCAACACCTCGCGCTCGCGCTGCCCCACGTTCGCACACTCGGCTCTTCTGGATTCTCATGAGCGTGGGGATGCTCTTCTGGCTTACTTACCAGGGAATGTGGAATTACTTTGAAGTCTACAAGCGTCAGGAAGTGCCCGACCCATTTCTGGGCGATATTGTTCTGTTCCTGCATCTGGTGCCCATGATCGCCGCCCTCGCCGTGCTTCCTCATCTTCGGGAAGATGAGCGGGATGAACGAATCCGCATGCTCGACTTTGCCCTCCTGCTCATCTGGTGGGTCTTCATCTATGTATACACCGTCATCCCTGGCAAACCGTGCAGGTCGATGAAGCGGCCTACAGCGTCGAATTTCAACTTCGCGTATCTGACCGAAAAACTGGTGCTGCTGGGCTCGCTTGCCATCCTTGCCTACACCGCTGACGGCGGCTGGCGGCAGGTTTACGGACAGTTGCTCGGCGCCAGTGCACTCTACGCCTCCAGTTCCTATGTCGCCAACTGGGCCATCGGTCACAAGCTCTACTATAGCGGCAGCATCTACGACATCCCGCTCACCGTTTCCATAGCCTGGATGGCGGTGGCTCCCTTGCTCGCGCTCCGCCTCAATCTGTCCAACTCCAAGCCGTCGCGGCCTTTGCTCGGCGTCTGGATCACTCGCCTGAGCATGCTCGCTCTGTTCAGCCTCCTCTGGGCCGTCTTGCACTCCGAACTGGACCCAACGCTTCCGCCTGCGGTCAAGGCCTTCCGCATTACCGTGAGTCTTTTCACCATGGTCCTGATGGGCATCGTGGTTCTCTGGCGGCAGCGCCTGCTCCGGGACGAGCTTTCGCGGCTTCTCGAAAGGTCCCGCCGTTCTTTCGACGACCTCAAGGATTTGCAGGAAAAGCTCATTCAGTCCGAGAAGCTAGCCTCGCTCGGCCAGTTGGTGGGCGGAGCCGCCCACGAGATCAACAACCCGCTCACCGCCATGCTGGGATACTCCGACCTGCTCAGTGCGTCCACCTTGCCGCCTCAGGAACAATTCCAAGCCGCGCAAATCGGCGAGCAGGTGCGCCGCACCACCGCGCTGGTTGCCAGCCTGCTCACTTTTGCCCGTCAGGCTCCGGTCAAGCTTGCCGCCATCGACGTCAACTCCGTGTTGCAAACCGCCGCCCGCCTGCTTGCTCCCCAACTGGAGGCGGAGGCGAGTTCCATCCGCCTCGAACTCGCTCCTTCGCTTCCGCTTGTGCTCGCCGACTCCAACCAGATTCTCCACGTCTGCCTGCACCTTGCCGGACAGATTAGCGCCCATCTCAATCGCGAAATAAACTCCACCCTGCTCGTTCGCACGCACAGCCAGGGTAACTTCGTCCTGGTTGACTTCTCTTCTTACGATCCCTCTTCCCAGCCACTCTCGTTCGCGTCGGTGTTCGACTCCCAAGGGGAGAACAGGCCTTCTAGCCTTTCGCTGAGCGCCTGCTGCCGCATCCTCGAAGAACATCGCGGCCGTCTCTTGCAGCCTTTGACTCCCGGCAACCCCGCTTTCCGAATGGAACTGCGGGTTGCGACAAATTCTGCAAACCGCTCGTCGTTTGGCGTGCCCAACCGGGCCGCGGCGCGCAGCAGTTCGTGAAGTTCAAAGTTTCAAAGCTTTCCCTCAACGACGCATGCCTTTTCTTGGAAACTCTAAAACCTGAAACTGTGAAACTTCGCTACTTGCATCTTATAGTATAAATTGTATAATCACACCAGCGTGAAGGACGTTCGGCGCACACCGGCAGAGATTCACTGGGAGGGAGATTCGAAGGAAGTTCTGAGCGGATTCCCGAGAGACGTGAAACTGGGCCTGGGCTACTCTTTGCGCAGGCTACAGAACGGTGAGTTTCCGGCGTGCGAAACGCGATCAATGGCGTCCATCGGAAAAGGTGTCTGGGAACTCAAGGAATCGGATGAGCGGGCTTGGTACCGAGTAGTTTATTTAACGAAGATTGGCAGCGTGATCCACGTGCTGCACTGCTTCAAAAAGGAGAGCCGAAGGACGGACAAGCGAGATGTCGCGACTGCGCGAGCTCGGCTGAAACAGGTTCTAAACCGTATTCAAGGGGAGAAAAACAGGTGAAGTCCGAAAATAGGCCAAGCCACATCACGAAGGGGGATGTATTCGACGATCTCGGCTTGTCGCGTTCGGAAGCGTCGGCGCTGAAGATCAAGGCGACGCTGCTCGACGCTATTCTCCGGGAAATCGAGAAGCGGGGTTACACACAGAGCCAATTGGTTGAGATTCTCGACGAATATCAGCCGTCGGTCAGCAACCTGACGCGAGGCAAGATATCCAAGGTGAGCGTGGAGAAGTTGCTGACCTATTCCGATCGGCTGAAGATGAAGGCCACACTCACGGTCCGCGCAAGATCCGGAGCGCGCCGCAATAACAACGTCCGAGTTCATTCCGTTTTGCCCGGTCGTTCGGTTGCGCAAGGTCGATCGGGCTCGCGCAATGCTCGTAGGCAAGCCGCGGCGATTGGCTAAGGCTTCAGCATCGCCGAGTTCCGTATCAGGGTATCGCTTCAGCGATACCGCACATCCTCCGAAATCGGTCACCCCTTCAGGGGCGCATCATGCCCCTGTCGCCACATCCACCGTCCTCTTCAACTGTCCGCACGCCGCAAAAATGTCGCGCCCGCGCGGCCGCCGCACGAATGTCGGAATGCCCGCCGCCACCAGAATCCGCTGGAAAGCAAGCACCCGCTCTGGCTCCGGCGTGCGGTACGGCAACTCCGTCCCCGAATTCAGCGCAATCAAATTAATTTTTGCCCTTATGCCCCGCACCAACTCCACCACCTCGCGCGCCTGCTCCGGAGCATCATTCACTCCCGCCAGCAGCACATACTCAAACGTGAGCCGCTCTCGCGCCCGCAGCGGAAACTCGCGCGCCGCTTTCATCAGTTCCTCAAGGTTCCACTTCCGGTTCAGCGGCATCACTGCGCTGCGCAACTCGTCATTCGACCCATTCAGCGAAATCGCCAGCTTCGGACGCAGCGCCTCCTGCCCGAAATCATGAATCCGCGGCACGATCCCCGCCGTCGACACCGTCATCCGCGACTCCGGAATTCCTACGCCCTCCACCAGCAGCCGCACCGACTTCATGAAGTTGTCATAGTTCAAAAAAGGTTCGCCCATGCCCATGAACACGATGTTGACGCGCTGCAGCGGAGGCTCAACTCCCTGCTCCCGCAGCACCGCCGCGATCTGCCCAACGATTTCTCCCGCCTCCAGATTGCGCTTGACCCCGAGCAGCGCCGTGAAGCAGAACTTGCAATTCACCGCACATCCCACCTGGCTCGATACGCAGATCGTGGCCCGGTGCACTCAGTGTGGTGACGGGGCGGATTGGCTGAGCGGAGCCGAAGGGCCCCGTCCGGCGGGGCGAGGCCCCGCTACCACACGTTCTGCACCGATGTCCGCCTCGATCTCGTCGCCCGCTTCGCTGCCGTCGCCGACTCTCGCCGCCATCTCCCTCCGGCATCCAGACCGTCTCCACCGTCTCCCCGTCGGCCAGTTCCACCAGATACCGCACCGTGCCATCGCTCGAAACAAACTTGCGCGCAATCCCCGGAAACCCCACTCCCCAGCCTTCCTCCGCCAGACGAGCGCGATATTCGAGCGGCAGCGTCGAGACCTGATCCAGCCGATCGAGCTTTTGCCGATATACCGCATCGAATAGTTGCTGGCCCCGGTAGGCAGGTTGCCCCGACCCAGTCGCAAGATTCGTGAGCTCCTGCAAGTCAAGTCCGAGCAGCGAATTGGATGGCTGGCTTTGCATTTGGCCGCGCACTTTGGCCGCCTGTGGAGCGACGGGCGTCCCTTCGGCAAGCTCAGGGCAGGCTCTCGCCCGTCTCTGAGTGTAATCCGTAAAACACAGGAATCGAGCGGCGGCGACTCCGGCCGCTCAACTTTCCATGAGAAGGTCAGCCAAGCGTGTCTTTAGCTTTCAATGTCTTTCGGGGCAGGAGCGAACCGGCGCAAAAGCGTAATGGAAAATACCAAAATGAGGATGAGCAGACCCAACAAGCCAAGCTCGGTCATGCTAGCTCGAAATATGCTCGCACCCTCGGCCGACCACGTCCCACCTTTTGTGAGGGTGGCCGCTTCCAGGGTGATCACCAGGACGCGCCGAATCGAGGCAATCAGGCCCACCACAAGAAATGGTTCGGTAACCAGAAAATGCGAGTGGATGGAAATGCGCACCGTATGCAGAATCTCCACCAGCATCAGCACAACCAGCAGTTGGTCCAACACCACCAGTGTCTCGGCGGCAATCGTCCAGTGAGCGAGGCCCTCCCATAGCATTTTGCCGGCGTTGGCAATCGTCGCGAGCGCCGTTACAAAAAGCAACACCGCAAGAACGAAATAGATAACCACTTCGGCTTTGCCCAGATAGTCGCCAAAGTGGACGCGGAGCTTCTGTTCGGCCATGTGGGGTCACTCGTAGAATCGCTGGTTGCCGCCTCTTCGTTCCCGCCTCTTCACCACGCAGAGTAGCAGAGTATAACGAAAGTCGGCTTATCGAAAAGTGAGAACGTGGATGCGTTGCCGTTTACTTAGTAACTGCGTGGAATACCGAAATGACGATGCCGACGAATCGCCGCAAGTTAAACAAAAGAAAAGATGATCCCCAACCGCCGTCGCCTCGCCTCGGATTGTGGGAGAATAGTAACGAAGCAACCCGCCCCGGAATTTCATACTCGGATACGAACGTCATACTGGAAATTCATAGGTAAGAAACTAATGGTAAAAGAAACCCGCAGCATTCGTCGTCAGATCCTGCCGAACGGCCTCACTGTCATCACCGAGCAGATGCCCCACATCCGCTCCGTCGCGATCGGCATCTGGCTCAAGTCCGGCTCGCGCGACGAAGATTCGGAATGGAACGGCATCTCCCACTTCATCGAACACATGGTGTTCAAGGGCACGGAGACCCGCTCCGCCGAAGCCATCGCCCGCCAAGTCGATTCGATCGGCGGCAACATGGATGCCTTCACGGCGAAGGAATGCATCTGCTTCAACATCAAGGTCCTCGACGAGCATCTTCCGCTCGCCATGGATGTCCTCACCGATCTCGTTCTTCATCCCGTCTTCGATGCCGGCGATATCGCGAAGGAGCGCGGCGTCATCCTCGAAGAAATAAAAATGGATCAGGACAATCCCGACTACCTCGTCCACGAAATCTTTACCCAGAGTTTCTGGAAGGACCACGCCCTCGGCCTGCCGATCCTGGGCACGCGCGAAACCGTAAGAAGATTCGAGCGCCCCGTGGTCTCCCGCTTCTATGGACACCACTTCGCTCCCGGCAATCTCATCGTCAGCGCTGCCGGGAACCTCGACCACAAGCACTTTGTCGAACTCGTCGCGAAATATTTCGAACACGTGAAACCGGCGAAAAACGGCTTGCACTCGCCCCCGCCCAAAACTTTTTCGCGCATCAACCTGCGCAACAAGAAGTCGCTCGAGCAGGTCCAGATCTGCATCGGCGTCCCCTCGCATCCCATGGCCCACGAACGCCGCTACGCATCCTACATCCTGAATACGCTGCTCGGAGGCGGCATGAGCTCGCGCCTGTTCCAGAACATTCGCGAGCGCCAGGGGCTCGCCTACTCCATCTACAGCGACCTCAATCCCTACCGCGACACCGGCTCCATGTGCGTATACGCCGGCACCTCGCGCGAGTCGGCCATCAAGGTCGTCGAGTGCGTCGTCGCGGAATTCCGCAACCTGAAAACCACCCCCGTCCCCGAAGAAGAACTGCGCCGCTCCAAGGATCAGCTCAAAGGCAGCCTCATGCTCTCGCTCGAATCCTCGACCGCGCGCATGTCGAACCTCGCCCGCCAGGAAATGTACTACGACCATTTCTACGGCCTCGACGAACTCATCGAACGCATCGAAGCCGTCACCATCGACGACCTGCAGCAAACCGCCGAGGAATTTTTCCGCACCGAGCAGATCGCCGTCACCATCCTCGGCAACCTGACCGGCCTGAAACTAACCCGCGACCAGCTCGCCTGCTAATGGCGTGTTCCGCAAATACACGTCAGAGCCTTGAATTGCCGTCTTGACCCTTACTTGAGCGCATCGGCTCCCGCCTTGGCACATTGGCCGTCCTGCGCGCTGGTGCCGCCCGAAACGCCAATCGCTCCCACAATCTTGCCGTCGCTGACGAGCGGAATGCCGCCCTCAACCGGGGTTGCGCCTTGCAGTCGGAGAATGCGCAGGCCGTCCCCACCTGCCGCCAGTGCATCCTGGAACGCCTTCGTCGGCCGCTTGAACAGGGCAGCGGAGCGGGCCTTGTCAATCGCGACGTTGGCGCTTCCAAGTTGGGTATTGTCCATCTTCTCGTAATAAACCAGATTCCCTGCGGGGTCGACGACCGCCACCGCCATGGACCAGTTGTTCTTCGTTGCTTCCGCGAGCGCCGGCATGGCCGCTTTCCTGGCATTCTCCAAGCTGATGCTGAAGCCGTAGGGATTGGGCATCTGGGCAACGGCGACAGCTAAAGCGCAAGGCACGAACATCAGGGTGACAATAGTCTTCACGAGCGATCTCGATGACATGGTTGGTTTCTCCTTTAATTGGTGTGGTTTGAAGTTCAAGCTAATGCCCGGCGCAAACTCTGTCAATTAGGGAATCGAAATTGGAACGAAGCGGGCAGAAGCAATTGGTTTCGAGAAGAAGAAGTTGCCGCGCCATTGCACAGGTCCTTCGCTGCGCTCGGTGTGGATGTGTCGCGTGTTATTCTGTTCCGCACTTTTCTCGACGGGTTCCCCATGTCCCTGCGCATCCTGGGCTTCATCCTGGCGGCCGCGCTCCTGGTCGGCTACCGTCTAATCAAGCCCAAGCCGCGCGCCCAGGCCTCCGACCTGCCCGGCCCCTGGAATCTCTCCACCCTGTTTCTGGCGAGCGCGCTCACCCTCTTCGCGGAACTCGCCCTCATCCGCTGGGTCGCCACCGAAGTCCGCGTGTTTGCTTATGTCAAGAACCTGGCGCTGCTGCTCTGTTTTCTCGGCTTCGGACTGGGCTGCGCTCTGGCTCGCCAACGCCCGCGCTGGCAGACCGCTGCCACCGCTCTCGTTGGATTGATTGCCATCGTTCGTCTGCCCTGGCGCGGCCCGCAGGTCATGGAGACCCTCTCGCAATACCTCGGCGCCGCGCAGGACATCGAAATATGGGCCACCCGCGCCGCGCAGCACACCTCGGGGTTTCTTCTGGCCGTTGCGGTCACCGCCATTCTGCTCTTACTCATCACTTACATTTTCATCCCCATCGGACAAACCGTAAGCCGCCAGATCGAACTGGCCCCGCGCACGCTTTATGGCTACTCCTGGAATCTGGCCGGTAGTCTGGTCGGCATCCTCGCATTCTTTGCCGTGTCCTGGTTGGCTCTGCCCCCGGCGGTCTGGTTCACCATCGTTCTGGCGGGTATGGCGCTGCTGCAATCCAACCGGAGCGATACCGCATCTGGCTCGCCGCTGCCGTCTTGCCCGTCGTGCTTTTGCTCTTCGATCCTTCCACTCCGCACCACTTCAACCTTTGGACTCCCTACCAGCAGATCGAAGTCGAAGATCAGTATCTTCCCGATGGCGAACTTCTCGACACCCAGATTCGCGTCAACCACACCGGCTACCAGATCACCGTGAATCTCTCTCCCGACTTTCTGGCTCGTCACCCCCATTTGTTGACCGAGGCGCCGGACGAGAATCCCTACAATCTACCCTTCCGTTTCACATCCCCGAACCCGCGCGTCCTGATTGTCGGTTCGGGCACCGGGAATGACGTGGCCGCCGCTCTGCGCCATCAGGCCCGCGCCGTCGATGCCGTCGAAATCGATCCCAAAATCTTCGCCCTGGGCCGCCGCCACCCCGAGCATCCCTATGACGATCCGCGGGTCTCCGCTCACCTCACCGACGCCCGCGCCTTCATGAAGCGCACTACTGCCCGTTACGACCTCATCCTTTTCGGATTGCTCGATTCCCACACTCAGCTCTCCGACTATTCCAACATGCGCCTCGACAACTTCGTCTACACCGAAGAGTCCTTCCGCGAAGCTCGCGCGCTGCTCGCGCCCGGCGGCGTTCTGTTCCTCAAGTTCCAGATCAATCATTCTTTTGTGGGACGACGCCTGGCCGAAATGCTGACCCGCACTTTCGCGAAACCTCCGGTGGTTTTCCTCGCGCCTTCCAGTTACACCGCGGCTGCCACCTGCTTTGCCATTTCGCCCTCAGGACAGGTCGAAGCCAGCCTGGCCGCCGATCCGCGATTGCGCCAGTTTGCCGCTGACCGCCGTCCAGCGTTTCTCGCCTCGCCCGAAGTCGCGGTCACCGCCGTAGCCGTGACGACCGACGATTGGCCTTATCTCTACCACCAGGGACACTGGATCCCGGGCATCTTCTACCTGCTGAGCGCGCTCGTCATTTTGCTCGCGGCCGTCCTTTATTTTCAGATTCCCGAAGCCCGCAGCCGCGTTCCATCGCTGTTCTTCTTCAGCATGGGCGCCGGATTCCTGCTGCTCGAAACGCAAGTCGTCAGCCGGCTGGCTTTGTATTTTGGGACCACCTGGCAAGTCAACGGCATCGTCATCGCCGCCATTCTCTCCGCGCTTCTGCTCGCCAACTTCGTAATCGAGAGACAGCAACGCGCGTGGCCGCGCGCCTGGACTCTGATCGGCATCCTCGCCGGCATTGCCTGCGCCTACTTCATTCCGTTCAGCCGGATTCCCGGCGCGGCCGCTCTGGTCGGCTCCTTCGCGGCACTTATCTTTGCCATCCCGGTTTTCTTTGCCGGATTATTGTTCGCTTCCGAATTCCGCTCGGCTGACTCACCTGCCGCAGCCCTCGGCGCCAATATGCTCGGCGCGGTCGTCGGTGGCCTGCTGGAAAACCTGTCGCTGATCACCGGAATGAAAGCGCTGCTGCTGATCGCCGCTCTCTTGTATTGCCTGGCCGCCGTGGGCTTCCGCGGACTCCCATCGGCGAGGGCCCGCCACCTGGAACTGAAAGCTGAGAGCTGACAGCTGACAGCTGACAGCTAAATCTTCACCAGCGCAGCCCGACCGTGATGGGGATCACGATCGTCTTGCCGTCGCTCTGATAAGCGCGATGGTAGCGCCATTCGCCGTAGAGCTTGGCCTTGTGGAGAGCGTTCAGAGGATAGGTCAATCCCCCGCCGAAGTTGAAGCCGCCCGCGTCCTTGGTGTACGAGGACAGATATTGCGGTCCCTGAAGAACCCCGTTGTAGCAGTTAATGCCCCACCAGCGAGTCCATGTGGGTTGGCAAGTCGGAAGGCCCGTGAGCAATTCTCGGTTCGCCGAAGCGCTGCGCCGGTAGAAACCTACGCCGAAAATTCCGTATGCGCCAAGTTTGCCGAGATGGCGGGGCACGCTAACGATGCCGTCCAGACTTATCGACTGCATATGTGCGCTGGCGTTGTTCAAGCTCTGACTCTGGCTCACGGTCGATTTTAAGGGGAGGTCGTAGTACATGTATTCGGCATCCACGCCGAACAGGCGGCTGAAGTTCCTGCCGCCTCCGAGCACTGCTTGGAAAGAGTCCCCAACAAAAGATTGAACCTCGCCGCGGCCCATGCCCAGCCCGGCGCCAGCGGTAAAGTTAAAGTGATTGAAATCCGATTGTGCCGAAGCCGATGCGATGAGCCCGCAAAAGGCAAGTAAGAAGAGTATCCGATTCCTCAATCTCGATCTCCTGTTTCCTGGACCCAAGGTTCTTCATTTAGATGCGCATGCAGAAAACGAAAGCCAGCCTTTTTCCCGACCGTCAGTTGCCCCCGGCGGCCGGCCGGGGCGCGTGGCTGATCTTCGCTAACAAAACCGGCCAGTACTCGCGGAGCATGTTTCCGCCCGCGCGGCTTGCCAAATCCAGACCATAACGAAACAAGGTATCTCCGACGGTGCGGTTCCGGTCCGGCCAGTATACGTTCGCCAGTCCCTCGGCCATCAGCGGACCGCCCAGCCTGGACCAGGCAACGACGTCACGACCGTCATCGCTGCGCATGATGAAGACCCGTTGCACCGAATACTTTACGGCGTGAAAAAAGGCTGGATGATTCTCCGCATAGAAACGCGGATCCTCGTGCAGCGCGGAGGCCAGCAAGTACGTCCCGAAGAATTCGCCGGACGCCTGCCGGGCCATATCGGACCCGAAGCGCTTGCCGTATCCACCCCACTCTTGTCCGAAGCCGGTTGGCGAGTGATCCGCCTGCCCGACCGCCGAACCCAGCAGCGCCCAGGTCACCGAGTCCACGGAAACGCTGTTGTCCACGAACAGCTTAAATTTTTGCCCCGCCCTAAGCGGTTCGGTACTGTAAGCGATGTCGGGAAAAACGATAGACTTCTTCTGTAGCAGATTGTACAGGGCCACGGGTGCAGGTGGCACCGTAGCAGCCGGAGCCTGATCGGGAGGAGGTTGCGCCGCCGGTGAAGGGCTGGGCTGCGTCTGCAGCGGCGGCTTCGGCGTCTCCTGGGCGGATACCACAATTGTCGATCCGAACGCGATCACGCCGAAAATAATCAACGCGCACAGCGCCGGTTGCAAGAAGAACGCCTTGTTGGACGGCGCGAAGGGCATCCTTCGAGAGATGCTGATTTCCCGGCGAGAAAGCATCGCTAGAGATTACCCAATCACAAGACCGGCGGCAAACGGTTAAGACCCAGGTTTCAGAGGTTCAAGGTTGCAAGGTTGCAGGGTCTGAACCAGCATCTGGCATGGCGGAACCCTGAAACTTTGAAACCTAGCCCTACTAGGCGACCTCTCCAGAGCGAGCCAACAGGTACTCCAGCAGTTCGCCGACGGTCAGGCCCGCCTTTAGCAACTCAATCATCTCATCCGCGTTGACCCCTGTTTGTTCGCCCAACGCGACAATCTTGGCAACTGCCCGCTGCAGCGCATCTTTCTGCGCAGGGGTGAGCGACTCGGCTAGATCATGGCTTATGACTGCGGTCAGATGCCGTTCTGTGCTCATTCGAGTACTCCACGGTCTCGCACGGCGAATGGTTTGAGTTCCATGCCGTCACATCGTTCCGGAACCAGAATCCGGCCAGTATTACCCACTTGTGGCAGGATCGTGGCGCCGACCTTGAATATGATCCGCCAATCCAGCCGATCCGCGCTGTGATCCAGCTTACTTAGACTTGTGACGGACTGGCCGGGCCGGGCTCCGATTGTCTTGAGCTTAATTCGTGTGGGGACGGGGCTCTGCGCCGTCAAGGGGGCGCAGCCCCGCTGCCACACGGTCGTCGCAGAAGGACGCCGGGCTTTATACATGGGCTTCTCCTGTATTCAGACTTTGTCATCCCGAGCGAAGCGAGGGATCGGCATTCTGCAGCGAACTGCAGATCCCTACCTCGCTCGGGATGACAATCCATACTCGGGATGACAATCCCCAAAAAGGTTGTTTCGCCATCGCGATTCGAAATGTAGCTGCGTTCTCAATATGCCTGCCGAGGCAGACATGAGATGCTCAACTCGATATACGGGAAATTAGCACTCATGACGATTCAGGAGAACGTTCCGCTGGCGCCATTGACCACCTTGCAGGTGGGCGGGGCAGCACGCTTCTTTGCGGAGTTGCGGAGAGAAGACGAGGTTCGGGAAGCCGTGCAGTTCGCGAAACGCCGCGAGTTGGCGCTGTTTGTGCTGGGCGGGGGAAGTAACCTGGTGGTCGCCGACTCGGGTTGGCCAGGGCTGGTGCTGAAAATCGCGATCGGCGGAATCGCCAGTCCAACTACAAATGACACCACGGGTAACGCCGTGCTCTTCAGCGTGGGCGCTGGCGTCAACTGGGATGACTTTGTGGCGCAGGCGGTCGCGCAGAATTGCGCGGGAGTCGAGTGCCTGAGCGGTATTCCGGGCAGCGTCGGGGGCACGCCCGTGCAAAACGTTGGCGCTTACGGGCAGGAGGTCGCCGACACCATCGAATCGGTGCGCGCCCTCGATTTGAAACAGGATCGCATTGTGGTCTTGCCCAAGCCGGCCTGCGGATTCCGTTATCGCGCCAGCATCTTTAACAGCACGGAACGTGGACGCTACATTATCTTGCGGGTGAACTACCGGTTGCAGCGGGGTGGGGCTCCGAGTTTGAAGTATGCCGATTTGCAAAAGTATTTTGCCGGGCGTGTTCAGGAAAACTCTTCCGAACGCCCCGCCGAAAAAAAGACGCCATCGCTCGCCGAAACACGCGCGGCGGTGCGCGAAATACGGCGCAGCAAAGGCATGCTGATTGTTCCCGGAGACGACGATTGCCGCAGCGCCGGATCGTTCTTCAAGAATCCCGTGCTTAGCGAAGCGCAATTCCAAGAGTTGGCCGCGCGCGCCGCATCGAAAGGACTCGAGATTCCCAGCTACCCCGCTCTCGATGCGCAAAAAAAAGTTTCGGCGGCATGGCTGGTGGAACACGCGGGGTTCTCCAAGGGATACGCCGCGGGAGCGGCCGGGATCTCGCACAAGCATGCCCTGGCGCTGATCAACCGCGGAAACGCGAAAGCAAGCGATATTGTCGAGCTGAAAGATGAAATCCAGCGCGGTGTGCAGGAAGCGTGGGGCATTCTGCTGGAGCCGGAGCCTGTGTTCGTAGGATTTTGAGCGGAGGATTGACGATTGAGCATTGACGCTTGATGATTGACGCTTGACGTAGGGACAGCCGCCCTCGGCTGTCCAGCGGGGCGAAGCCCCGCCACGCCGTGCGGGCAGGAATCAGCAAACCAGAACCGGAGAGCTCTCCTCGCCTGGACCGCGAGGACGGCTGTCCCTACGCATAAATAAGGGCGGCACATCCCGGAGCGACGGCAGCCCCCAGTGCCGGCCCAGAGGTGTCCGTTACCGCGGGATCCGCCCAGTTGATTCATCGGCCAGTTCGCGCGCTCGCTTGAAAATCTTTCGGAACATCTCTTTGGTCAGCTTGCCCGTCTGCGTGTTCTGGTTGGAGGGATGGTAGGACGCTAAGAGGACGCGCCCATCGGGCAGGGCGTATTCGCCGCCGTGGCGGAATTCATACTCCCGCTTGCCGGCGATCAGCTTTCTTCGCTGCAGATATTTGAGATAGGCGTCGAATCCGATTCTTCCCAGAGCAACGATGACGCGCAGATCTTTAAGTCCCTCGATTTCGCGCTCCAGAAACGGAGCGCAGTTGGCCAGTTCCTCGGGCAGAGGCTTGTTGTCGGGCGGCGCGCAGCGGGCGGCGGCGGTTATGTAAAGATCGCGCAGAACAAGCCCATCGCTTGCGGTCAGTGGCCGTGGGCTGATTCGCGAAACCGGTTTCGTACAACACCGGGTACATGAATTTGCCGGAGGCGTCTCCGGTGAAAGGGCGGCCGGTGCGATTGGAACCGTGGGCGCCGGGAGCGAGTCCGAGCACCAGGACGCGGGCATGGGGATCGCCGAAACCGGGAACGGGCTTGCCCCAGTATTCGCAGTCGCGGTAAGCGCGGCGCTTCTCGCGGGCAATGCGCTCGCGATACACGACCAGACGCGGACAGCGCGTGCAGGCGATGACTTCCGCGTTCAGAACTTTGAGCCAGGTGGGGGTGGGCATTCCGCCTTCATTGTATTTGTTTGTGTGGATTTGCTTGTGTGGCGCGGACACTCTTGTCCGCGGCTGTTGCGGTTGGTTCTTGCCTTTGGAATGGTACGGGCTTCTGCCATCCCCGTGCGTTTATTCGCTGCGCACGTTTCGCGGACAAGAGTGTCCGCGCCACACAAAACCCTGCCCCGTTACTTTGGTAGGCAAGACATCCCCCTCCGCCGTTTGACGTTGCTCTTCGGGAGTCTTTACACTCAAGCTTACGGCACAAGGCGTCGCCGCGGAGCCCCTCCCCTCCCGACTCTGCTGCCGCACGCGAAAGGTAATTGTGAGCCCTGCTGAAATCAAAGACGGCACGACCAAGGAAAGCACGACGCCGGAAATTGCAACCCCGGAAAGTACGACGAAAGCCAGCGCCACCAAGCGCGAGATTGCGGTTGAGATTCCGGTCGAGGATGTCAACCGGCAGACCGATACGCTGATCCAGAAATATCAGAAGGTGGCGCGCATTCCCGGCTTCCGGCGCGGCCATGTTCCGGCGTCGATTATTCGCCAGCGTTTTTCGGAAGAGATCAAGACCGACATGGTCGAGGCGCTCGTCCCGCGCTTCTTCCGGCGGGAGGCCGAGAGGCTGAGCCTGCATCCGGTATCGCAGCCGCGGGTGACGGACCTGCGCCTGCACGAGGGCGAGCCGCTGCGCTTCAAAGCCGCCTTTGAGGTGTTGCCGGAAATCAAGCTGGAAGGCTACAAAGAGCTGCGCGCCGATAAACCGGAGATCGCGGTTTCCGAGGCGGATGTGGAGCAGGCGCTCGCCGATCTGCGCGAGCGTCATGCCAGTTTCAATCCGGTGGAGGGCCGCGCCCTCGCCGACGGCGATTTCGCTCAGGTCTCGCTCGATGGCAATCCCAAGGCCGAACCAAAGTCCGGCGATCAAAAGCCCGGCGATCAAAAGTCCGGCGAAGGAAAGTCCGGCGAAGGCCAGCCGGTTCACATGGATGAAGTGCTGGTCGAAATCGCCGGCAAGAACACCATGCCGGAATTCACCGAACACCTGCGCGGCTCGATCGCCGGAGATGAGCGAACCTTCGACGTGAACTATCCGGAAGATACCGAGGACAAGCGCCTGGCGGGGAAGACGTTCAGTTACGCGGTGAAGGTGCAGTCGATCAAACAGAAGAGCCTGCCGGAACTGAACGACGAGTTCGCCAAGCAACTGGGCGAATTCCAGACGATGGACGATGTGCGGAAGACGATCCGGGAGCAAATGGAATCGGAGCGCAAGCATGAAGCCGAACATGCCGCCAAGGACAAGCTCGTCGGAGAACTGATTCAGCGCAACGATTTTGAGGTTCCCGATTCGCTGATCGAACAACAGATTGACATCCGGCTGGAGCGGGGACTGCGCGCGCTGGCGGCGCAGGGCCTGACCGCCGAGCAGATGAAGAAAATGGATTTGCAGCGTCTGCGCGCGGGACAACGCGAGCAGGCGATTCACGATGTAAAAGCGGCGCTGCTCCTGGAAAGAGTGGCCGAGGAAGAAAATATCCAGGTCAGCGATGAAGAGTTCGATCGCGAACTCGAAGCGCTGGCCAAACAATCAAAACAGACGTCCGAAGCCGTACGCGCTCGTTTGACACGGGATGGGGGGCTGGATAGGATACGAACCAGAATCCGCAACGAAAAGACCCTCGATTTTTTGTATCGTCAGTCCGCGTAATAAATAGCGCGGACCATTTCGATCCTCCCCTGAGCCGCCGCGAGACCGACTTACGGGCTGGAGTGTGGAAAGGGTGAACGTGAACACGAAAGACCCACAAATGATGCTGGTACCGATGGTGATCGAGTCGACAGGCCGGGGCGAACGGGCTTATGACATTTATTCCCGGTTGCTCCGCGACAACATCATCTTTATCGGCACGCCGATTGATGACAACATCGCCAACCTCGTCATCGCCCAGATGCTGTTCCTGGCCCAGGAAGACCCGGAGAAGGACATCCAGCTCTACATCAACTCGCCGGGCGGGTCGATCACGGCGGGCATGGCGATCTACGACACCATGCAGTATGTGAAGAACGACGTAACCACGATCTGCATCGGCCAGGCCGCTTCCATGGCGGCGCTGCTGCTTTCGGCGGGCGAGGGAAAAAAGCGGCTGGCGCTGCCGAATTCGCGCATCCTGATCCACCAACCCTCGATGGGCGGGCTCTCCGGGCAGGCGACCGACATTGACATTCATGCGCGCGAAATTCTCCGCATGCGGGAGATTACTAATCAGTTACTGGCCAAGCACACCGGCCAAAAGCTGGATAAAGTGGAGAAGGACGTGGAGCGCGACTTCATCATGAATTCGCAGCAGGCTAAGGAATATGGAATCATTGACGATATCATCTATAAGACGAGATAGAGGGCTGGTCTAATATATGATCGTCGTCGTGACGCCGTTCGTAGAGACGCGGCTTGCCGCGTCTTCGCCTGGAGCGGGAGCCAGACAGCGGCCGGGCGCCAGAAAAGGAGTAAGGCCGAGTGAAAACCAGATCGGGTTCGGATGAGATGCTGCGCTGTTCGTTCTGCCACAAGGCGCAGGACGCAGTAGCCAAGCTGATCTCATCGCCCAGCGACTATCCCCGGGCATACATCTGCGACGAGTGCGTACAGGTCTGCAACTCGATCCTCGAAGACGATCGCACCGCGACTCCCGCGGCTGCGGTCCCGAATCAACTGCCCAAGCCGCTGGAAGTAAAAACGTTCCTCGACGAGTACGTCATCGGACAGGAGCAGACCAAGAAGAAGCTGGCCGTCGCCGTCTATAACCATTACAAGCGCATCTACATGAACCGCCAGCGCACCGGCGATGGCGTGGAGCTGACCAAGTCGAACATTCTGCTGATCGGGCCCACCGGAACCGGCAAGACGCTGCTGGCGCAAACCCTCGCCCGCATGCTCGATGTGCCGTTCGCGATCGTGGACGCGACCACGCTGACCGAGGCCGGTTACGTGGGCGAGGACGTCGAGAACATCATCCTTAAGCTCCTGCAGTCGGCCGAAGGCGACGTGAGCCGCACCCAGACCGGCATCATCTATATCGACGAAATCGACAAGATCGGGCGCAAGGACGAGAACCCCTCGATCACGCGCGACGTGTCGGGCGAAGGCGTGCAACAGGCGTTGCTGAAGATTCTGGAAGGAACGATCGCGAACGTGCCGCCGCAGGGTGGGCGCAAGCATCCGCACCAGGAATTCACGCCCGTCGATACCACGAACATCCTCTTCATTTGCGGAGGCGCCTTCGTCGGCCTGGAGAAAATTATCGGGCGGCGCATCGGCAAGAAAGCTCTGGGCTTCCGCGTGGGCGAAGATACGGAGACGGAGGCGGGCGTGGCCGCGCTGCGCAACTTTGAGCTGGTCTCGGAAGCGCAGCCCGAGGATTTGATCAAGTTCGGGCTGATCCCCGAGTTTGTCGGGCGACTGCCGGTCATGGGAGTGCTGCAGCAACTGGATGAAAACGCGCTGGTCGAAATTCTGACGCGTCCGAAGAACGCGATTGTGAAACAATATCAGCGCCTGTTCGAGTTTGAGAACGTGCGGCTGAAGTTCAGCGATGACGCCAACCGGGCGATTGCGCGCCAGGCGATGGCGCGTAAGGTTGGAGCTCGCGGCTTGCGCATGATTCTCGAAGAGCTCATGCTGGAATTGATGTATAGTCTGCCCAGCCAGAAGAAGGTTAAGGAATTTGAAGTGACCCGCGAGATGGTGGAGAAGCGGAACGTCTCGCTGGCGATGATCGAGAAAGCGGCAAGTTAAACTATGCCCAGCTTAAGCTGCGGCAAGCTAAAGCTGTCGTGCAAGCGAACAAGCCGTGGTGCAAGGCGGCGGCGCAAGTACGATTTGTATCAGGGTATGCCTTTAGGCATACCGCAAATGCCGCGTTATGAATGCGCCTTTAGGCGCTGATTTCACGACAGGCTGTTAAAGTTAGAAGCGACCAGAGACGGGAGACCGCGTTGCCGAACCCTAAGGAAAAGTTCGAGAGCAAGAAACTGCCCATGATGCCCATTCGGGACGTGGTCATCTTTCCGTACATGATGACTCCGTTCGTGGTGGGCCGGGAGTCGAGCGTGCGCGCGCTCGAAGAAGCTCTGGCCAGCGATAAGAAGATATTTCTCGCCACCCAGCACGATGCCAGCATCGACGAACCCAAGGCCGGAGACATCTTCCAGGTCGGCACCATCGTCAACATCGTGCAGAGCCTGAAGCTTCCCGACGGCAACATCAAGGTGCTGGTCGAAGGCATCGAGCGCGGCAAAATCCTGCAGGTCGTCGAAACCGAAGGCTATTTGCAAGCCACCGTGCGCGTCGCCCGTTATGCCACCGAAACGACGGCGCAGATTGAAGCCGGCATGCAGCGCGTCACCGGCATGTTCGAGCAATATGTAAAGCTCTGCCAGTCGCTGAACTACGAAACCATGATCGCGGCCGTGCGCATGGAAGATCCGGCGAAGCTGACCGACACCATCGCCGCCAACCTGCAGCTCTCGATCGAAGAAAAGCAGGGACTGCTCGAAATCTTCGATCCCGCTGAAAGATTGAACCGCATCGGCGACGTGCTCGACGTCGAGATCGAAAAGCTCAACATGGACCGCACCATCCAGTCGCGCGTAAAGCGGCAGATGGAGAAGGCGCAGAAGGAGTATTACCTCAACGAAAAGATCAAAGCGATCCAAAAGGAACTCGGCCGCGGCGAAAAGAGCGAATTCGACGAACTGAAGAAGAAGGTCGAATCCGCGGGCATGCCCAAGGAAGTTAAAGACAAGGCGATCCAGGAACTGAAAAAGCTGGAAGCGATGCCGCCCATGTCGGCGGAATCGACGGTTTCGCGCAATTATCTGGACTGGCTGCTGGCCGTGC
Source organism: uncultured Acidobacteriaceae bacterium (assembly GCA_963794365.1). GTDB lineage: Bacteria > Acidobacteriota > Terriglobia > Terriglobales > Acidobacteriaceae > Acidiflorens. The sequence continues at coordinate 51,308 of CAWCDV010000020.1, forward strand.
CGTGGAAGAAGCGGTCGAAGGAAATCCGCAACATCACGCGTGCCGAGAAAACTCTGAACGAAGATCATTATGGCCTGGAGAAAATCAAGGAGCGCATCCTCGAATTTCTCGCCGTCCGCCAGTTGGTGAAAAACCCCAAAGGCTCGATTCTGTGCTTCGTCGGCCCTCCCGGCGTGGGCAAGACTTCGCTGGGAATGTCGATCGCCAAAGCGACCGGCCGCAAGTTCGTGCGCATGTCGCTCGGCGGCGTGCGCGATGAGGCGGAAATCCGCGGCCATCGCCGCACCTACATCGGCGCCCTGCCCGGCCAGATCATCCAGATGATGAAGAAGGCCGGCACCAAGAACCCGGTGTTCATGCTCGACGAAGTCGACAAGATGTCGATGGACTTCCGCGGCGATCCCTCGGCGGCGCTGCTCGAAGTGCTCGATCCCGAACAGAACTTCATGTTCGTCGATCATTATCTCGACGTCGAGTACGACCTCTCGCAGGTCTTCTTCATCGCCACCGCAAACGTAATCCACACGGTTCCGCCCGCGCTGCAGGATCGCATGGAAGTGCTGCGCCTGCACGGCTACACGGAACCGGAAAAAGTCGAGATCGCGAAACAATTCCTGGTCAAGAAGCAGATGTTGCAGGCGGGCTTGACGGAGAAGAACGTGCAGTTCTCCGACGACGCCATCCGGCAGATCATTCGCGGCTTTACCCGCGAAGCCGGAGTGCGAAACCTGGAGCGGGAAATTGGCAACATCTGCCGCAAAATTGCGCGCAAGGTGGTGAAAGAAGGCGCGGGTTTCGCGGCCGCGATCCAGCCGGAAAAGATTGGCGACTGGCTCGGCGTTCTGAAGTTCCGCGACACCCTGGCCCACGAGAAGAGCGAAATCGGCCTGGTAACCGGCCTGGCCTGGACCGAGGTGGGAGGGTCAATTCTAAGCACCGAGGCCGCGGTGGTCGACGGCAAAGGCAAGCTCACTTTAACCGGCCAGCTAGGCGACGTAATGCAGGAATCGGCGCAGGCGGCCATGTCGTACATTCGCTCGCGAGCGGCGCGCCTCGGACTGCCCCGCGATTTCTACCGCAACCAGGATATTCATGTGCACGTGCCCGAAGGAGCGATTCCGAAAGATGGCCCCTCCGCCGGCATCACCATCGCCACCGCTCTCGCCAGCGCGCTGAGCCGGATTCCCGTGCGCCGCGATATCGCCATGACCGGAGAGATCACGCTGCGCGGCAAGGTCCTTCCCATCGGCGGATTAAAAGAAAAACTCCTCGCCGCCCATCGCGCCGGATTATTCGAAGTGATCCTGCCGCAGGAAAACGAAAAAGATGTAGCCGAGGTCCCGGAAAACCTGCGCAACGCGATGAAATTGCACTTCGTGGACAACATGGACCAGGTGCTAGCCGTCGCGCTGGAAGGCCCGCTGCCGCAGATGCCATCTGAGGCTGAAACTACGATGGCTCCTATCGCGACCCCGCCCGCCCCGGAGATTCCTACGGCTCGGCAGTAACAAAGGCGCAACCCCCGGAATGTTCCGTAGTGTTCCACGTGGAACACTTGTGCAGGTATTATTGTACTTACGTATATATAAGACAATTGCGGGTAAATGAAACGAAAGAAGAGAGTTAGCCGAGTCCGAGAAGGCTGGCGGCGGCAAGATTGCCAGCCGACGGATTGGCCGCCTAAAGGCGTCCGGGGAAGGCGGGGTGGAGAGCGGGGATGCCCCTCTGGCAACGTTCCGAGCATGGCGCAGGCCGATCAAGAAGCGGGTCACACTGTATCTCGACGCCGATGTGCTGGCCTGGTTCAAGCAAAAACCGAGATACCAGAAGGAGATCAATCGAGCGTTGTGGAAGGTGATGAGAGAAGAAGGGTTGTACTGACTGAACTGTACATATAGTGCGCATAAAAAAGCCAAGAGGTGAGTCAGACCTGGGTGACCCGGGGTTGTAAGTCATTGATAATGCTCAGGGTCTGGTGTGGTTAAATAGCCACTGGCGGGTACTTGTTACACTGTAATTATTACAAATCATTATTTGGTGGGCCGGGCGTCCCGGTCGAGTATCCCCTTCGATGGTAGGGTCCAGCGGCGCGGGCGCCCTATCTTTTTCGCATACTTTGCGGAAAAGGTGGGTGATGGGATCGTCGGTGCACTCTTCGGTGCACATGGACGAGAGCACAGAAGTCAGCGAGAATCCTACGCGGGATACGACCGTGGAATCCCACCCTTCAAAAAATGGAGGGTGGAGCACCCGGCTGGTGGTCCGCTGGGAGTGCCGCGTCGAAAACTTCTTAGGCAACGGTGCGGCTAGGATGCATCAAAATCCCTACTCCGACAGTATTGACGCACTACGTTTTTGACGAGATTGTGGGTACCAGTTTGAGTTCACTTTGGATCCGACGACCCAGTAGTTCCTGGAATCTGGAATGTCTTGTTATTGGTCGCGTTCAAATTCAGAACCTTGAAATCGAAGACCCAGGTCTCCCCGCCGTAAAGAATCGTGACCTGGCTCACCAGATTGACCCCGCCTACCACCCTCCACGCATCGAATCGGATTGTGGCTGGTTTCCCCGTCCGGGAGTTTGTACTGATCAGCCCAACCGGCAAATGCGAGGTTAGGGAAAAGTAGGCACTTGCCGACTGCCCAAGGTCGTCTGTCATGGCAATTTGAGCGGTCGATTGACCCTCGAATTGAGCGCGACCGATTGACTTGAAATCGCGGTAACGTCTTCTCAGATCGAGGGCCATCATAGGGAACTCATGGGCCCGAAGCACGGAAGCCTCGATGGCGTCGATCGATTCGGGGCGACCACTGTCATCCAGTTGCCAGCCTCGACCATCGAGGATTCCCTCGATATTCTTGTGGTCCGATAAAAACTGCTGGAACGATAAATTTCCGTTGCGATCCGAAATAATACGCGTCTCGTAGTCACCCTTCGGCCCGTGGCACGCGGCGATAGCAGAAATTGAACGGATGCTTGCCCGCGCGTCCTCAGGTCCCATGGCCGCTTCGGCGGCGTCGAGTATTTCCGCGCTTGTCGGCACGGCAGCAACGGGTTGGAACCTTGAGGTCTGCGCTTCAACCCCGGATAAGACAAAGGACAAATAAGCTGTGAGTATCGGGATCGCTCTTCGACTCGCACTCTCAAACGCGTGAATCTCAAACTGGAACAAGGGAGCCTCTTGTCAGACTGCGTCTGCACTGGCCACAATTGTAGACCGGCACCATACCAAATGGTCGTAACCGGTACGAATCAACGGATTGAAGGGACGACTCGGGTATTTATGAGACCGCTTGTAGGCTCGTCTGCGGTAATTGCGCTGTGACGGCTGAACATTGCGGCAGTAACGTTCCCGCCCTTCGCTTCGCGATAGGACGGGCCACCCACATCGCTAGAACGGGCCACACCCGCACACCTCGCAACGCCGTCGGCAGCCCGCCGTCGATTGCCGCGAGCCCTGAAAGCGGCGCTAAAATAAATTTATGGAGCCGGAATCTGGCAGCCGGTCTGGATTCAGCTTGAAGGGATCGGCGGGTCTCATCGTCGCGATCGTTGTTGTAGCGGTTCTGCTGATTATGCTCCCGGCTTATCGCTGGTTCTTTCTGATCAGCGTTTTCATTGGACTGGTCATCGCGGGCGGGCTTGCGCTCTGGCACAAACTGCATCCGATCAAGGAGCAGGACGTGCATCCCAAGCGGCCGCTCGGGCTTTAGCGAACTTATTTTTCTGCGGCGCTTGCCATGTGCAACCCAAACACTGGAAACTGTCTGTATGCGGGTTCTGGCGCGATTTATGCTGTCGGCGAGCGACTTGACGCACTTCCCTGCCCCCGGCGTGCCGGAGATCGCTTTTCTGGGCAGGTCCAACGTCGGCAAATCGAGCCTGATCAATTCGCTGGTGGGCAAGAAGCTGGCCCGCACCAGCAATACTCCGGGGCGCACGCGCAGCATTAACTTTTTTGAGGTGCGCAGGGCGGGGCAACCCGCTCCTGAGTTGCTTTTCGCCGACCTGCCGGGATACGGCTACGCTAAAGTCTCCCGCGAAATCTCCGAAGATTGGGCCCGGTTTGTTGATCCCTACCTTCACCAACGCTCCAGCCTGGCGCTGTGCCTGGCGCTGGTCGATTCGAACGTTCCTCCCCAGGAAAGCGACCGCCAGTTGCTGGAATTCCTGGCATCCAAAGGACGGCCACATGTAATTGTGGCCACCAAGTGCGACCGGCTGTCTGGCAACCAGCTACGGCAGTCGATGCACGCGCTCGGGCAAGCATATGCCGGAGTGCCTATGGTGGCGTTTTCGACCAAAACCGGAGCCGGCAAAGAGGAACTGTGGCGCCAGATTCAAGCTGCTTTGCCCAAATTTCCGGTAGCGTCGTAATCTGCCTTTTTTTACCACGGAGTCACAGAGTCACGGAGAAAACCCTGAACCTGCAAAGAACCAGAAGGGGAAGGTTTTGCCAAGCAGTTGGGTTTCTCCGTGACTCCGCGACTCCGTGGTGGAAAAACTGAATTAGGGCAGTACGAAATTCAGCGGGCTAAAGTTTTCCCGCAATCTTCCGATCCTACTAAGAGCGCCCAGTTGCCGCAAAAGGTTATACCAGACCGCCAAAATGGGTTCGCCGGTCCTGAATCCTTCCTCCAGGGATTGCAGCGACTGGCGGCCGTTTGGCGGACTCCGGAAGCAAAAGTTACTCTGCTGAGGGCGCTGCTCTCGGTGCCGGACGAGTTCATCCGTTATCATTAAAAGCATATGGCTAAGTATCTTGTGACCGGCGCTGCTGGTTTCATCGGGTCCTCGTTGGTGCGCGCTCTGTTGGAGCGGGGCGAGCAGGTTCGGGGCATCGATAACTTTTCCACCGGCAGACGCGAGAACCTCGCCGAAGTGCTGCACCGGATCGACTTTCGCGAAGCTGACATTCTCGATCTGGAGGCCATGCACAAGGCGTGCGCCGGTGTCGATTACGTGCTGCACGAGGCCGCCATTCCATCGGTCCCGAAATCGGTGCTGGACCCTCTCGCCAGCAATCGCGCCAATATCGACGGCACGGTCAATGTTCTGGTCGCGGCGCGCGACGCGAAAGTGAAGCGAGTGGTGTATGCCGCCTCATCTTCGGCGTACGGGGACACGCCGACGCTCCCGAAGCATGAAGCCATGATCCCCAACCCGATCTCGCCCTACGCCGTGGCCAAGCTGGCTAGCGAGTTTTACATGGCGTCGTTCTACCGTTGCTATGGCCTCGAAACCGTTAGCCTGCGCTACTTCAACATTTTCGGGCCGCGGCAGGATCCTTCTTCGCCCTACTCGGGCGTGCTCGCCAGATTCAGCATGCAGATGCTGCGTGGAGAACAGCCCACGATCTTCGGCGATGGCGCAACCAGCCGTGATTTCACCTACATCGACAACGCGGTCTCGGCCAATCTGCTGGCCTGCTCGGCCCCGGCGGCGGAATGTGCGGGGCGCGTTTTCAACTGCGCCACCGGCCAGCGCACCACGCTGAATCAAACCTTCGACGCCTTGAAACAACTGACTGGCTATAAGGGCAGCGTCAAGTATGGTCCGGAGCGTGGCGGGGACATCAAACATTCGCTGGCGGACATTACGCAGGCGCAAAAGCATTTGGGATACAAGGTTCTGGTGAACTTTGCGGACGGCCTGCGCCGTACGGTGGAGTGGTACAAGAGCCAGGCCCGGCCGGTCGGAGCCTGAGCGCTGGCGTAGCCGTGCCATGCGGACTGCGCTGTTGACTGTGGACTGCGTCGGCCTACAACGCGCGGCGCTGGTCGTCCACCGCGGGAGGGGATTTCGCTTTCATGGATTTTTCCCAAGCGATGAGTTCGTCCAGGTGATAGCGGAACGGGCCAAATGCGCTGAAGGTTTTCTCGTCGAAAAGCCGCATGGCGCCGCAGCCCAAGCAAACCTGGTAGGAATATCCCTGCACGCCAACCGGCCAGCTCATCTTGCGGTGCCAGCAGCCTCGGAACGCAACCACGGCCATGCCACCCAGACTGGTGGCCAAGACTCCGGCGGGCCACCACCAGTTGGATTTCTTGAGTTTTTCCGGTTTTTCCTGCTCGACTGCGTCGGTCATCCCATCTCCGGGCTCGTTGCTGCTTCTAACCATAACCATAGGACGAATTGCCGCGGAGGGCAAAAGCTGAAGGGTCGTAGCTCAGGCATCCGACTCCGGCGGCCTCGCTGGCAGCATTGCCAATGCGCGGTTGGACGTGTACTGCGGGACATTGCGGTACCCCCACAAGAATATTACGCTGGAATTTAGAGTTGTGACTTTCGTTCGCGGATAAGACCGCCGGTGAAGATCGCTGGTGATGGTCTACGGTTGAACGTGTACCCGTGGCTTGGGCGGTTGACTCAAAAGTGGGGTTGAGCCTTTCGCTAGGCCCGGATACGATGAATACGGATTTTCGTGGTCCTGACCGCGCAAGCATGAGTGCCACTCCAACCCGCGTTGAATGGGAAGCGTCGGCGACGGCCGACCCCGGCTTTCCACTGCAGGAGGGCAACCGTGTGCTCGAATCGCTTGCCCACCAGGAGGCCCTGCGCGCCCTGCTCGCCTTCTCCGAACTTCACGAGCAGATACGGAACCGGCGCGTAGCCACCGGATGCGCCAGCGATCGCGACTTGTTCGAGACTGAATGCTTCATCCTGGACGAAGTACTGCAATTGATCTGCGACCGCGCTCAGGCCATCACCCAGGCCGATGGCGTCATGGTCGCGCTCGCGGTAGGATCGAAGGCGGAAAGATCGAAGGCGGAACGACCGCAGGCGGAAGAACCCGAGATGGTGTGCCGCGCCGCCGCGGGACCGCTTGCCGCCGCGCGTGGGGTTCGCCTGATCGGCGAATCCGAGTTTCTGCAGGACTGCCTGGAATCGGGAAGCATTCTTCGCTGCGACGATTGTGAAATCGACGCTCGCGTAGAGATGGACTTCTCGCGCGTACTGGAAGCTCGCTCCACTGTGCTGGTTCCGTTGCGTGGCCGGCGCCAGCAACTGGGCGTGCTGCAGGCGTTTTCAACCACTGTTTGCGCTTTCAGCGATCAGGACATTCGCTGTTTCGATCTGTTCGCGGAACTGGTTCTCTCGGCGCTCAAACCCGAAGATCAGGATCGGCGCATCCACTGGCTGTCGGTGTGGCTACTGAGGTCCTGCACGCGAAAGCGGCTGCGGCACTGCCAGTAGTTGCCGAAGCGGCAGCCGAGATTCCTAAAATCGAGCCCGGCCCAACCGTCCTAGAGACGGGGCTTTCCCCGTCTCCCGTTCCCGCGACGCGGCAAGTTTCAAACGCAGCGCCTCCGTTTCCAGAAGTAGTTCCAGGCCTGGCCGCGCTGGTGCAGCCGGTGGTCATTCCCGCGGCCCAAGTCGAGTTGCCCGAACCCATAGCCGAGTTGCCTGAGCCCGGCATCGTGGATGAACTATTTGCGATCGAAGAGCCGACGACTCCAATCGAACTGCCGCGCGCCTTGCCATTCCTGCGCCGCATCTCTCTTCCCGGCAGTTCGCGGCCGGGATTGAGTGTGGTGATGGGTCTGGTGGCCGTGGCCGCGTTATTTTCGGCCGGAGCGTGGTGGGGGATGCAGGATCATGGCAAGACGGCGGTCACCAAGGTCGCAGCCGCCAATACCGCAACCTCGCCGCACTCGGCGACGGCGCCGTCAGCGCCCCAGGAGGTTCTATCTCTCGAGTTCTCCGACAATCTGATGAATCCGGAAGTCGGCTCGGATGCGGCGCCGCTGACCGCCGTGGCGGAAAGATAAGTTGGCGGTACTGCCGAAGGTCACCGGGCGTGCGTCACTGGTCTTCGGCAGTGGGAAGCACGGTGGTCATCGACATGGAGGACCAGGTACCCTACGAAGTGCATCGTTTGATGTCGCCGGAGCGGATCTACTTCGATCTGCACGATACGGTTCTGCCGCCCGAATTGGCCGGAAAGACGATGGACATCGGCGACGTTTCGCTGACTCGTGTGCGGATCGCTCAGCCCGTCGCCGGCGTAACGCGAGTGGTGCTCGACACCAAAGGCGGATCGAATTTCTCCGTCAGCATGGAGTCGAGCCCCTATCGCCTGGTGGTTGGGCTGCGCGGCAGCGAGAAAACTTTGGCTGCGAACCAATTCGTTCCCAAGGGCACAGCTCCGAAATTGACGTCCGGCTCCGTGGACGCAGCGCCGTCCCCGCTGAAAGCGGCTCCTGTGGCGGCCTTGGCGGCGAAGCCATCCGGCCAGCCTTTGCCGGCGAGGGCCGGAAAATTTCGCATCGTGCTCGACGCCGGGCACGGCGGCTGGGACTTGGGCACGGTTGGACGGCAGGGATTGCGGAAAAGGATCTGGTGCTCGACGTAACCCAGCGTCTGGGCAAGTTGCTGCAAGCGCGATTGGGATCGGAAGTGATGTTCACGCGGACTGGCGACACCTACCTGTCCCTCGATCAGCGCGCTGACATCGCTAACCAGGCACAGGCCGATCTGTTCGTCTCCGTTCACGCCAATTACAGCAATTCGACGGCGGCGCGCGGCGTTGAAACTTACTACAGCGAATCTGTTTTCGGCTCCGGGGTCGCGTGAAGCCGAAAAGCATGAGGATGGAACCTTCACCAAGCCAACGCCGGTATCGCTATCGATCGAACAGTTGCACGACAAAGATCGAGGAGTCGCGCCGTCTCGCGGCCAGTGTTCAGCGTTCTCTGTACGCCACGCTAGCCGTAAACAGCCCAGACATTCGCAACCGGGGCATCAAGGACTCACTTTTGCCGTGCTGACCGGCACGACCATGCCCGCCATTCTTACCGAGATTTCTTTTGTCAGCAGTCCCGACGACGAGCGCAACCTGCAGAGCCCGACTTACCGCCAGCAAATCGCAGAAGCGCTTTACAAGGGCATCGCCCGCTACCAGGAAACTTCCCCGCGCGCAAAAGTCGCCCAACTGCAAACGGCCGGCGCGCGCCGGTAAGGGCACTGGCTTCGATCCTGTAGGCGCTTTCACGCGAGCTCCAGCATGCGATCGATCGCCCGCCGCGCCTTGCGCGCGATTTCTTCCGGCACCGTCACCCGCGGCGACATCGTCTCCAGCGACCGCAAAACACGGTCGAGCGTGATGGTCTTCATGAAGGCACAGACGGCGTCGGGATTTACCGGATAAAATTTCTTCTCCGGAAAGCTTTTCTTTAGCTGATGCAAAATGCCAAGTTCCGTTCCCACCGCAAACTCGTTCGCCGGCGAATCGCTAATGTGACGCAGCATCCCTCCGGTGGAAAGGAAGAAGGTGCGCTCTTGCGGCAGCGTGCCGTCGACGGCTTTCGCCATGCACGAACTCACGCATCCGCACTCGGGATGCAGCAGAAGTTCGGCGTCGGGATGCTCTTTGAGGATTTCGACGACATTTTCGGGCCGGATGCTTTTGTGCACGTGGCAGTAGCCCGGATACGCGATGATATTGCTGCGCTGCGTTTGCCGCGCAACCACGTAAGCCAGGAATTTATCGGGCAGAAAAAGAATGGGCCGGTCCGCCGGGATGGCGCGAACAACTTTTGCGGCGTTGGCCGAGGTGCAACAATAGTCGCTCTCCGCTTTTACGGCAGCCGACGTGTTGATGTAAGCGACCACGACCGCGTCCGGCAATTTTGCCTTCCACATCCGCAGCTCTTCAACCGTGATCGAAGCCGCGAGCGAGCATCCCGCGCGCAGGTCGGGCAAGAGCACGGTCTTCTCCGGACACAGGATCGCCGCCGTTTCCGCCATGAAGTGCACGCCGCAGAAGACGATCACGTCGGCATTGGTCTTCGCCGCCGCCTGCGAAAGCTTGAGGGAGTCCGCAACCGCGTCGGCGACTTCCTGCACTTCCGGGCGCTGATAGTGATGGGCCAGCAAAATAGCATTATGTTTGGCGCAGAGCTCCCGCACGCGCTGCTGCTTTTTGCGGATTTCGTCCGGCCCGTCGTGAATTGTCTCGATCGCCGGAATCGTGTAGCGCGCCTCGAACGACGGCAAAGCTTCTGTATCCAGCACATCCTGCATTCAGCACTTCTGTATCCCGCATCGGATCACCTCTCCGTGACTTCCGTTATGAAATCCTTTGGCAAAGGTCAAGGGCGCGCGCCGAGTGAGTGAGAGCTCCCATGGAAATCGCGTCCACGCCGGTGTCCGCGTAAGCCTCCACATTCTGTTCTGCAATCCCGCCGCTCGCCTCCGTGAGAACGTAATCCCAAAGATCTTTTTCCCGAAGGCGGTCGAGAATGGAGCGAATCTCTTTCGGCATCATGTTGTCCAGCATCAGCAGGCACGGATAGCGCTCTGACGCCTCTTCCTGCACCCGGCGAAAAGTCTCTGCCGCCGCTAGCGCCGCCGCTTCGCCCCTCACTTCCACTTCGATGAAGGCCGCATCTTTGCGGAAGTTCCATGCCCGCGCGATTCCGAGCGGCGCCGCTTCTTCTTCGCGGCTCGCCAGCAGCGCGAGATGATTGTTCTTGATGAGAATCGCGTCGCCCAGGCCAATTCGATGCGTTCCGCCGCCCCCAAGATGCACCGCGCGCTTGTCGAGCAGCCCCCATAGAGTCTTGCGCGTGGCGACGACGCGAGTGGTGGGCGAGCGGCCGCGGACCCGCTCTCCAAGGCAGCGCGTCAGGGTCGCGATTCCGCTCATGCGCTGCACGATGTTGAGGCCCACGCGCTCTAGCGACAGCAAATTGTTCCGCTCCCCTTCGAGGCGCAGCAGCGTGTCCCCGCGGTCGAAAACATCGCCATCTTTTTTCGCGGCGCGCACCGAAACGCCAAGTAGGTCAAGCCAAAGTCCCAATTCCGCAATTCCGGCGGCCACGCCCGGCTCTCGCGCCACGATGATCGCCGAACCCAGCTCGTTCTTGATTCCAAGCGCCTCTACGCGTCAAATCCTTTGGCCCCAGGTCGACCCGCAGAAGCGCATCGGTGAGTGTGCGGACCTCCCGCACGTAATCGCGATTCTGCAGAGTAAGCCCACCGCCCCGAAACAGCGCTTTCTCGAGTTGCTCCGCCCGTACGGCAGCCGTGTCCATCCCTCTTAATCTTACTTCAGGAGGCGTCCCCCGCGCCCTAAGCCTGGCCTTGGTTCGCGAACCATGCCCACCCAATTGCGGGTTCTATAAGAAGAGCATTCAGCCGTCGCAGCTTCGCTTGAGCGGGAGTGCCCCGCCGCTGGGCGCATCCGTCGTCGGAGATACCTGCCTACCTTCTGCGCGCTGTCCACTGCGCCTCGATTTCTATTGCGGCTCGCCTCGCGAAGTGATGACGGAATACCGCCGGATCATAAGAATCAAAGTAATAGTTACTAACACACTGCATAAAACTCGCCAGGGGTTAAGAGTCATCCCAAGTAACCAGCCGGGACCGTACAGTTACTCTTACCAAAAGGCCCCCACCCAACGAAATGGGCCATGTACTACGGTGTTCTTCCGACTTACTATCACCTTACCTAACCACTAATTACCGGCAACACCGGAGACCAGATGAAATACCTCCTCTCGCTTCTTTTGCTGAGTGTCGCCATGCAGGCACAGAGTTTCACGGCGGGCAGCTCAGCGCTCCCCGATGCGCCCAGCCAACGCCGTTCTTGACGGTCGAGAACAAAGTGAACTTCAGCATCTTAGCCGGATTGGTCGCCGCCGACGCCATCACCACGCAGCGCGGCCTAAACCAGGGCCTTCGCGAAGTCAATCCGATCATGCGCCCCTTCGTAACCCGTGGTGCAACCGGAGAAGCTGCCGGGTCAGCGTTGGGTTTCGGCGCGGGAGTTGGCGTTGTGTACCTGTTGCATCGCAGCCACCACTACAAAGCGGAACGAATTGCTATGCGAATGATCGTCGCCGGTGAGGGCGCGGTCGTGGCCAACAACATCATTGCCATTCGCTGACCGACTGCGGTGCCAGCGGGATTCCATTCGGTCTCGTCGAATCGGGCCGACTTTGCTGCCTAGCCCCTAAAGGGTCGGTTGCTTTCGGGACTTGCGCCATCGCTAAAGCGATGCCCCGATACGAAACCGGGCTGTGAACCCCGATTTCGTTGGGCAAGCCCGCTTCCACGTTATAATTCCATTCTGGAAGAAATTTCGACGAGTCGGAGAATCTCCGGCCGCTGCCGCGAATTTTTGCACCGAAGGAGTCTGCATGGCGATTGAGAAGACAGAGAAAATCTGGCACAACGGCAAGTTCATTGCCTGGGACGACGCCACGCTCCACGTGATGTCGCACGTCGTGCATTACGGCTCTTCGGTCTTTGAAGGCATTCGTTGCTACGCGCTGCCCAGCGGCCCAGCGATTTTCCGCGCCCCCGAACACATGCAGCGTCTCCTCGACTCCGCCCGCATTTACCGCACCGAAGTTCCCTTCACGCGCGATGAACTCGTGCGCGCCATGATCGAATTGGTGGGACGCAACGCCGTGTGGCCCTGCTACATCCGCCCCATCGTTCTCCGCGGATACGGCGAAGCCGGCGTCAACCCCTTACACTCCCCCATCGAGATCTATATCGTAAATTTTCCCTGGGGGAAGTATTTGGGGGCGGATGCCAGCGAAGGCGTGGATGTTTGTGTTTCTTCCTGGACGCGGATCGCGCCCAACACTCTGCCCGCCATGGCCAAGGCTGGCGCCAACTACATGAACTCGCAGCTCATCAAAATGGAAGCCATCCTCAACGGCTACGCCGAAGGCATCGCGCTCGATGTGAGCGGCTATGTCAGCGAAGGCTCGGGCGAAAATCTGTTCGTCGTCCGCAACGGCGTGCTGCACACGGCTCCGCTCGGCAACTCCGTGCTTCCGGGCATCACGCGCGACTCGGTGTTGCAGATCGCGCGCGACCTCGGCATCAAGATCGTGGAGCAGCAGATTCCTCGTGAGTCGCTTTATATTGCGGACGAAGTCTTCTTCACCGGAACCGCCGCTGAAATCACGCCCATTCGCTCCGTCGACAAAATTACCGTGGGCAAGGGCAAGCTCGGCCCCATGACCAAATCTCTGCAAGCGGAATTTTACGGCATCGTTCGCGGCGAAAAGGCGGATCGCTACGATTGGCTCACTCTGGTTCCAGTGGGAGCGAAGCAGCCGGTCGGTGTGTAACCGGCCGGGCTCAGCGCGATAGCTAGTGCTCGGTTCATAGGCAAAGGCCTTACGGCCCGGGGACGCCCGTCCCTACACCAAGTAAACCGAGGACGGCAGCGACCTAGCAGTCTGTGGTGAAACTCAAGCGCCCAAATCCAGCGCCTAAAGGCGCATTCATAAGGCGGGGGGCTTACGGCATGCCTGAAGGCATGCCCTGATACGAAGCGGACTTGCGCCACGGGCTGCTAGACGGAAGGCAGCACGACCTAATGGTGCGGTTACTTCCGTCATCTCGTGCGCAGCGTCGGAACGAGTCATGATAGGCACTGTAGCTGGAGCCCTGCCTGCATGAATATCGACGACTTACTCCGCATCGCCATGGAGCGCCGCGCTTCCGACTTGCACTTGAAGGTCGGGAACTATCCGCACCTGCGCATTGATGGCGATCTGGTGCCGCTGACCGACCAGCCGCGCGTATCGGCCGAAGATATGTTGAATATGGCTTTCAGCATGATGTCGGCGCGGCAGAAGCAGAAATTCAAAGAAACCACTGAAATCGATATGGCGTACGGCGTTGCGGGACTGGGGCGCTTCCGTGTGAACGTGTTTCAGCAGCGCGGCAACGTGGGGCTGGTGCTGCGCGTGATTCCGACGAAGATCCGGGCGCTCGACGAACTGTTTTTGCCGAAAGTGGTAGAGCAGATCTGCGACATGCCGCGCGGTTTGGTGCTGGTGACCGGGGTGACGGGGTCGGGCAAATCGACGACGCTGGCCGCCATGGTGGACCGCATTAACTCGACTCGCGCCGAGCACATCATCACCATTGAAGACCCCATCGAATTTCTGCACCGCGATAAAAAAGGCTACGTGAACCAGCGCGAGGTCGAAGTCGATACGCCATCGTTTTCGGCGGCGCTGCGCGCTTCTCTGCGCCAGGATCCGGACGTGATTCTGGTCGGCGAAATGCGCGATCTGGAGACGATCGGGACGGCGCTGCACGCGGCTGAAACCGGTCACATGGTTTTCTCCACCCTGCACACGCTGGATGCGGTGGAAAGCATCAACCGAATCATTGCCATTTTTCCGCCGCCGGAGCAGAAACAGATCCGGCTGCAGTTGGCGGCGGTGTTGCGCGCCATTGTCAGCCAGCGCCTGGTGCGCCGGTCCGACGCCGAGGGCCGCGTGCCCGCGGTCGAAGTGATGGTGACGACGGCTTACATCCGGGAATGCATTCTGGTGCCCGAGAAGACGCGCGCCATCCGCGAAGCGATTTCCGCCGGCACCTCGCAGTACGGCATGCAGACCTTCGACCAGTCGCTCTGGGATTTGTTCCAGGCGGGGCTGGTGAATTACGAGACTGCTCTCGAGAGCGCTTCGAACGCGGATGAGTTCAAGCTGCGGATGCAGGGTATTGCGTCGACGTCGGACATCTCGCGGCAGGCGATGCAGTCGGCGGGTTTTGGGCGCTGAGATTGGGGCGGAGATTGAGTTTGTCCTGCTGAACGTTGTTGCTTGTGAAGTTGTTTCCTCCTGTAACTTGGGCGCGCTTCGGCGCGCCCGTTTTTTTGTGCGGAGAAGCTCGCGGCAAAAGGCGTGTGTGACTTTCTGGAAGGCCGCGAAGACTTTCGAATTTCGACGCCCAGCCTCCAGCCCGAGAAATCTGCGACGGGGCTGGTCAGGCCGGTATCCTTTTAGACCAGAGATCAGTGGATTTCTTTCGTCTGCGAGGGCATGACTGTCGCAAGCGGGCGCGATGGGTTTACAATGGACTCCTGTTTTCGAGATCAAGAAACAATTCCGGATTACGATCGAATTACTGGGGTAGCACCGGAAGGCCAACTGCAGTGGTGCCTTGGGCCCTGCCAGCCCGCGGCCCGCGCTACATTGTAACCGAGGTTTTTATGCCCGACGTCGCCTACGTTTCCAACATTCACATCGAGCGTATCAAGGGCCCATTGCGCGTCGCGCGCTTGCCCGGAGAGGCTCAGCCCGTCTATTTCAGCGTACACAGCGAGATCGCGAAGCACTACGGTCTGGACATGTCGCGTTTCGGCGAGTCGCACGCGGCCACGATCGACTACGTCGTCGCCGGACTGGGCGGTTGAATGCTCGGCACCTTTGCCGGCGCGCTGGATGCGCGCAAGATCAACGCTAAGGAAGGCCGCCTCACTGCTGACGTGCGCGGTGAAGTCGAGGAAGAAAACAAGGTCCTGATCATCCGCCGGGTGCACGTGACGTTTCGCCTGCGCGCCGCGAACCCCGGCGAAGTCCGCGAAACCGTGGATCGCGTCCACAGCGTATACGCCGAGGGGTGTCCCGTGTACCGCTCGCTAAAGCCGGCGTTTCAGATCACCTCCGGCGTGGAGTTGGTGCCCGAGCAGCCAGCAGTGTAATAGGCGCGTCCGGACAGCTGCTCATCCGCCTAGTCCCTACATTGCCAGCCGCCGCTTCCATAAGCCAAGTTCCGCTTCGCTAAAGGGGTTTCTGATTTCTCGTAGAGACGCGGCTGGCCGCGAACCGGGGGGAGTCGACGGGAGTGTCCGCCCCACATTAGCTTAAGCTTAGTTGGGCCTGCGGAACTTACTGTCGGCGAGATAGCGGAGCATGATGGCGTCGGTGGCGTTCTGGAACTGCTGCTCTATTTCGGCGGCTTGCGGGGAAGTGTCCTGGCGCAGGGTCTGGCGGAATTTCTCACCCATTTCGGAGTCGCTGGCCACGACCTGCATGTAGAACCAAAGGAAGTGGCGCATCTGGTCGAGAGCGGACTTGAGGACCTGGATGGATTCCATCTCGGGCGGATCGGCGAGGGCTTCCATGAGTTCGGGGTCGGTGGGGGCCTGCATGGCGGCGCAGTTGAGTTCGCGCTGAATCATGCGCAGGTCTTCGGTAACGCGCAAAATGCGGAGATGAATCTCTTTCATGCTTTCCCGGCTCTCGCGGTCCATAAGGTCCTTTCCGTCCTGACAAGCTTTCCTGAGCTAACGCGTTCTACTCAAGATCGCATCCCGGAGCAGGAGCGAAAAGATTCCCCGTGTGCATGAGCTTCGGTAATTGAAGTTACCTTCGGTCGAAAGCCGCGCGGACAGGCCATTTCAGGCGATTACGTTCAGGCGGTCTTGCGGGTTACTTCGCGGGACAAGTTCAGTCCGGCGGAGCGGATTTCGGGGACACCGGCGATACGAATGCCCAGCACAGGCGATTCCACAGCCTCGACCAAGGCGAGGATTAGCTGGTCAAGAGTAACCAGACCGAGGCGCAGGGCGGTGGCACGCGTGAACGGGAACCACTCGCACACCTTGTAGAAGGGCAGCAAGCGCGTAGGGCCAGCGATGTCCCGGTCCTAGCACATACCAGGGGCGGAGGATGGTGGAATTGAGATGACGTTCCTGGATCATCTTTTCGCACTCGGAGCGCACGGCGATATAGTCCTTCATCATCATCATTGGAGCAGGATGGGCGACACTGAGATATATGAAATGATGCATACCGAGTTCGGCGCAAGCGGAGATGGCCTCGCGAGCGGAGACCAGGTCAATGGCGCGAAACTCGGCGGCCTTCGCCGGGGATGGGTGGGGGACTCCGACTAAGTGGATGAAGGTATCGGCCGGACGAATGAGTTGCCGATAACTGTTGGCGTCGAGCGCATTGCCGGAGACGACTTCGCAAGCGGCGGGCAACTGGGCTTTCGAGCCGGGGCGGACCAGTGCGCGAACCCGGTGGCCACGCTCGAGGAGAATGGGGATGAGAGCGGTGCCGATATAGCCGGTTCCTCCGGTGATGAAGACGCGCCGCGAGTCGGACGACCTGGGCAGGGCCTTGACTTTCAGCAAGAGGCGGATATCGGAGATGGATGCGGCCACAGTGTCGGTACGCTCCCGGGGGCCGTTTCGGATTGTCGCAGGGACAGAGATTGTTACAGCCCGTTAGCAAGTTTAATTCAAGGGACAGGTTGGGTGTGGTACAAACGGTCTCGCGATGACATCAGCGCAAACTGGCTGGCAACCTTGGTGCGGGCCATTGGCCGTTGGAGCCTGGCCGCGCTGGCGGTCAACTCGATTATCGGGAGTGGAATTTTTGGGTTGCCGGCCACGGTGGCTGGGCTTCTCGGCAGACGCAGCGTAATCGCCGTGTTAATTGCGGGGGCTGCGATGGGCGTGATTATGGCCTGCTTTGCCGAGGTGGCCTCGCAATTTTCCGAGGCGGGCGGACCTTACCTGTATGCGCGCACGGCATTCGGGCGTCTGACGGGGATTCTGGTCGGCTGGATGCTTTACCTGGCACAGACGGCGGCTCCGGCGGCGAATGCTAATTTGTTTGTCATTTATCTGGCGGAATTCTGGCCGGCGGCGAAAGAACCCTGGCCGCGTTTTGTGATCCTGACGTTACTGGTGGGAGTGCTGGCGCTCGTCAACGTTCGGGGTGCGCGGCAGGGCACGGCGGTGAGCAACGTGTTCACAGTGGCGAAAATTCTACCCTTGCTGATGGTGGTGTCGGCGGGGGCCGCGGTTACCATCATCCACCCGGCGATCTTACATCCGGCGATCTTGCATCCGGCGACGGGTACGGTGGCTCCGATGCCGGCAAGCGCGTGGATGAAGGCAATGGTTCTGCTGTTCTTCGCTTACGGTGGATTTGAATCGGCGCTGGCGCCCATGAGCGAAGCCAAGAATCCGGCGCGGGACGCCGGTTTCGCGCTGTTTGTGGCACTGATCGCCTGCACCGTGATCTATGCCCTGGTGCAATGGGTGGTGGTCGAAGTGTTGGGGCCCGGGGCGACTACGGATCGTCCGCTGGCCGAGGTGGCGCGCATCACCATGGGCTATCGCGGAGCGGCGCTGGTTGCGATCGGGGCGCTGGTTTCGGTGTACGGTTATTTGAGCGCCAAGCTGCTGGGAATGCCGCGCCTCACGTTCGCGCTCGCCGAAGGTGGCGATCTGCCACAGGTGTTTGCCGCAGTCGGCCCCAGATTTCACACGCCCTGGTTTTCGATTCTGTTCTATGCGGCGGCAGTTTGGGGGTTGGCGATCATGGGGAGTTTTGCCTGGAATGTGACGCTGTCGGTGGTCGCACGGCTGTTTTACTACGCCGTGGTTTGCGCCGCAGTGATCGCTTTGCGGCGAAAGCAGCCGCTGGCCGCCGGTTTCCGGTTGCCTGGGGGGCAGGTGCTGGCGGTGCTGGGGGTCGTGATTGCCGTGGCGCTGGCGACGCAGGTGGATTTGAGTAAGTCGCTGATCCTGGCGGCGACGGTCGGAGCGGCTTTGCTGAATTGGCTGTGGGCGCGAAAGGCGCGGGTCGTGGAGTAACGGATTGCCGCGTCTTTCAAGGCGCGATCAGAAAAGCGCGATCAGGAAGGCGCGACCAAATTGGCAAACGCGTAGCGAGTTCGCAAATGCCGCCCATCGTACAATCGTCGAAAGTTTTCCAGAGCGGAGGCAAGCCGATCCGCCTCGACGCCTACTTGCCGACGGCAGCTGACGGCCCCGTTCCTGCCGTCATCGCGCTCTACGGCGCCGGGGGCAGCGTGTCCGGCATGGAGCGCTACGCCGGCCTGCTCGCGGCCCAGGGGTTCGCGGTTTACCTGCTTCATTATTTTGACCGCACTGGCATTGAATCGGCTGACAAGCCAACCATCGTCAAGCAGAAGATCGTCAAGCAGAAGATCGTCAAGCAAAAGATCATGCGCAACTTTCCGCTGTGGATGAAAACTCTCTGGGATGCCACCAGTTTTGTCGAAACGCAGCCGCTAGTCGATGGCAAGCGCATCGCTCTCCTGGGCTTTTCGCTCGGAGCTTACCTCTCGCTCGCCAACTCCGCCATCGACCATCGCGTGAAAGCCGTCGTCGAGTTCTTCGGAGGCATGCCCAAAGAGATGAACCTTTTCACGAGACGCCTCTGCCCGGTGCTAATCCTGCACGGCGAGGCCGACTCGACCGTCCCCGTCGAAGAAGCCTACCAGTTGCAAAAGTTGCTGGAGAAAAAGGGAATCCCCTACGAAATCAAAATCTATCCCGGCGCCGGCCACGGCTTCGAGGACCAAACCATCTGGCGCGACGCAGGTCTAAGGAGTCTGCAATTTCTGCGGAAATACCTTGGGGCTTAATGACATTGTCGCAGCTCAATTGGTGAAATCGCCTGCTAACGGAAGTCACATGCAGCTCGCTCTCAGCGTGATGAAAAAGGAGCCGCCCGAAACATCGGGCGGCATTGGTGTTTTGATTGCGATTCGGGATAATCCCATCGGATCGGGAACTAGCGCTGCAGGGTACCACTGACCACCGTGTTCGTGTCCGTTTCGACAACCAGCATTTCGTTCCCACCGTCCACAACCACGAAGTGAAAGTGCATTTCGGGGAGCCCCTCCGGCTTTATGGTAGCCCTGCCTCTGCAGTCCGTGCCGACCGTGTAAGAACCGGTGACGGGTTCCTCTGCGAACGACGTGCTATCCTCGGCACCCGCTATATGTCCGCGTATCACTCCGCCTCCAGAAGCATCGACGCTTAACTTCAACTCACCGATGAAAGCCACCCATTCCGGCGCGGGCGCCCCTGCGAAGAAGAGGCCGGTTGTTTCAAACCCAAAACTACCCTTAACTCCGGCATTGGTGCAGGTCGCGGAGCCCTGCTTCACGGCGAATCCCTCCGAAAAAGGGTGAAGGGCCAAAAATCCCGTTGACGTAACCACAATTGAGAAGGGACTGAGTCCCACGGGTACACCCGTGCCGGTGCAGTTCGGGGCAACGGTGTACGTTCCGGGGACATGCTCGGTGGCAATCACGCCGTCATGGGATGCTGTGGTTTCTACGGTAAACGTGCCTGTGGTTGAGTCAAACGTGATCTGGCTCACAGCGGCGGTGAAAGGGGTGCCGTTGCTATCTGTGCCGTCGTGCAGAAACCCGTAGGTGCCACTGAGGGAGGCGTTTGAACAAGTCGCCGCCCAAGCAGGGGAACTAAGCGCAAAGCTGGCAAGAACAATCATTCGAGCGATGCGAAACGTTTTGGAAATCATGGTGCTCTCCTCTCCTCTGTTTTTTGCTTGCGTTTCGTCTATCTAGCCCGGAATTTCTTTTTTGGCGCCAAAAACGGCTGCCATTGTCCCCTCATTCCCTGTTCGCGTCAATGTGAAACAATTTGCAACCCCGGCGAGAACATTTCTGTTATGGATTGTTGTCGTAACATCCGGATTTCACTTATTGACCGCGGGAACATGCAACAGGCGTGTTGCTGGCCGCAATGATGATTGCAACGGGACTCTCAGATTCGCGAAAGACGAAACGGTGCGCTCAGCAAGCGCGCGGGAAGCATCACGACGGCCCAGACCAGGGCGAGTGCTCCGTGGACAGCGATTCCGAGCAGGCGGAAGGGCAGCAACAACAACCACACGATGGGATAGAGGATCAGGGCCAGCAGGG
>CAWCDV010000021.1:0-70360 GCA_963794365.1 uncultured Acidobacteriaceae bacterium
TTCTGTTCACAGCGGATGAGCCGAGTACCCGCCGAAATTCGATGCGCATTCGACGCCGCCTCCTCATTCCCCTGGCCGTTTTGCTGATTGTGGCCGCCGTAGCGTTGATCGTGGTCTTGCGCATGCACGCTCCCCCGGAAGCGGCCCGCTTGCTCCCGGGCGCCGACGGTTTCCTCTACATCAATCTGAAGTGGATTCGGACATTCAACGCCACCGGCCAACTGCCGCCGGTTTCCCGCGAGCCCGAATACCAGAAGTTTGTCGAGGAGACGGGCTTTCAGTTCGAGCGCGATCTGGACCAAGCCGCCTTCGCCGTCCATTATCCGCAAAGTTGGGGGAACGGAATCGCCGGATCGGCTTCCGAACCGCGCTTCTCAGAGGTTTTCGTCGGCAAGATCGATTCCGGCCGGCTGACCGCGTACCTCAAGAAGCTGTCTTCTTCCATCGACGACTACCGCGGTTTTGAGATCTACAACATCCCCCTCGAAGGCCGCACGGTGCGCGTGGTCATTCTTTCGTATGACAGCGTCGCGGTTTCGAACCATCCGAACCCCGACGTGATTCGCGGCATGCTCGACCGCTCCCGTAAACTGGCCTCGCCCTTTGGCGGACCCTGGTTACTGCGCAAGTTCTACCGGAAGGTTCCTCTGGCCAGCCTGTGTTTTGCGATTCTGCGCGTGCAACCCGCCGAAATGAGTTCTCTGGGCGGACTGGGCAGCTGGAGCCTCCTGTTTCCGAAGCCGGCGGTCGCGGTAATTTCTGCGCGATATCTCCGCGCTCTCCACCTGCGGGCCGAAGCGTTCACCGACAGCGAGAAAGACGCGCAGGCGATCACCGAGAAAACCGCCGCCTTTCTCAGCATCTTTCACGCCGCCGAAAGCAGCGTCGGCACGCACGGTACGGATCCCGATGTAAAGACATTCTTCGACAGCCTTAAAGTCGAACAGTCCGGAGACCGAGCCATTCTCACCGCCACCGTCCCGCCCGGCTTCATCTTGAAGGTTCTGAAGGAAGGTCCGCCCACGACCGCGGCGCCGCCCAAGGAGCCGCCCGCCTCGAAGCGGCCATAGACGCCCGTGTCGCGATAACGACAATCGAAGGGCCTCGTCCAATGTACAAGGGGGAATGGTTGTAACAATTCCACCGTCCGTAGCATCTGCATCTGGTAGATGGTCGGTAAAGCTCTGGTTCCGTATCAGGGCATCGCTTTAGCGATGCCGCAGTACATCGGGATTAGCCGCCCCTTCAGGGGCAGGGATCGTGTCGACTTCCCCTCGGCTCGCTACAATAGAGAGATATGACGAGTTTGCCGTTACCGCTCGCCGCCTTCGTCGCAGGACTGATCTCGTTCCTGTCGCCCTGCGTGCTTCCGCTCGTCCCCGGGTACGTTTCGCTGATCTCGGGAGTAGGCGTCGAGCAGTTGAAGCTGCAAGAAGGACAGCTCTTCCGCAAGGTAATGCTCAATTCCGCCGCGTTCATCATCGGCTTCAGCATCGTCTTCATAACGTTGGGCGCGATCTCGACCGAAGTCGGCCAGATCCTCGCACAGTATAAATCGCTGCTCGCCCGCATCGCCGGAGTGGTCATCATTCTCTTCGGTCTCCACCTGACCGGCATCTTGCAGATCAAGGCTCTGCTGGCCGACACGCGACTGCATAGCCTCAAAGGCAGTTCATCCGCCTGGGGCGCGTTTGTCATTGGATTTGCTTTCGCTTTTGGATGGACGCCGTGCGTCGGTCCGATTCTCGCGGTCGTGCTCGGATTCGCCGCCGCTCAGGACACCGTCTGGAAAGGCATTTTTCTTCTGGCCATCTACTCCGCCGGATTGGCTGTGCCTTTCCTGCTGACTTCGCTCGGCATCGAGCGTTTTCTAAAGTTCTACAACCGCTTCAAATTCCACATGCACGCCGTGGAGGTGGCCAGCGGAGGCTTGCTGATCGCATTGGGCATCCTGCTGGTGATGGGCCGTTTCGCGCTCATCTCCGGCTATTTCTCGTTCTTGAATCGCTTTGCGCTGTAGAAAGCGGTCCTCATTTCCCGTAGAGGGGCTTGTCCGGTCTCACTCTGCGGCGATGGGAGACGGGGCAAGCCCCGTCTCTACACGCAAATGTTTTTAGCGCAATGCACTTCAGTAGCCAAGTGAAATTCGAGGTTACCAGTGAAAAGAAATCCTCTGATTCTGTTCTTCATCGCCGCCATTGTCGCAGCGATGTTATTCGCCGGCATTCGCATATCTCGTAACAACCGCGCGAACGGCGCCGCCAAGGGACAACTCATCGGCAATTTGGCGCCTGACTTCGAACTACAGACGCTCGATGGCAAGAACCTCAAGCTCTCCGGCCTTCGCGGCAAAGCCGTTTTGCTCAATTTCTGGGCGACCTATTGCGGCCCCTGCAAGATCGAGATGCCGTGGTTTGTCGAGTTGCAAAAGGAATACGGCCCGCAAGGATTCCAGATCGTCGGCGTAGCCAATGACGACGCCAGCACTGAAGACATCGCCAAATTCGCCAAGGAAATGGGCATCAATTACCCCATCCTGATCGGCAAAGACTCCGTCAGCGATAGCTACAAAGTCAGTGTTCTGCCGACCACTTTTTTTCTGGATCGCAACGGCAAGCTCATCGCCCGCGAATTCGGCTTGGTGAGCCGCAGCGTGTTCGTGGACCACATCAAGAAGGCCATGAGCCAGGGTCAGGCGGTACAGGCTCAGAAGTAACTACGAACCTCATTTGAACGTGGAGTACTCTAGCAGGGAGCGGAAAGACTCGGATTTCGCATCAGAACTTACTTTCGCGATGCGGGTTCGTATCAGGGCATCGCTTTAGCGATACCGTGAGCGCCAAAATCAAACGCCCCTTTAGGGGCTGGACGTCGACATCCGACTCCAAGAGCGGGGGCAGCCCAATGAAGGTTCTCCTGGCGAGCGTGCTTCTCCTGTTCGCCGCGTGGGCTTGGGCACAGGACGATCTCGGCCCGCAAGGTCCCGCCGTAAAGATGGCGCCCGCTCCGGTCGTGACCGTCGTGCAAGGCAAACCCGCCACCGTCCCGCTTCAGTTCCGCGTCGCTAGCGGATACCACATCAATTCCAACCAACCGAAGTCGGAGTTCCTGATCCCGACCGTGCTCAAGGTCGAAGCCACCACCGACATTGTCATCGGCAAAACCACCTACCCTCCAGGCCAGGATATGAGTTTCGCCTTCGCTCCTGACGAAAAACTCAATGTCTACACCGGAGATTTCAAAGTGGATGTGCTGGTGCGTCCTCTGCACTCCGTGCAACCCGGCAAATACGTCGTCCGCGGAACTTTGAAATACCAGGCGTGCGATAACGCAGCCTGCTATCCGCCCAAACAGTTACCGGTCAGCTTTGATGTGAAGATCGCAAAGGCGCCGCCAGCACCCACCAAGAACCCCGCCCAAAGTCCGCACGCGCATTAGTGGAGGAAAATTTCCGGCTGAAGTCATCTGCTTGAAGTTATATGGCAGGAGGGCCAACTCGGCGCGGAATGCGAAGAACGAACCCAGTAGGACCGGCGTCGCCGGCGCCTAACACCAGCGATGCTCCGGCGTTTTCGAGCACACGCCTGGCGATCGCCAGCTTCACCCTGCGCAAAGTTGATATTGACGCGGATGTTGTCCTCGCACGATCGCGCTTCGCGGGCGGGCTCGTTGCGCTCTGTTCCGTCTCGCGAAAATCCGGCTGGCGAAAATCCGGCTGGCGAAAGCCGCGTTCGCCCTCAACACGCAGCACTGTCCCCGCCGGACCCTCCCCCAGCAGAAGCGTCACCTTACCGCCCGCTGGTTGCGCTTCGATCATGGTCGCAATCAAATACTGCAAAGCCAGCCGCAGTCGCGATTCCGGCACCGGCAACGTGGCCGTACAGGTGCCCGCCAGGCGCAACTGGATGCCGCGCACCGCCGCGATCGAGGATAGTTCTTCGATCACGCTCCTCATGGCGGGTTCCAGCGCCACCGGGCAAATTTCCGGGCCCGGGTGCTCGGCGTCCAGATACTCCCGCATCAACTGGATCATGCCAATAACTTTTTCCGTCTGTTGCAGAGCTACCGCAACACTCGCCTGCTGCTGCTCCGCGACTTGCTCGATCGAGAGGTCGAGCGGGAGTTGCAGCGAAAGCTCGAGCGAACAGCGCAAGCCGGTGAGCGGCTGGCTCAGCGAGTGCAGCAATTCGCCGAGCACGTCCGAGCCCCGCGGCGCTTTCGGGAAAGTATGCGAGCTCGTGCTCATGCCGATGCCCCGTCAGGACTCAGCTGATACCCCACCCCGCGAACCGTGTGAATCAAGCATGGCGAGAAGCCGTCGTCCACCTTGCGCCGCAGATAGTTGAT
The DNA here is from genome assembly GCA_963794365.1 of uncultured Acidobacteriaceae bacterium. Classification (GTDB taxonomy): domain Bacteria; phylum Acidobacteriota; class Terriglobia; order Terriglobales; family Acidobacteriaceae; genus Acidiflorens. The sequence continues at coordinate 4,348 of CAWCDV010000021.1, forward strand.
GTAAACATCCACCACGTTTGTCGTGGAATCAAAGGTCAGGTTCCAGACGTGCTCGATGATCATCGCCCTCGTCAGACGGCGCCCGGCATTGCGCATCAGGTATTCGAGCAATGCGAATTCCTTAGTCGTCAATTCAATGTGACGCCCGGCGCGCGCCACTTTGCGTTCCACGCGATCCAAACATAGATCGCGGACGGTGAGCACCGACTCCGATGGCAGGTGGCTGCGCCGCAATAACGCCCGGGCGCGCGCCGAGAGTTCGAGATAGGAAAAAGGCTTTACCAGATAATCGTCCGCTCCCGAATCCAGACACTGCACGCGATCTTCGACCCGGCTGCGCGCGGTAAGAATCATCACCGGCAAGTTCGCCTTACGCTGCCGCAAACTTTTCAGAACCGACAACCCGTCTATCCCCGGCAGGTTCAGGTCAAGCACCACCAGATCGTAGTCAAACTCCATTGCCATCGAACGGCCCTGGTTGCCCTCGTTGGCAACATCCACCGCATGATGTTCCGCTTCCAGGCCCTTTCGGATAAAACTGGCAAGGGCCGCATCGTCTTCCACAATAAGAATTCTCATGAGCTTCTTCTAAGTCAGCTAACTCTCAACCGATTCTCATTCTCGGCTTACTCGCCCCAGTAACACAAGATAACCAGCCCGTACAAAAGGACGTACTTAGGGAGGCAAAGAGGAAATGGCATCTCTTGTGTGGGGACGGGGCTTTGCCCCGTCCAAGCGGGGCGTAGCCCCGCTTCCACACAAACCTGTACAACCTCTGATGCAAGAGCATCCGTCTAGAGAAAGTTGTTGGATATTTCGTGAATTAGGTCGTGCCTTCACGCACGCCGGAGCAGGAATGCATCATCAGGCGCCGGATTGCTACCTTCTACGCGCCCAGCGCCGCCCGAATCGCTCCGACGATCGATTCCGCGACCCGATCCATCTGCTCCTTCGACTCCGTTTCAATCATCACCCGCGCCAGCGCTTCGGTGCCGGAATAACGTACGACCACCCGGCCATTGCCGTCGAGTTCCCGCTCCGCGGCTGAAATCGCCGCTTGCACCGCTGGAATCTCCGCGAAGGGAATTTTTTTTCGGACCCGCACATTCCGGATCGTCTGCGGAAACACCTTCAGATCGCCCACCAGATCGGCCAGCGGCTTGCCCGTGCGAACCATGATCTCCAGCACCCGCAGCGCGGTCAGCAGTCCGTCGCCGGTGGTCGCTTCCCCATCGAGAAATAATATGTGGCCCGACTGTTCGCCGCCGAGCGTAGCTCCCACGCGCTGCATTTCTTCGAGCACATACTTATCGCCGACATTGGCACGCAACATCCGAATGCCAGATCGCTTGAGCGCCAACTCCAGCCCCATATTCGACATGGTCGTCGCCACCACGGTGGCATTGGCGAGCGCACCGCGCGCCTGCATATCCCGCGCCGCCAGCAGCAGAACCGCATCCCCGTTTACCACGCGCCCATGGGCATCGCAAAAGAGCGCGCGGTCGGCATCGCCATCGAAAGTAACGCCCACATCGAAACGTCCCCGATTTTCAACAAAACTCTCGTAGACATAGCGCGCCACTATTTCCGGATGCAGCGCCCCGCAATTCTCGTTGATGTTCTCTCCATCCGGCGTGGAGTTTAAAAAGATCGTGTCGATCTTGAGCGCTCCGAATAACTCCGGCGCTTCCGCTGCCGCCGCACCATTGGCGCAATCGACCGCCACGTGAAGCCCGCTCAAGTCGGTCGACACGCTGCTCGCAAGCCAGCCAACATAAGCCTGGCGCAGTTTTTCCTCTCCCGGAAGGCTCGAAATTTCTGGCGTGGAATCCGGCGCCGGAACCGCCTCCGAATCCTGCAGCAGCGCGAAAATCTCTTTTTCAATCGCCAGTTCGCGCGCGTCCGGCAGTTTGTAGCCATTGCCGGAAAAAATTTTGATCCCGTTGTCGGTCCAGGGATTGTGCGAAGCCGAAATCACCGCCCCGGCATCGAACCCCTGCGAGCGCGCCAGGAAGGCGACGCCCGGCGTGGTAATCACGCCCGCGCTGCGCGTTTCCACGCCCACCGCCGCCAGCCCTTGCCGAAATCGGTCCGCAATCCATTGGCTGGAGACGCGCGTGTCCTCTCCAATCACCGCCCGCGCCTTGGCATTCACGCGCACCAGATCGTGCCCGAGCGCCCGCCCAATCCAATAAGCACCGTCGCGCGTCAGCGGGAACTCCCCGGCCACACCCCGAATCCCGTCCGTACCGAAGAGTTGTCTGGTTTGCGTCATGACTCATGCTAAGGACTGCGCGAAAGGAAAATGAAGCCTACTTTTTTTCGTCTCCCGCATGTTCCATGATAACCGTCACGCGAATCGGGGTGGGGTGCACAACTTGGATCAGAGGATCGGAGACATAGGCCTGCGTGACAGAAGAATATCGCGTCATGGTTCCGCTAGCCTCTACCGGATCCGTGGTCGCGGCCTCCACCGCTTCGACGCGGCGGCGAGGTCCCGTGATCACGACATTGGGCGGGTTGGCGATCACTTGCGCCACTCTCATGCCGCTCGCGAAATTTCCCGTCACACGCGGCCGAACCTCGACCACGCGGGTCTCGCGATCGTCGAAAGAGAGGTGAAACTGACCCGGAATGATCTGCACGACTTCCAGATCCTGCGGCACATGAATTTGCCGGCCGGTTAAATCGAAAGTTCGTTCCCCCGGACGGACGCTGGTCAAATCAATCTCCGCACGAACATCCGAAATCTGCAGGCGATGAATCATACGCTCTGGCCCGCGCACCCGGATCTGCGCTTCGGTGAAGCTGGCGGAATCGATCTCCAGATTGTCGGGAAGATTGTGGAACTCGATGGGAACCTTTATTTCGACCTCGGCGATGGGATCGCGCGCCACCACCAGCCACAGGCCGATGGCGAGCAATAGGGAAACCAGCTTGAGTACGATATTGTGACCGAAAGTGCGTTGGAAAAAGCTGCGCTGCAAAAAGCCTCCCATCGTCAGTCGTCCCTTCCGGAATCCTGCTTGCGGGAGAGTTGCGAACTGGGCGGCTCCTCTTCGATAAAGCTTTCCTCCACCGGACTCCGCAGCGTAGCCGTGGGTGCGTAGCGGCGCAGCAGAGCGCTCAACCTTTCGCGCAAACGTTCCACCGTCAACTCGCGTTCAATGCTTCCCGCCACCGCCATGCTGATCGTGCCCGTCTCCTCCGAAATGATGACGGCGACCGCGTCGGTTTCTTCCGTGATCCCGATCCCCGCGCGATGACGCGTCCCCAGTTGCGTCGAGAGCACAGGGTTCATCGACAGCGGCAGGAAACAAGCCGCGGCCGCAATGCGGTCGCGCTGCACAATCACGGCGCCGTCATGCAAGGGAGCGCTCGGACGAAACACCGTGGCCAGCAGGTCATACGACAGCCTGGCATCGAGCGCCACGCCGCTTTCGATGTAGGTGCGCAGTCCAATCTCACGCTCGATCACAATCAGCGCGCCCGTCTGATTTTGCGAAAAAAGATTGGCCGCCAAAACAATATCGTCGTAAACGTCGGCCACCGAACCCGAAGCCCGCATCAGCGAAATGCGGCTCCCGAGGTTAGCCAGCGCGTGCCGGATCTCCGACTGGAAGACGACGATCAGCGCGAAAACAACATACGGCAGCAGTGTGCTGAGCAGCCAGTTCAGGGTCCGCAATTCCCCCAGCCGCGCGAAATAGAAGGCCAGCCCCAGCGTCGCCACCCCGACCAGCATCGGCGCCGCGCGCGTGCCCCGCACCAGCGAGAGAAACTGGTAGATCAGGATCGCGACCAGCACGATGTCCAAAATCGAAATGACCGAGATCGCCGAGATGTGCGACCAGATCTGCGACGGCGTCACGCCACCCTCACGTCGGAACTTGAATTGGTCTTCATTCTAATGCAGCCCCGCCATTATGGTTTGCCGGATTCACGATTTGACGGATCATGGTTTGACGGATTATCGTTCGCCGGATTACGCTTCGCTGCGCTCGGTCGCGGTCACCCGGGCACGAACTCGTCCCCGGGCCAGACGTGCCGACATCTCGTCCCCAGCTTTGAGTCGCGCCGCATCTTTCACCAGTCGACCTTTCGCATCGAACACCAGCGCGTATCCGCGATTCAGAATCGCCACCGGCGAAAGCGCCTCCAGGCTTGCGGTCTGGCGATCCAGCGCCCCACGGCTCTCCAGCAACCGCGTGTGCGTGGCGGCGGCCAGATTCGCAACTTGACTTCCAGACTGCTGCCGGATCGCGGCCAGACGGCGTCGTGCGTCATAGTGACGGACCGTCGCCGAAACATTTTCCGCAGCGCCGATGACATCGCTCCAGAAGTTGCCGTTCCGCTTTTTCCAGGCGGAAACGCTGCTCATCCAGCTTCTGCTGCCGCCGGTGGATGCCGTCCATCATGCGCGCAAACGCTCCATGCTGTGCGCGCTCGGTCAGTTCCTGGCGCGCCATCAGCAGGCGGTAGCGCAACGCGCGCTCCAGTCGCCGGTACAAATCCTCCGCCTGCGCTTCGATCTCCTGTCGCGACCGGATCACCAGTTCCGCCGCCGCTGACGGCGTAGGCGCCCGCAGATCGGCGACAAAATCGACGATCGTGAAATCCGTCTCGTGCCCAATCGCTGAAATCACAGGGATCTTCGAATCCGCGACCGCTCGCGCCAGCCCTTCATGATTAAAACCAGCCAGGTCTTCAGCCGAGCCTCCGCCGCGCGCAATAATGATGACTTCGACCGCGCGGCTGCCACGCGGGGCCGTGAGTCTTGCTGAAAGTATCGAAGCCCAGCAATCACCTCGCCCGGCGCCGCGTCTCCTTGCACCTGCGCCGGATAGATCAGCACATTCGCCGAGTGATGCCGCCGCGCCAGAATGTTCAAGATGTCCCGCAGCGCCGCTCCCTGCGGTGAAGTAATGATGCCAATTCTTTGCGGCAGCGGCGGGATCGGCTTTTTTCGCGACGCCTCGAACAATCCCTCCGCCTGCAATCTCGCCTTCAATTGTTCGAACGCCAACTGCAGAGCGCCCGCGCCCTTCGGCTCCATGAATTCAGCGGAGATTTGCAGCTCCCCGCGATCTTCATAAACGGTGATGCGCCCGCGAACCGTGACCTGCAATCCGTTCTCCGGCCGAAACCGCAGCAGCTTCGCCGACGAGCGGAACATGACCACGCGAATTTGCGCGCTCTCTTCCTTTAGCGTGAAATACAAATGCCCGGAATCGGGAATGCGCAGGTTCGAAATCTCGCCTTCCACCCAGCAATCCGAATACTCGCGCTCGATGTGCGACCGCACCGCCGAGACCAGCGCCCGCACCGTCCAGATGCGCCGCTCCGGAGGACGAAACTGAAACCCAAGTTGGTCCGCCATCTCCATGAAGTGTCAGTTTACCCGAGAACACACGAAGGGACAGACGCCCTCGGAGCCTGCCCTGAGCGAGTCGAAGGGTCCAGCTGAGCGAAGCTCGGCAGCGTCTGCGCCCACACTACCGCTTGAGCCGCCCAATCAGGAAGAGAACAATAGAGAGCACCACACTAAGGAGAATGGAGCTCGCCAGCGGAAAATAGAAAGTAGTGTTCTTGCCCCGATACAGGAAGTCCCCCGGCAGCCGTCCCAGCGGCAAGCCCGTCCGCCCCAGCAGCATGACGATTCCCCCAATCACCACCAGGGCTACGCCAAGCATCGCCAGCAGCCGTCCGAGCTCCGCCATGCTTCAAGTCTAACCCCGCGGATTGCCAAACAATATTCGCCAAACGACATTCGTGGCGGTTGGGTAAAGTTTTCATCACATTTTCGGTGTGAGCGTCCTCACTGAAACAAAGCGCGTTTGCAGCGAAACTGGCCGTCGCACAGCGAAACCTGCAAAGCAGAAAAACGCTACCTACAAAGGAGGGACATCACAATGAAACATACGTCCACAATGCACAGTCTGTTAAGGGCGACCAACCCAACAACCGAATCTACAAGTGATCGGCAAGAGCACATCCGTCGTCGTGCCTACGAACTGTACGAGCAACGGGGGAGAAACGACGGGAATGACTTAAACGATTGGCTGCAAGCAGAGTCGGAGATGACTCAACAGACGTCGAATACCGTCGCCGCTTAGAACCAAACATCCGGGTGGGGCTTACTGCGGAACCGCCCCACCCGTAATTTGCCGGCATGCGGTCGAACGGCGCGGCTCAATGCGATGATATGGCGAAAGAGCAGCGCGTGTCCAATCGCATACGATCGCCCAATTCCGCCGCTATTTCGGCTGGTCCCAGCCTCGCACCCGCGGCCACCATCGATTCACGTTCCGGCAATACGCTTCGTAGTCTGCCCCGAATTTCCCGCGGAGAGTGGGCTCTTCATAAAAGACCACAAACAGATGAACGCCGAAGGCAACCGCTGCCACGGCAGCAATCGCCGCTGGATTGGCGTGTCCGAACACAACCCACAGCCCGATCCAGCCCACGGCGAAGCCCACGTACATCGGATTCCGCAGGTAGCGGTAGAAACCCACCACTACCAATCGCTGCGGCGGAGCCATCGGGGCCGGTGTGCCGCGTCCCGTCCACCCGAAGTCCCAGATGCAGCGCAGGGCGACAGCAAATCCCAACACCGAAGGAAGCGCCGCCAGCCATCGCCAATGCGCTGTGCCCGCCATTTCCACGCGGAAACCGAGCCACTGCGGCAGCAGCCAGAACCACAAGCCGAAGAACGCCCCGCCTACTGCCAGCGAGGCTAGCGCCGTTAGCCATCGCTCCCCGGGCTCGACCGCCGGAACTTTCCCAGACTCGCCATCCGTCATAGGCCCTCCGGTTGCACTTACTGTCTCACTACTCTGCGATTCCTGCTACTTGATTGCAGCATCCGATCAGGTTTTCCAGGCCAGGTAATAGACGATCAGCACGGCGGGAAACACCAGCGTCACATGCGCGCAGTGCGGTGCCCAATGAGTTAGGGGCTATAAGGGGGGCGCGGAGGGAAGCTCTTAGTTCTGGTTTCCGCCGCCGTGGGTTTGGCGGCAGAGCTTGCAATACGTCGGCGGCTCGGTGTTGTCTACGTGGTGCCGCACCGGTTTGAACGTCTTGACATAGGCAAACATTCCGGCGATATCTTCGTCGGTCATTCCGCGGTAGTTGTGCGACGGCATGATCTGGTTGAGCTGCCGCGCCCCGACGTACCCGGTGCGAATCGCCTGCGTAAACATCGCTTCGTCGTAGTAAGAAATCCCCGACGGGTCGGGAGTGATGTTGGCGCTGGCCACGCGGCCCCACGGTCCTTCGAGAATGAACCCGCCGCCGAAGTCCATGCTCGGCAGCGGCTGCCCATGTGCATCCTGCGGGGTGTGGCAATCCGTACATGCGGCGATAGTGACCAGGTATTTCCCGCGCTTCTCGGGAGTGGAAAGGTCGGGTTCCGGCACCGGCGCGTCCAGCGGCTCGGGCACGTTGCGGATCAGGTATTTCACCGGGAAAATCAGCTCCGTCGTCGGCCACGGCTTGCGCACCGGCGGCAGCGACCGCAAGTACACGACAATCGACGCCAAGTCTTCGTCGGACAAGGCCCGGAAATCCGGGTACGGCATGAACGGAAACAGCGCCCGGCCGTCGTGGCCGACACCCTCGCGAATGGCCCGCGCCAGTTGGTCGTCGCTCCAGTTGCCCGCGCCCGTTTCCCGATCCGGAGTGATATTGGGCGCATACACCTTTCCGGGGAAACCCTTGAGCATGTTCATGTCCTGGCCCGCGCCGAGCGAGTTCGGCAGAACGGGCGCATCGTGCGCTGTCCAATCGTGCCCGGCGTGGCAATCCATGCAGTCATCAACGTTCCGGACGAGGTACTCGCCCCGCGCCAGGCGCGCCGGCGTGCTCTCGAACTTCCGCGCCGTAAGCGCCCGCGCCCGCGGCCCGATGAACGGCCGCCAGCCGATGGTGAACGTGATTCCCGCCGCCAAAACGACCGCCAGCGCGGCGAACACCCACCCCAGAATTTTTCCGAGTCTTTTCATCTAATCCGGAATTTCCTGCTCGATCTCGAAAATGGCACCATAGTACCGCATCTCGCCCATTCGCGACATTGTGAAACGATTTCTCATCGGAGTACCCCGGGCGGTCTGGCCATCCGCACCGGCGCGGCCGGAATCCATACCTGAATCTCGGCTGGCAGATCGTCTACTGGAACCTTGCCCAAAATCCCCTCCAGCGTCGGCGCTTGCACGTGCCTCAATCCATGCGGTCACGCTTAGGCATGGCTTAGTCCTGTCCGGCGCCGGCGGCGAATGGTGTCGCGATACTTATCGCCGGAGAATAAACATTCTCGGCGGGTTCGTTCTGCACATGTGCAGGTTCCGTTTGGTAGGAATACTCAAGGATGATTTCTTTCATCTTCGCTCGGATTGATACCTCGGTTCCTGAATTCGTCAACCAGATCAGGTCTTCTAAATGGGCCCGCAGGGCTGCCCACGGGATGATTTCAGACTGGGTTCGCTTCACTTTACGGTGGCTGGTCGGGAGTTGTCTTTCCCCGGCATAGAACAGCGCTTCGTGCAGTTTCTCTCCTGGACGCAGGCCGACGAATTCGATCTTTATTTCGCTGGGAGATTTCCCGCACTGGCGAATCAAAGAATGTGCCAGATCGAGTATGCGGACGGGACCGCCCATGTCCAGGACCAAAATGTCGCCGTGCTCCCCCATAGTAAATGCCTGCAAAACCAGCGACACAGCTTCTGGAATGGTCATGAAAAATCGGGTTACTTCCGGGTGGGTGATCGTGATGCGCCTCTCTTTTTCGATCTGCTCCTTAAACACCGGAATCACGCTGCCCTGCGACCCCATGACATTCCCAAACCTCACGGAGATACAGCGCATGTCCTGTCTTGGCCGAGCCGCCAGGATGAGTTCTACCAGCCGCTTGGTGGCGCCCATGAAACTGGTGGGTTCCACCGCCTTGTCGGACGAAATCGACACGAACGCTTCACAGCCACACTCTTCGGCGACATCCAATAATGGGGGTACCGCCAGTACATTATTGTGGAGTGCGTCGCGAACGTTGAGTTCGACCAGGGAAACGTGCTTGTAGGCCGCAGCGTGGAAGATAATGTCTACCGCTCCCTCACCGAGTATCTGGCGCATGCGCGAAGTGTTGGCCACATCGGCGACCGCATACACCACCCGATCGCCGGCCGCCTGTTTCGTGAGCTGCAATTGCAAATAGAACATCGGCGTTTCCGCATGGTCCAACACGATCAACTTAGTGGGAGAGTACGCGAGAACTTGACGGCAAAGCTCCGAGCCGATCGATCCGGCAGCACCAGTTACCATTACCACTTTCCCGGCGATCCGGCTGCGAACCAGGCTCAGGTCGAGGTGAACTGGGTCGCGGCCCAGGAGGTCCTCAGCGGCGACCTCTCGCAATTGCGAAATTGAGCCGCGGCCGAGCAATAGTTCGTGAAGGTTGGGCACCGTCCGATAACGCACACCGGCCTGCTCGCATATGCTGCAGATGCGCCGCATTTGAGCGCCGTTGGCCGAAGGAATGGCAATGAAAAGTTCTTTCGCGTCGTACCTGTCGGCCATCGCCCCGAGAGCGTCCATCGTGCCCACCACCGGCACCCCATGGAGTTTGGCTCCGCGCTTGAAAGAATCGTCGTCGAGACATGCCACCGGAACGAATTCTGTCCCCAACATTTCGCGGATCAGAAGGCTTGCCGCCTCTCCCGCCCCTGCGACAATCACACGACGCCTCTGGTTCCGGGAGGAATTGCCCAGCGTCCTGATCTTGAGAGCCCTGATCTTGAGAGTCATGGCGCATAAGCGCGCTCCCGCTAACCCTGCTGCCGTAATGATCGCTTCGAGTATGTAAATCGAAAGCGGGAAGTCGTACCGGAGAAGGATGTAACGCGTGGTCGCGAAGAACGCCAGGCTGCCCAGCGCGACCGCTTTACCGATGTCCATTACATCAGTAACTCCACTGTGGCGCCAGTACCAGTTTAATAGGTTGAAGCGTGCCAATGCGATAACTCGGAACAAGATCAGTATCGGCACCCAGCCGAAGAGCAAGGTCGGGAACGGTATTCGAAAGTCGAATCGAAGTAACCACGCGATTACGATCGAGGTCGCAATCAGCATAAAGTGGAACAATGCGCTGGCCCAAAACCGCTGCCTGACAGGCATAGAGGATGTGTTGCGTAATTTGTTCGACATGGATAAGTAACCCGAAAAGGATCTATTTGTGATTACAACTGGTCTCATAAATGGTTTTGGGTAGGGCACGGCTTCAGCCGTGCCTTTCAGGGCCGATAGAATGCGGGCTTTAGCCCCTGGGGGCCGAACAGCCTGCTCGGAAAGCCATTTATGAGACCAGTCCTTGTTGTTATTAGCGGATTAGTTGTTGGCGCCGCCGAGCGGCTTTAGGCAGAGACGGTGCTGCACTTAACCGCTCTCTTAATTACGCGCTGGATTGTCCGGCAGGTAAACGCGATGTCTTCGTCGGACAGTGTGGGATGAACCAAGAACATGAGACTGGTTTCGCCCAGCAACTTAGCCACTGGGAGACGCCGATGCGCGCGGCGCGGGGCGAAGGCTTTTTCAAGGTATATCTCGCCGCAACTGCCGACGAAGCAGGGCACTCCCTCCGCTTTGATCGACTTTATGACGGCGTTGCGGTCCCATCCCTCCCCGAGCATCTCGGGGCGGAGAAATACATAGTACTTGTAATAAGCGTGATAAACGCTCTCTGGAGGCGTTGGAATTCGCAGGCCGGGCACGCTAGAAAGAGCTTTGCTCAGCGTATTCGCGTGACGACGTCTGATCTCGACCCACCGAGGTACTTTGGTGAGGGCCACACGTCCGAGGGCCGCCTGTATCTCCGTCATTCGCCAGTTGGTGCCAAACGATTCATGGAGCCAACAAAAGCCCTCTCCGTGCTCACGTTTGTAAACGGCGTCATAGCTCTTGCCATGGTCTTTGAAACTCCACGCGCGTTCCCACACCTCAGGGTCGTTCGTCGTCAGCATTCCTCCTTCGCCGGCCGTGGTCATGATCTTGTCCTGGCAGAACGAGAAAGCGGCAACGTCTCCGAGAGACCCTACCGGCCGGCCTTTGTACATAGCACCTTGGGCTTGCGCGCAGTCTTCAATGACTCGCAAGCCGTACTCCGCTGCCAAGCGAAGGATCTCGTCCATATCGCAGGGCCATCCCGCCAAGTGCACCGCGATGATCGCTTTGGTCCGGGGAGTAATCGCGTGTCGTATAGTTTCCCTCGTAACATTCTGGCTGTCGGGGTCCACATCGACACAGACGGGACGAGCGCCGCGCATCACAATGCAACTCGCGGACGCAATGAAGGTGCGGGAGGTTGTAATCACCTGATCCCCGCGGCCAATGCCCAGCGCTTCGAGCGCTAGTTCGAGGGCTACCGTCCCATTGGCGACGCAGATAGCATATTTCGTTCCAACCGAACGGGCAAACTCGCTTTCGAACAACCGGCCTTCCTGCCCGGTCCAGTAATTTACTTTCCCGGAACGCAGAACGGCCGCGGCCGCTTCGATTTCATCGGCTTCGAAATAAGGCCAAGGAGCGAAAGGCGCGAAAGGAAGCTTGGCGGGCGGCCGGGAGCGGGATAAGCCTCTGCTGCACTGCTGCCGTAGTCATATGACTTGTCTGCTGGCAGGTGAGAGCGTCAAGTTAGGTGCTGGTTCAAGGTTATTTGCCGACTTCAGAGGAGCGCGCGGCACTCCGCGCGCGGGAACCCCCATAACCGTAGTATGCGGTGCAACATCCTTGATGACCATGGCTCCCGATCCGACCACCGCATGATCTCCAATGGAGACATATTGCAGAATGGCTGCGTGAGAGCCGACTAAGACGCCTTTGCCAATCGTCACTCCACCCGCGATGGCAGCCATTAGGTTGACTACAGATCCAGCTCCGATAGTTGTTTCATGGCCAATCGTGCAGCTTAGGTTGACCATGGCGAATTCTTCAATCTTGACGTTGACGGTTGCGATCGTTCCCGCGCCGATTGTGACCCCCTCTTGAAACTGGCAGGACTCGTGATACTTGACGCTGGGATGGACCAAGACCGGCCACGGAATCCGGGGGAAACGCCCTTTGAGTTCTTGGCTTAAGCGCAAGCGAACTTCGGGACTGCCAATGCCCATGGCGAGACCATCAACGTGATTCTCTTCCAGCCAGCTGAAGTCTCCGAGTATCTCGGAGTCGCGTTCGCTCACTTTCGTTGGGTCGCTCACCAAGAAACCGGCGACCTCCATGGTTTCACCGACTTTTTGTCGGGATGGATCGTGCGCGATATCGGAAATCAACCACGCGAGTTCTCGTGCAAATCCCCCAGCTCCGACAACCGCAATTCGTTTACTTGGCATCAGACATTTCCTCCTTTGCGTTGGACGACGGCTGCCCCAACAAATTCGGGCATGGTTACATGTCCGCGCTTGGCGATTCCATGGCACCGGAAAACCTGCCACGCGGTTCTTGCCAGAATGCGGAAGTCGAGCCCGAGGCTCCAGTTGTCCACGTACCAGAGATCAAGGGCAAATTTCTGCCCCCACTCGAGGCTGTTCCGTCCGTTCACCTGCGCCCATCCCGTGATGCCGGGTTTCACCTCGTGACGCCGCATTTGTTCGGGCGTGTACCGTGCCAAATACTGCGGCAACAAAGGACGCGGCCCCACCAGGCTCATCTCACCGCGGATCACGTTGATCAGCTCCGGAAGTTCGTCGATACTGCTTCTGCGCAGTAATCTCCCGAACGTCGTCATGCGTTCCGCATCTGGAAGCAATCGTCCCTCGCGCATCCCTGGCATCGGACATGGTGCGAAACTTCAAACAGGTGAAGAGCTTGCCATGGCAGCCGGGACGAGACTGGCGGAACAAAATCGGTGACCCCAGAAAGATCCTTACCAGCGCCGCAATCATCAAGAGAAGTGGCGCCAGTACCAGCAACCCAGCCGTCGCTCCAACCAAGTCGAACGCGCGCTTTATAGAGACCGAGCCCGTGGACGCAGACTTCACTAGAAACGAGCCTCGGCTTTAACGTGCGATCTCGGAACATTTCCCAATTCCGCGCCGGAGTAGGAATCGGAGAGAAGCTCCACTATAGAGTTCATCGTGCATCGCAAGGAGACGGTCGATTCGAAATTGCTCAATGTATTCCCGGCTCCGCCCGATCATCACTCTGGTCTCTTCTGGATGCTGCGCCATGTGTTGCATCGCCTCGGCGATCTTCTCAACATTGCCAACCGGTACGAGCAGCCCTCTTCCATCCCGCAACAGATCTCGATTTCCACGAATATCGCTGGCGATGACCGGCGTCTGCAGAGCAAAGGCCTCCATGATGCTGCGCGGCAGACCTTCTTGCTCCGAAACCAGCACAAGCGCATCGCTTACGCGGATGATGGCCGCAATGTCCCTCCTCTGGCCGAGAAAATGCACACGGTCGTGGATCCCAAGTTCTGCCGCTAGGTTTTTCATCGCTTCCATCAAAGGTCCGCAGCCGGCCAAAACCAGGTGGTCTTTCGCTGGCAACTGGGCAAAAGCCTTGAGAACATCGGCATGTCGCTTTCGGGGAATGAACTCGGCGACGACAAGAAACACGGCATTGCGATCTGGGCAGATACCACGACTCTGCCACTCCCGAAGCACCGATGACACATCGGTCCGATCGGCATCAAAAAGATTAAGGTCAATGCCGATGCCGGGCATGTAGCGGACAGCGCTGGTACTGAGATTGCGCAACTGGTGCGCGGCCATTTCATCGTCACGATTCAGTACGATCAGACAATCCGTCCATTTGCCGGCGAGATCCTCCAAAAAGCGAAACGCCAGATTTCCCGGCCAGCTGCGGCCTTCATGGAAGTGAAATCCGTGCGCGGTATAGACGATTCGTGTCAGGCCGGCGCGTTGTTCATTGCGCAGCGCGAGCCTGATCACAAACCCAGCTATGGGACTATGCACGTGCACCAAGTCGTATTTGTGATACTGCCAAAGTCTGCGGATCTCCTTGACGCCGGACAACGCGCCAGCAAGATCGAAAGGGTTCCGCGACCATTTCAAATCCCAAACGTTGTCGAAAGCGACGCGGCACACGGGACTGGCGCTGGCTCCCGAGGCAGCGCAGTCTACCGTCCAGCCCTGGGCTCGATAATGACGGGCGTAGGGCAGAAGAAACGCTTCCAACATTCTGGGAACAGTGGCTGCGATTAATAACTTAGGCATGGCGAGTTAAGTCTCGCTCACCGCTGGTATCTGATCCTGCAGGAAAGTGCCCACCGTCATGAAGCCAGAAACGACGATGCAAATGCGTTGGCGGTTTCTCGTGTTCGTCATGCTTACGTGGCCTTGGCTTTCCCTTCCCGCAGGCTGCACCATCGCTCCGTTGCTTTACGCAGGAAACGATAAAATTCATTGCGGCGTTTCCCCAGTGCTTCCGGGCGGTACTCCTGAACTTGCCTCAGATTTCGTTCTGACATCCGGGAAAGCCGTTCGGGATCGGCCCACACCTCTTTGATCTTTGTCGCCAGACCCGCAACATCGCCGGGATCCACCAGATCTTCGTCCGCCAGCAATTCGGGAATCCCTCCCACTCTGGTTCCGATGCAGGGGAGCGCTCTGGTCATGGCTTCGATCATGGCTCTCGGCAGGCCTTCGGTTCGCGAGGGCATTACAAAAAGAGTGGCTCGATCCATTTGATCGCGGATTGCCTGTCCCGAGGAGAGTTCACCCAGAAAGGTCACATACTCGGAAACGCCCAGTTTCCGGCATCAGTTTCTCCAACTCGGCTCGATGCTTGCCAGCTCCTACCAAAACAACCGTAGGAACAATGACCGGAAGCAAATGTTTCACCGCTGCGATCAAAATATCTGCTCCTTTGTACATCTGCGCGAGAGAACCTACAAACAGAACTCTGGGGCGTTCATCTTCGTGATAAGAACGTGCCCGCTCGACAAACTGCGTGTTTTCACAGGAGACGCTGGAATAGCTGGTGGTAAAAACTTTAGGATTGCTCCTGAAATCGAGAGGGCCTACATCCGAAACGCCGACCGAGTGCGCGGGGCACGGGTACCTCTTCTGTAAATGGTCACGCGTTACGTACGCGACTGCGACCGCCCGTGTGCACTGCCTACGCAAGGAGCAAACGGCCAAGCTTCTAAAGAGTGGGCGCAGGGGATGCCGGATCGTGTGTGGTCCCATGGCCTCGTATGGATCTCCCACGACCTCAAGGCCATAGGGCCGATCCTCCTTCCAGAAGCTGGGCAGTAGTTCATCCGCGAGAGGAGATCCAACTCGGCATAACAACGTGTCACCTGGTTCGACTGCACTTAAGAGAGACCTGCGGATCTTACCCCGGCGGAACAGGAACTGCTCTGGGCCAAGATAAAAAGGGAGAGGCCAGAACTCAACCGCCGGACCGGTTACTGCTTGATAACTCTCATCAATCCCAGGTTCTGCCTTCGCCCGAGCCATAATACGAACCGAATCGAATGCCGCCAGGTATCTCTCCCAGAATGGATAGTCGTAACAACCCCTCGTCCAGACAGAGCCGTCCGAAGCCAGGCTGAATCTGTGTTCACAGGTGACTATAAGACGCATGGTTTGAAATTGAGGCTACCGAACAGTTGCCATCCACGGGGCGTGAAAGGAATGCGCGCCGGTCGGAGAACGGGGCGCAGCACCCGGAACAGCCCACGTCCGCCCAAACCACGCTGCGTCATGCAAACCTCACTTTCGCTCTCACGATCATCATTACCCAAAGCAAAGCAAGTGGTGCGAAAGCGATAAGTTGAACTGTAAGCAGCAACGATGCGACTATTGCGGTTAGCAAGAACACGAGGACGTCAGAGCAGGAATCCCCAATCCGGCACAAAATACCGATAACCAAGGAAGCTGCCAAGAATCCAAACCAACTGCCGTTGGCGATCGCTTCATCGAAGATGCTGGTCGTCATACCCCAACCCCAATCTTGCGGGGAAGAACCGCGCATCGCCGATGTGAAATAGCACGCGTAGGTCAGCGGTTTTCCTGGCCACATGGCCCGTGGGATGTAAGCCGTCGCATAAAAGATCAGGGATTGCCCTCTGAATTCCAGGATTGACATCGTCGAAGGATGCAGTTCGGCAAAAATCGCCATCTTGACTCGCGAATCTCTAGCGTAGTCAACCCGGAAGTTTTCGTAGACATCGCTCTTCTCAGCGACCGAAGGACCGATGTCGCGAACCGTGAGCTGGTACCAATAGGAGAAACAGCCTATCAATAACACGGATACGGCAACTGCTAGGAGCATTTTCCGGCCGCGGAGGCGGCCGCTGAGCCACAGACTGGTCATCATCATTATTACGGCCATTACCAGCACGGTTCGCTTGCCATTCAGCCAAACCGCCGCCGCCAGAAAGGGAGAAACCAGCATGAGGCAACGCCAGGGACGCTGGGCTCCCGCTACCAGCCCGGCGCCTGCAATCGTCCCGATGAAGCTGGAGACCATGACGTAGGAATGAAACTGCGAGAGATCCGTCACCGTGTTTCCTAGATTCTCCGTTACGACGAAGGCATATTTTAGGTAGATAGCGGGATCGGGCGCCCACCAGATCAGCGCGATGGGCATAAAGAGCAGGAGCGCCAGGGGGAGACGTAACCTTCTTAGCTTTCTTAGCGCCTCTTCCGGCCGAAAGTGCCGAGAGCTATGCGCTCTGAGGAATCCCGACCAGATGAGTGGAACCAGAGCTATGAATAAACAGTAGATTACGTTCACCGCATCGTCGCCCTCGGCATAAACAAAACCGGGTTCGGCGAGATAAGCGGAAGAGCCAAGAACAAGATCGAACAGCAGCGGCAGTGCAAAAAATGCATAAAAGACGAGGAACACCAGCAAGATTGTGCTGCGATCTCCCGCTATGATCCGGCGGAGGGCAATGATCAATGCCCAGGTCAGCCACACCAGAGTTCCGAACTGGACGTATGGAATCATGAGAGTCTGCCGCTTGCCGGCGCGTAGCGCTCAGTGCGTTGAGTGCGTTGGTAGGTCGCAACCAGCGACCCGACGGAGGACTCGATGGAACGCTCAGCGAGCCCCTCCATAAGTTGACGCCAGTGTGGTCTTGGCGTGCGCCGCGCTCCGGCCAGAACGGCGCGAGCCCAAGTGGACGCCGAATTCCCGAGTGCTAGCCGGTCGACCAGGCTGGGTATCGCATCCGACTCCCCTGGTACTATGTCGGAAACAACACTGGTGAGCCCTGCCGCTTGGGCTTCCAATAGCGCCAGCCCGAGGCCCTCATAGAGGGAAGGAAAAAGAAAAACATCCATGGCGCCTTTCATCAACGCGGGGACGTCCGAGCGTAGACCGGCAAAGATGAAGTGTTTCTCGATCGAATAGTTGTTGACCTTTGCTTCTATTTCGGCCCGAAGCGGGCCGTCACCCACCAACAGAAAGACAGCTCTGGGTTCGAGCTTGATCAGTTCGCGCGCGATTTCAACCAGAAACGCATGGTTTTTCGCCGCAACAAACCGTCCCACATGGCCAATCACCAAAGCATCGCTCGGGATGCCGAGAGCCCGGCGCAACGAATTTCTATCCACCGCAATGTCAAATCGTGAAAGGTCGATCCCCAGGTGCTGCAACTGCCATTGCTTCGGGTAGTTCCGCCAATTCTTCGAGAAGAGGTGATCCCCGGATTCACCACTGACCGCAAGACCGCGGGTGGCGCAGAGGCCAATCATGGCTTGCATGGTTCTTCGATATATGGTTCTTAGATATGGGGTCCTTACATACGCCGAGCGTCTGAGCCCCCGGAAGGCTTCCGCTGATCTCGGGGCGCTGTGGCTGTGAGCAATGCGAACCGGAACACCCGCCATGGCCGCCAGCATCAAAACGTACCCGCTGTAATGGTGGACATGGCTGTGCACCACGTCGTAGGGGCCGTACTCGCCTAGCACGCGCCGGAAATTGAGCGCGTACTGGAGCGGGTTGGAGGGACCGAGACAGGGGATAATCCGCGCCCCGAGTGCCCGTACTTCGTCGTCGTACATTCCCGGATCGGCCGTGTGGACCAGAAAATCCATCTGATATTTCTGCCGGTCAATATGACGCAGCACTTGGACCAGCCAGGTCTCGACTCCACCGTAGTCCAGTTTTCCGAGTACATGAAGAATGCGCATGATCGCTAAACCAACCGCCCGATGGCCGAGGTCAACACCAGATAGCTTGCCGCAGACTGTACGGCGGCGGCGATAAAGAGTGCATAACCGGCGCCCATAAGTCCGAAGTGCGGCACCAGCGCCAGGGTGAGCGCAAAGGTGGTGGCCAAGGTTGCGCCCATGACTGGAAGTTGGGCGCGGAAACAGCGTGCCGCCGTCATGGCGAAACCCAGGAACGAAGCAATGGCGTTCAGGGAAGCTGTCGCCACCATCACCAACAGGAGATCCACATGCTCCGCATACTGCGGCCGGTAAACTATGGCCAGAACCGGCCGCCCGGCCAGCAGCGCGAATCCCAGCCCGGAGACTCCCAGCGCGGTTGCAAACCCGACCAGCCTGGTCAGTAACAACCGGAAGCCGCAGACGTCTCCCTCCGCAAACTGTCTTGACATGCGGGCCGAGACGGATTGTCCGAGCGCGACTACGATCAGTCCGATCGCCGTCAGCAGGTACGCCAAGGAAGCGAAGATGCCGAGCTCGGCGGTGCCCAGCTTTCTCTCCAGAATGTAGCGGGGAAGGTTGGTATTCAGCGAGCCCAGGGTCATGACCAGACCGAGTGGCCAGCTGATCAAGATCATCGCCTGCAGCGTCTTCCGGCAGAAATGAAAGAATTTTGGCTGCGCCCCCAGCATCGGGGTGACGATCCGAAAATCATAGAGCGCGACCGTGCCCGTCCATGTAACGGCTTGCGCCGCTACCGCGACCACCAGGTTACGCGTGTACCAAAATGCAAAGGCGAATGTCGCGAGCGCTGCCATGCCACGAAGCATGAGGGCGCGAGCAACCTGGTCCAGGCGCTCGAATTTTTGCAGATGACCGGCAATGACGTCGCTGATGCTCTCGACCGCCTTGGCGCAGGCCACGAGTACGATGAGCGCTTTGGTTCCACGATCGCAGCGGAGGACCCCGGCGATGCCGGCGATCGCCATGATGCCGAGCAGGGTAGACAGGGCACGCAGCGTGAAATAGTCGGCGAACCGGTACTCATGCCGGGCATCGGTTGCCTCGATCGCGCGCAGTTGAAGATTCGTCAGCATGAACACCGGCGCGGCGATGGCCAGCGCCAGCGCATATTGGCCCACGATGGAGGCATTCCCAAGCTTGGCCAGGGCCAAAAGCATTCCGAACTGGCAGAGGGCATAGATCAGGCTGCCTCCCAGCGTCCAACTGAATGCGACGCGTAGCGGAGGCGCAAGAACGGCCGGGAGATCGCGAGGAATGGTCGTCCCCATGGCTGCTGCCATCAGGCGCCTGCTGCACATTCCCGGCAATTGCCGGATGCCGTCACATTCCCCTATCAAGAGAGATACCATGCGGTTTGTTTACGGGATTGGCGGTCGCTTACGGGATCCGATAGACGCTCGCGCCCGCCGCCGCCGGCAGGGCAGCCTCGAAGTTCTTCCAGGCGTTCTTGGCCGCGCTGTTGGGGACGAACAGAATGTCGTTGTCCCGCATGGCCAGATCCGTTTCCTTGGCACTGAGGATCTTCTTCAGGTTAACCGGTATTTCCTGGCGGCCCTGAGGAGTGGTGCGGATGAGCCTGGCCGCTCCCCTAGCCGCCGTCGAGTTCGTGCCTTGGGCCAGCGCGATGGCTTGCAGAATGCTTAGCTCGCCATCGTGATCCATGGGGAATCCGCCGGGGTGGGCCACGTCCCCGACTACGTATATGATCCCGGTTCTTTCCACGAAGATGGTATCGCCCGGCAGAATCTCTGGGTTGTTTTCCGGTTTCGGGGTTGCGCCCGCAGTCATCTTCACGCGTTCGGGTTCGCCGGATTTGCCGGCATGGGTGATGGTGATGGTCGTACCCGCCAGCGGAGTGAGCCCTTGCGCGGCCGATAAATAGTCGAGCAGATGGTGCGAGCCGAAGGCCGGATAAATACCCGGGTTCTTGACCTCGCCGACGATGGAGACATTCTGGGTGGCATATTCGGCGACGAAGACAGTGACCTGGGGGTCCCGAAGGTATCCGCCATCTACGAATTTTTGACGGATGAGGGAGGCGGCTTCTTCCGCTTTCATTCCCGCCACCTGCAACCTGCCGACCAGGGGCAGCGCCACCTCGCCGGTATTCGAGACGCGCAGCTTCCCGCTAAGTTCCGGAGTGTCGAAGACCGACATCTCGACCAGGTCGCCATTGCCGATTGCTCCCGCGGCGCCGCTGCCGAAGCCGCTGCCACCGAGAGTGCTGGACGGAGCGGAAGCGGAGGTCGACATCGACATCGTCGAATGCTGCTGCGCCAGGGCGCATCCCGCGGCGGAGGTCAGCACGAAGATCAGCAGGAGTCCGGCGAAGGTCCGCACCATCCATAAATAACTTCTCATGGCAAGTTCCTTAGACGCGATGCCCATCGAGGATGGTGATGGCCGTTCCCGTTGCTGCTTTCGTTTCCATTTCCATTTCCATTTCCGTTTCCGTTGCCGGAGACGTCGTCGCGATAGTAGTGGGAATACTCGGACCCGTAGTGACCGTAGTATTGGCTGTACTCGACGGAATCGAAGGAAAGATCGTTGACGATGACTCCGACAATGTTGGCGCGGACCCGGCGCAGCACGTCGCGGGTGCGGATCAGAGACTGGCGCCGGGATTGTCCGGAACGGACGATGAGGACAACCACGTCGGCGACGCGCGCGCAGACCACAGCGTCGGTAACCGCCAGCACGGGTGGCGTATCGATTACGATGTAGCGGAACTGTTCCCGCCAGCGCTCGACCAGTTGCGGCATTGCTTCCGAGGCCAGCATCTCCGATGGATACGGTGGCATGTGACCGGCCGTGACCACGTGCAAGCCCGGAATTTGCTCGATGGCCACCGGCGCCTTGTCCGGGAGCCCGGTTCCCGCGAGGCAGGCGCTGAGACCGCTGTCCATGGGAATTCCGAGACAACGATGAACGGCGGGACGGCGCATATCGCAGTCGATGAGCAGAGTTTTCTGTCCGGTCTGCGCGAGAACCACGGCGAGGTTGAGAGCGCTGAAGGTTTTGCCCTCCTGCATCATGGCGCTGGTAACCAGAATGACCTGAGGCGGAGTTCCGGGCGACGAGAGCAGCAGGGACGTACGCAAGGCGCGGAACGCCTCGGCGCTGCCCGAGTTGCGCTGTTGCAGGGTGACGGGCGGGGCAAACTGGCGTTCCCCGCGAACCCGCTGCCTGCCTCCAGTTCTGCCGTTCGCGGCCAGTGTCGGAATCACGCCGAGCGAGGGCAACTGGCAGTAGGTTTCGATGTCCTGTGGGGTGCGGAGCGAGGTGTCGATGTTCTCGACCACGAACGCCAGAGCCGCCCCGCCGAGCAACCCACCCATCAGGCCGAGCGCAAGGTTCAGCGGAATATTGGGTTCGACCGGCTCGATCGGCTGGCTGGCCTGGTCGACGATACTTATGCTGCTGGACTTCAACCCCGCCATGATGCCGGCTTCTTTCAGTTTCTTGAGCAGGCCGTCGTAGAGATCGCGGCTGGATTCGACATCCCGGCGCAGGATGGCATACTGAATGGCCTCCTCGTTGAGCTTGTAGGCCTCGCCTTTCTGCTGGTCGAATGCAGCCTGCAGCATCTGTTCCGATTTCAGGGAGGCCTGGTAGTCGGCGCGAATGGCCGCGCCGACTTTCTTGATTTCCGGCGGAATGGCCTGGTCCAGTTCTCTGAGCTCGGACTGCAACTGCAGCACGCGGGGATACGAAGGCCCATACTTCGCCGTGAGTTGGGCATAGTCGCCGCGGAATAGAGCGCGCTGTTTGTAGAGCGCGGCCAGGATGCTCTCGGGCGCGATGTTGGCGATGAGTTCGGGATTCTCGGTCAGGCCGATGCGGTACTTGGCTTCCTTGACAATGCGATCGCCTTCGGCGGCGGAGAGTTGTTTATTGAGCTCTTCCAGCTTGTCGAGGATGATGTTGTGGGTTTCGTCGGTACCGAGGATCCCGGTCTTCTTTTGGTAGTCGGTCAGTTTTTCCTGCGAATCCGCGGCATGCCTTTTGAGGTCGTCGAGCTGCTTGGTCAGCCAGTCGGAAGTTTGCAGGGTCGCCCGATATTTCGTCTGGAAGTTGTACTCGATATAGGTAGCGGCCACGGCATTCGCAACCTGCGCGGCCAGCCCCGGATCTTTGCTGCGGAAATGAACCTCGACAATCTGAGTTTTCGGAATCAGCTTTACGCCGAGCGCTTTGTGGAACGCCTCCGTCAATTGAGCCCGCGTCTTCAAGTCCACATTGTCAAAGTCCCGATCGGGCGGAACGGTCCTGCGTCCAGCGAAATCCTTCTTATGGTGCAACCCCAACTGCTTGATGACGCTGATCGCGATCGTGTTGCTCTCGACAATGCGGATTTGGGTTTCGAGCTTGGTGTTAAGGTCCAATCCCATGGGCATGACAACCCGTTCCAAACTAAGGTCATCATTTCCGTCCAAGTCGAGAAGAAGTCGAGCGGAAGCGTCATAGCGTTTGGGGAGAATCAGCGAGAATGCCATCGCCAGCAGCACCACGAAAGCGAGACTCCCGAGGACGAGCCAGCGCCGCTTCTGGAGGACGCGCCAGAACTGCATGATGGAAATCTGATCGTTTGGGGAATCGATCGTCATGGCAAGGGCCCCGGGTAAACCGAGGCGCTCCAGTTCATTCCCTTTGCTCAAGACGACTGCCTGCCGGTCGCTCATTTACTTGTCCTGGGGGAGCTGTTCTCGGTTGCAGAATGGTAGGCGACGAATGAATTGCCTCCAGTCACAACCATGGCGGGAACGAACCACCAGCGATGGCGATGCTCTTTTAGCTTGTAGCTAAGATATGCGAAGCCGAGTTCCGCTGGGATGCCGGCGCCGTAGAGTGCCCCGCGACTGCGAAATGCCACCGGAACGAACGAACAAGTATGCTGTTCAAGACAGGTATTGGTTTTTTCGACATTCACAATCGAAGAGGCAAACATCGCGCTCATCACCACCATGTACTTGCCGTCAATCGCACGACTCAATCCGCCGGTCGCGGCGGGTGCGGGCGCCCGGAAACCAGCCTGCTCGGCGCCCATCTCCGGAACGCCCGGTGCGCCCGGCGGTTTTACCGCGCTCGGAGCATCCGGATAACCTGAGGCTGCCGGGGCGGGCGGCGATTCTGCTCCGGCGCCCGTTGCCAGGCCGTTCGTTTGCCAGGCGTCGTCCCGCCGTTGTTGAGGCCGTTCGTTTCGAGGCCGTTCTGGGGCCCGGCGAAACCTAACCGGCTCGACGCCAGCAACACTGCAACTGCGAGACTGATGTG
The DNA here is from genome assembly GCA_963794365.1 of uncultured Acidobacteriaceae bacterium. Taxonomy (GTDB): domain Bacteria; phylum Acidobacteriota; class Terriglobia; order Terriglobales; family Acidobacteriaceae; genus Acidiflorens. The sequence continues at coordinate 27,789 of CAWCDV010000021.1, forward strand.
AAGACATACCTTGTTCATGGACTTCTCCAAAAGTAGTTGTGGAATTAAGAAACCCTAACCCTGCCCACGGCTTGCGATGGGGCGCGGGGATGGGAAACGAAAGCAATCGGTTCGACGTCTTCGGCACTCATTTCTACCGACGCTGCCTGCATGATCAGATCGACATTAAGAACGAAACGAAAGCCCGTTGCCTTGCGCAGAAGAATCCCTTCGATTCCAGCCAGACATCCCGATTTGATTCGAACCCGGTCGCCGATTTTCAAAAAGGGATGGGGCTCGGCTTTCCGGGTCGACAAAACTGCTCTCAGCGCCTCGATATCTTCCGTGGGTAACGCCACGGGAGAGCCCCCGAAGCCGATCAGGTTCACCAGGTGAGGCACCTGCAGAACGCGCAACTGCTCATGCAGCCGGATGCGGACGAATAGGTATCCGGGAAAAAGCGGCACCTGCACTTCAACCCTGCAGCCATTGCGCCACTTGTGAAGCGCGCGATAGTAGGGCAGGAAGCTCTCGATCTCGCGAAGCACAAGCTGCTCGAAAACCTTTTTCTCGTGGCGCGGGTAAGTGTAGACGGCGTACCACTTGAACTGATTCATTGCTCTTACCGATCCTCGGTCTTACCGATCCTCGCTCTTACCGATCCTTAGGCAGCGAGTTGCGTGCTCCACTAGGTTGCTGGGCCGCACCGGGCATAGCTTCGCAGCGTCACTTAGATTGGCTTTGTTTAACAAAACCGATCAGCGCCTAACGTGCAGTTCGCAATTGGAGGGCCCATTAAAGGAGGGGATGCTTGCGCAGTTGGCACAAAGGTAGCGGGGCATTCTTACCCCGGCCTCGCGCAGTCATTTGAACTCTGAGGGTGCCCAACTCTGCTGGCATGGGCACCCTTCACAGTTCGTAACGACGGTTAGGAGGGGCAGTTAGGAGGGACGCCAAGGCCCGGCCCTCCGCCCTTCTCGCTAGCCGCGGAAACGTGCGCCGACCGTAAGGACAGGGCACGTCGCCTCGCAGGCCACCTTATAAGCGACGCCTGCGCCCAGGTGTTTGGTCAAAGCCGCCGACCGTTTCACGCCTAGCACTATCAAGTCGACCGACTGCGCAGCGATTCTCACGATCATCTCAGCCGGGCGGACCAAATTGCACCATGTACTCGGGCTCATGCCAAAGCGTGTGTTCCGTAGGGAACCAGGTCGCGGAGTTGCTTCTCGGTCGAAGCAACCACCTCTTCCGGGTCAACCACGGGCATAGATCCGGGTTCTGGTTCTGGCAGAACGACGCCAGGTTCGGGCGCCACATGCATGAGGGTCAGACGAGCCCGATTTTCCTCTGCCAAGGATATGGCGTAGGGCAGACCGTGCACCGACTCCGGCCCGAAGTCGGTGGCATACAGAATGTGCCGCAGTTTGCCATCGATCTCCCAGTGGGTAGCATGCGGACCCACCGTGAGCACGGGGCACTGGGCATTGCGAAAGACCTCTTCCGCCACCGAGCCCATCAGCACTTTCCCGAGTCCCTTGTGGCCGCAGGTGCCAATGACGATGAGGTCAATCTCATACTCCGAGACCAACGTGTCGAGCACTTTTGCAATTTCGCCCTCCTCGATCAGTTCCTTGTGCCGAATGCCCTTGAACGACTGGGAGCCCACGAAGGCGGCCATTTGTTTTTCGGCCAACAGCCTGATTTGCTCCGGATCGGGCTGCGGCGCTTCGACAAACGTCAGGTGCGGCAGCACGTTCACCACGTACACCTCAGCATCGTAGCGGTGAGCCAGGTTGAGGGTATAGGACAGAGCTAATTGCGCGGATGGAGTGAAGTCCGTGGCGAACAGGATGTTTTGCAGTTTAACGCGGGTTGGAGCAGTTATAGTTGGCATAACAACCTCCTTCTGAAGCCGGAGGCGCAGTGCCGGCAAGAATTCTGTCAGACGCCGCTAGTCTCCAGCTTCGATGTTGCCTGCAAGCATCCGGAGTGTTGTTACTCCTTCTGCCTGAGGGCGGGAAGCAACGTCACGTGACCGCTCGCTATGACTGCGGAGAGTCACTCTGCCAGTTCCTCTTCCATTTCCTGCGTGACCGCGGAATTGAATTCCGACACTGGAGTGTGGAGCGTGACATACTCCGTCTCGCACGCTGTGCAGCGTACGCCCGTGTCGCGGATTTCCCAGGTTTGGTTGCCACAGCTGCAGGTATATAGATCAGCCATAAAATACCTCCTCCAAGAATGTGACGCCCTTCACCACCATCAGAGCGGTCAGCGGCCTGCATTGCTGCCTACAGCAGCACGGGCATGCGCTTCCATTATGCTGACGGTGGACGACGGGCAAACGGTTGGGGACCTTGAGCGCCATACCTCTCCCTTCGAGGTGGAACTCACGAATAGGCTGATGGGGGGCCACAGAACATCGCGGCCAAATGCAGGAGTTTCTTTTCGCCGCTGCAGGGTTCAGGCGGACAGTGTCTTCTCGCTGCCGCTCACCTCAAATTATACTCATTTCCAGTTCCGATGCGGTGATACACGTCACTACGCCGTGTGAGAGGGGCGTCCGAACTTGGCCCAGCGCTTCACAGCTTGCAGAAAAAGTCGATTCTCGATACCCAGCCCCTAAAGGGGCGTCTGATTTCGACGGACTTACGGTATCGCTAAAGCGATATCCTGATACGAAACCTGAGTTTTTCCGCAAGTTGTTGAGCAATTGGTCAAGTGGAAGAGGCGAATCAAGTCCCGGAGAGGGACGACCGACTTCTGGCGCACTTCATAGAGCTGCGCGTTAACGCAAAAGGAGCCCCGAAATGAATTTCGAGAAGATCCGGTTCCAGTTCACTCATCAAGAGCGGGTCGCGCGCATCACCCTAGCGTCGCCGAAGGCGAACATACTGGATCATTCCATGATCCGCGAGCTCGATTCCGCACTCTCCCTGTGTGCGGGACGCGAGCTGAACGCCCTGGTGATTGCCGCCGACGGTCCCCACTTCAGCTTTGGCGCCAGCATCGAGGAGCACCTGCCCGATCAAATTGCCGGAACCTTGCGCGCGCTGAACAACCTTCTGCGGCGGATCGCGGAGGCTCCCGCGCCCGTGATCGCCGCCGTCCGCGGCCAGTGCCTGGGCGGAGGATTCGAACTCGTACTCGCCTGCGACCTGATCCTTGCCGATAAGACCGCCCAATTTGCCTCCCCTGAAATCAAGTTGGCGGTGTTCGCTCCCGCGGCTTCCGCCTTGCTGCCGGTTCGGGTCGGGCTAGCCATCGCCTCCCGGTTGCTGCTGACCGGCGCCGCGCTGTCTGCCGAAGAGGCGGCTCGCTGCGGGCTGGTCGCCAGATTCGCCGACGATCTTGACGCCGCACTCGATGCCTGGCTGGAATCCGATTTTCTTCCCCGTTCTCCATCGGCGCTGAAGTACGCCTGCCAAGCCGCTCGCCGGCCCTTGCGCCGCGCCTTGGACGAGGATCTTCCGCAAATAGAATCGCTATATCTGAATGACCTTATGGCCACTCCGGACGCCGTCGAAGGCATCCGCGCCTTCCTCGAAAAACGCGCGCCGCAGTTCGCCAGGTCACCCATGACGACAGGAATGACAGGGATAGAAATGACCCAGTCGGCTGACATTCGCGGCCAGGTGGCAGCGGTCACTGGACGGTTCAGGCGCGATGGGTGGCGCCCTCGCGCGACCTACCACGCCCTTGTGCTCTGGGTCACAGCATGACTGTCGTCCAGAATTGCAAAATGGTGAACTAAAGTGATGAACTAGAGTGATGAACTAACGTTGAACTGCGGAGGGCAGAAAATGCACGGCGATGAGAAAGTCATTAAGGAATTGAACGCGGCTCTAAGCGCTGAATTGACGGCGATTGTGCAGTACATGACGCAGTCGGAGATGTGCCAGAACTGGGGCTACAAACGGCTTGGCGAGCGCACGAAGGGGCGGGCCATGGAGGAGATGCACCACGCGGAAGGCCTCATTGAGCGCATTATCTTCTTGGACAGCATACCCACGGTCGATGTCGGACTGAAGCCTCAACTCGGCAGCAATGTGCAGCAGCAAATGGAAATAAACCTAAAGGACGAGCTGGATGCGGTGCGCCAATACAACCAAGCCGTGAAGGTCTGCGTCGAGGCCAAGGACGACGGCACCAGGGCTCAGTTCGAGCGCATGATTAAGGACGAAGAGCGGCACGTGGACTATTTGGAGGCTCAGCTTCATTCCATCAAGGAAATGGGCATTGCCAACTACCTCGCGCAGCACCTGCATGGCGAGAAATAGCCCAGACCAAAAACCATTCATGCCGTCAAAGCAGCGGATTGACGTGGTTCGAGATGAGGTTCGCGAGGAGGTTCGCGCGGAGGAACTTGCCCATGCGATCGCTCATCTGTTAAGTCGCATGGATTCAAACCCATGGGTCCGCTCGCACTATTTCCTTGACCTAAGAATAGGAGCTTGTCACCATAGACCATCCCAAGGTCATAAAAAGGACCATCCAACTCGCCTCTACGCAAGTCAACGAGGATTTCGATGAAATTCGGCGTCATAATTTTCCCTGGATCGAACTGCGATCACGATGCTTTCTGGACGGCTGAACATGTGGCGAAGCAGAAGGCGACGTTCCTCTGGCACGACTCCGACGACCTGCAAAATTGTGATGTGGTCATTGTGCCGGGAGGGTTCGCCTACGGCGACTATCTGCGCACCGGGGCGATTGCGAAGTTCTCTCCAGTGATGGAATCCGTCCGCAAGTTCGCCGCCGGGGGCGGACTGGTCCTCGGCATCTGTAACGGCTTCCAGATTTTGTGTGAGTCGGGATTGCTGCCCGGAGCGCTGATGCGCAACATCGGCCTGAAATATGTCTGCAAGCCGGTGCAGGTGAGAGTCGAAAACAACGACACGCCGTTTACCAACACATGCCGCAAAGGCGAAGTGCTGACCATCCCCATCGGCCACATGGAAGGCAATTATTTTTGCGATGAGGCTACACTCGCGGAACTGAAGCGCGACCATCGCATCGTCTTCCGCTACTCGAACCCGCAAGGCGAAATCACAGCAGAAGCAAATCCCAACGGATCGCTCGAAAATATCGCCGGAATCTGCAGCCCGGGACGCAATGTGCTGGGCATGATGCCCCATCCCGAACGCGCCGCCGAGCCCGAACTAGGCGGCACCGATGGATGCAAGATCTTCGAGTCGCTCGTCGGAGCGCTGGCGATCAAGTAGACCTCACATCCAACCTATTGTGCCAACCTTGCTTCTGATCACCGCGTCCTCACCCGAAATTCAGAAGGTACGGCGTTCCCGTGTCCTGAACTTTCAGCAGATCACCATGCCGTATCTTGCGGCCTTCGCGCCATCGCACTGGACTGTGCTCCATATCGATGAGGTGGTGAGGCCGGTCGATTTCGGTGTGCAAGCGGACCTGGTGGCGATTACCTTCCACACCCCGAGCGCGCCTCACGTTTATGCCATGGCAGACCGGTTCCGGCAGCGAGGAATTCCGGTCGTGTTGGGTGGGCCGCATGTGACGCTAATGCCAGATGAGGCACAGGCGCACGCGGACGTAATCTTCGTCGGTGAGGCTGAATCCCACTGGCCGCAATTCCTGCGCGACTTTGACGCGGGGCGGCATAGCCACAAGTACTGTTCCACGGAACCCCCGACTCTGGAACATGCCCCGATGTCGCGGAAGGACCTGTTTCACCGGCGCGATCACACAGGTGGAGTTCTGTTTGCCACGCGCGGCTGCCCACACCGTTGCGATTTCTGCACGGTCGCCGTCATGTATCAGAGCCACGTGCGCCAGCGACGCGTGGACGCTGTCGCAGAGGAGTACGGCTCTTTTCCCGGCAAGGTGATCATCCTGTGGGATGACAACATCGCGAGCGACATGGAGTACGCCAAGACGCTGTTCCGGGCTCTCGCTCCCCATCGCAAGTGGTGGAGCAGCCAAGCCAGCATTCATGCTGCCCAGGACGACGAGTTCCTGGAGTTGGCCGCGAGCAGCGGCTGCAAGCAACTGTTCGTCGGGCTGGAGTCAATCTCGCAAAGCAGCGTGAATGAAGTGCAGAAGGGCTTCAATCGCGTGTCGGAATACGGTCGCGCGATTGAGCGGATCCATTCTCATGGCATAGCGGTGCAGGCGGGTATCGTCTTCGGTTTCGATCACGACACGCCAGCGATCTTCGGCGAAACGGTGGACTTCCTCGAGGCGGCAGGAGTACAGAATGCGACGTTCAACATCCTTACTCCCTTTCCAGGAACTCGGCTGTACCAACGTCTGGAAGCAGAGGGCCGGATTCTGACGCGCGACTGGAGTAAGTACAACGGCCGTGCAGACGTGGTCTTCCGGCCCAAACAGATGAGCCCAGAGCAGCTTTTGGCCGGATACGAGTATGCGGACCGGCGCTTCTACTCATGGAGCAGCGTGTGCAAGCGCTTGTCACGCTCTCCCGTCGGGCTGTCATGGGCTTTGCCCTTGAACTTGGCATATGTTCGCTTTTATAAGTCGGCGAAGGGCATGGAGCCGGAACAAAGTTCCAGTTATGGAAAAACCTGAGACCCGCTCTAGTACGCCCAGCGCAGAAGCGTCGCACCGACCGTAAATCCCGCGCCCACCGACGCCAGCAGCACCAGACTTCCTTTCTTGAGTTTGCCTTCCTGGCGCGCGCTTTCCATCGCCAGCGGAATCGTGGCCGCGGTGGTGTTTCCATACTGCTCGATGTTGATGATCACGGCTTCAGGGCGCATCTTCAGACGATCGGCAGTCGCGGTGATGATGCGCTTGTTCGCCTGATGCGGAATGAAGGCGTCGATCTCGCTGCCCTTGATGTTGTTGCGTTCAAGAATCTCTTCGCAGAGCGCCGCCATCTTGCGCACCGCGAACTTGAAGACCGCGGCTCCGTCCTGATGAACGAAGTGCATCTTCTTATCGACGGTTTCGTGAGTCGAAGGATTCAGGCTTCCGCCACCAGGCATATACAGCGCGCACCCGCCCGATCCATCCACTTCGTGCAGAAAGTCAATCAGCCCGATGGACTCGTCTTCCGCGGGTTCGAGCAGGACCGCGCCCGCTCCATCGCCGAAAATAACGCAGGTCGCGCGGTCGGTGTAATCGATGATCGACGACATCACGTCAACGCCAATCACCAGCACTTTCTTGTGGGAGCCGGTAGCGACGAACTGCGCTCCGGCTTGCAAAGCGTAAACAAATGCCGAACAGGCAGCCGAGACATCGAATCCCCAGACATTTTTCGCGCCGAGCTTGTGTTGCACGAGACAAGCGGTCGAGGGAAAGAACATGTCGGGCGTAACCGTCCCCACGATGATCGCGTCGAGATCGGAAGGCTCGATGCCGCGCTCGGCCAGCGCTTTCTTCGCCGCCTCAACCGCCAGGTCGCTGGAGGCAACACCCTTGTCCACAATATGACGCTCGCGGATGCCGACGCGCTCCATGATCCACTGATCGTTGGTATCGACAAGTTTTTCCAGGTCGGCGTTGGTGAGCAGACGAGGCGGAACGTAGGTGCCGAGAGCGCTGATCTTAACGCGCTGAAGCTGGCTCAATGAGGTCTCCTCGAGATGCAGAGTGAAGTATAAAGTGCAATATGAAGTGAATCGATTATTTTGAACGATGAGCCCGCGAATGTCTAACCGCAGAAAACAAGGTCTCAGGTCCTGGCAGCCCGCGGTGCAAGTACGATTTGTATCCGGACCTGGCACCTGAGACCTGCTATTTCAGTCGCTCCGCCAACATGCCGAACAGCGGCAACTCGAAGCGCTCGCCCTCCCATGCCTTGATCGAAAGCACAATCCACAAGAACAACATGGCCAGCGAAGCCAGAATTCCAAACAGAAGAAAAGCCATGGCGGCAGCGACATTCGAAAGGAAGAGTGCGGCGATGGTCAAGACGAAAAAGACTCCCCAGAGCAAAACGCTTTGCCAGGCATGAAAGCGAACGAAGCGGTTGCTGCGATATGCCGGCAGAAACAGGATCACCGCGGCCGGGGCCAAAGTGAGATAGGCGACCGCCGCGGCCGCCCGTTCCGCGGGAGGAAGCGGTGTCATCGACCATCCGCAACCGGGACAGAATTCCGAGTTCGCGGGCATCACAGTTCCGCAATGGGGACACTTCACGGAAGTTTGCGCCGGATTCGCGGGGCTTTTCTCGGCAAGTTTGCCGGCGCTTTGCCCGGCAATATTCTCGTCACTATTTTCTGGACTAGACAATTCGGCGTCCATTCCTTTTCTTTCGGCATTCTTCGCAAACACCATAAATCTGGAAAGTGTGGCGGGTGGTAACGTAACGGTGCTTGCGTCCGATCTCCCGCTCGATTTCTCCGACTTTCTCCGCGAAAAATTCAACCGAGGCGCCGCACTCGGTACACACCATGTGGTGATGACTGCGGCGGTTGTACTGGTGTTCGTAACGCGCGATGCCGTCGTGAAAGGCGACTTCGCTGGCCAGGCCGCAACCCGCCAGAAGCTTCAGCGTCCGGTAGACGGTGGTGAAACCGATGCGCGGATCGGTTTTCTTGACCAGTCGGTGCAATTCGTCGATCGAAAGATGTTCGCGCGTTTCCAGGAAGGTCCGCAGAATTGCATTGCGCTGTTCGGTCTGCTTGAGTCCGACGCGTTTGAGATGCTGCAGGAAAATTCCTTCGGCTTCGCGGATGTTCTCCCGCGAGATGGTCGGCTGATCGTCGATTCGTTTCTGCAGCATGTTGGGCGGCGCGGATACTCAAGATGATTATGCGCGCCAAGGGTTCCAACATGATACTGGGCGGAGCGCGGGTTGCGCCAATCGACTTGCAGGTTCGGGCCTGATTTGGTTTCTGCTTTTTCTTGAAACTACCTGGTTCCCCAACCCCCCCTACCCCCCCACCCCCTCCGCATCGTCTCTGGAATCAAGAGGTTAGGGACGCTTCCCGGCAAAGTATTCATTGCAAATGACTTATTGTCAAAGTACTCCGGAATAAGGACTTAGGTGTCGACAGAGCCGATTTCTTCCCGTTTCGGTTTTCAAAGAGCCCGAGAAATGGTTTTGGGGCAGGTTCGAGGGGCCGTCCGGTGGACAGGCACACTTCTCACTGCCCCATTCAGATCGCTATTTTCGCCCATGCGCGGGGTGGTGTCTGTGATGATGCTCACCGGCTGAGTGTGATGAAAGAGAGTCAAAGGCCACGCCTAAGCGGAGTTTGAACGGGCCGTCCTTCAGGGCCAGACCACTGCAATCGGATGGGCCAGTCCCGGCTGTGCTATATTGTGCTCATGGCAAGCACACGAAGCGCAACTCTCAGCATACGCCTCAAACCGGAAACCAAGCGGCGGCTGGCGAAGCTGGCAAAGAACTCCGGACGCAGCTCGAATTTTCTGATCTCCGATGCGGTGGATTCCTACGTCGCCGAACAGGAAATGCTGGCCGCTGAGATCCGGCAGGGCAATCGCCAGGTGGCGGCGGGGCATTACGTCCGGCACGAAGACATGAAGGCGTGGCTGTTGTCCTGGGGCACGGACCACGAACTGCCAGTGCCGAAATGCGCCTGTGGCAAAGAGCACGATGACGAGACGCTGTGCCGCTAAAGATCGTCTGGACTCCCCGGGCGCGAGCGCGCCTGCGCCAGATCCGCGCTTTCAGCGCCCAAGATAAGCCGGAAATTATGCCGGAAAGCGCGGCACGGCTGACCACGCGAATGGTCGCTGTAATCGAGGCGCTGCGAGAACATCCTTACCTCGGCCGCGCCGGAGCGGAGCCGGGCTCGCGCGAGTTGGTGATTGGCGGTACCCCCTACATCGTGTCGTATTGGCTCGAGGGCGAGCGCGTGACCATCAGCACGATTCAACATGGGGCGCAGCGGCGATGACCCATGCTCCGGGTAGTCAAAGGCCCGCCCAAGCGAAGCTTGGATTGATTGGATAAGAGCGAAGATGGTTTTTCCGAAAAAATCAAAATCAAAAGCAGCGGACAGGAGTGTCCGCTCCACACGGGTTTGGAGAGAATTCCCTGATGCGTCTTTGCTGAGCGAGAAGGGTGTAGGGGTCCTTCGACTCCGCAGGGGCTTCACTTCGTGAAGCCCTGCTTCGCTCAGGATGACAATTTGGGCTTTATCATGACCATTAGTGTGCGCGGTTGTCACAGACACCACCCGCCCCTACAATCTTTCAGTAATGTCTTCTGCCACTTCCCTGCCTGAGGTTTCACCATCTGAAGTCCGCCGGCGCAATCGTCATTCTGCGCTCCGGGTGCTTTACTACGCTGTTTGCCTGCTGCTCGTGGCGCTGATCAGCGGCCTCTGGTGGCTCTACTGGATCGCGCGGCGTCCGCTGCCGCAACTCGATGGCAGCGTCTCCGTGCCGGGGATTTCGTCGAAGGTGCGGGTGGTGCGCGATGAGCACGGGGTGCCGACGATTGAGGCGGCTACTCTCGCAGATTTATTTTTTGCCCAGGGCTACGTGACCGCGCAAGACCGGCTGTGGCAGATGGACATGATGCGGCGCGCCGCTGCCGGAGAACTTTCGGAAGTGATCGGCGAAGGCACGGTGAAGATGGACCGCGAACAGCGGATCCTGGGGCTGCGGCTGGCGGCCGAAGCGGCGGAGAAGAGTATCTCCGCGGGCGACCGGGTCTATTTTGACGCGTACGCTCGGGGAGTGAATGCGTTTCTCGAATCGCATCGCGACCGGCTTTCGCTGGAATTCCGCCTGATGAAGTACGTGCCGCGGCCGTGGACGGTGACCGATTCCCTGCTGGTGGGCGCGCTTTTGGTGGAGTATCTGAACCACTACCCCTACCAGCGTGCGCTGGAGCGCGAAAAGATTCTGGCGAAGCTGGGACCGGAACTGACGGCGGACCTGTACGTGAATTCTTCCTGGCGGGACCGTCCGCCGAGTGAGGTGCGGCGGATAGATGGGGAACCTGCGGCCAACAGCGGCGATGAAGACGACGATGACGACGAAGAGGTCGATCCGGAGGGTGGGAACAGCCGGCTGATTTCTGGGCTGCGTCCGGGATCTGGCTTCGTAAAAGAGAGCTGGGTCGTCCCTCCGGGACTTGAATCGTTTGTTCCGCTTTTCCCAGCGCTGAAGCGCTGGGCTAAGCTCGGCCGCCCCTCCGGGGCTGAATATTTCTACAGGGCTCGATATTCCTCCGGGGCTGGATTCTCCTCCGGGGCTGGATACCCCGATGAGGTTTTTCGGGCGGGGTCGAATAACTGGGTGGTTTCCGGGCAGCATACAGTTTCGGGGAAGCCACTGCTCTCGAACGATATGCACCTGGATCACCAGATGCCGAACCTGTGGTTTGCGGCGCACCTGAAAACCACAGCGGCAACAACAACCGCGACAAGAACAACAACAACGCCAACAACGACAGCACCAACGACAATGAAGAGCAGCAACTTCGACGTTGCCGGCGTTACGCTGCCGGGAGTTCCGTTTGTTATTGTCGGCCACAATCAGCGCATCGGCTGGGGATTCACCAACGTGGGGCCGACTGTGGAAGACGACTTTATCGAGGAGTTCAATGCGCAGGGGCAGTACAAGACTCCGGCAGGATGGGTCGATGCGCAGCACCGGCAGGAAACGATTCACGTCAAGGGAAAGCCGGATGTGACGCTCGACGTGGTGACGACGCGGCATGGACCAGTGATTACTGAATTGCTTCCGGGCGAGACGCGCCAGATCGCCTTGCGCTGGACGTTGCAGGACGGCATGGGATTGATGTTCTTCGACGCGGACTCCGCCGAGAACTGGGAGCAGTTTCGGAAGGCGTTCTCGGGTTTCGGCGCGCCGGGACAAAACGTTATGTACGGCGATGTCGATGGCCACATCGGATATCAGGCGACAGGGCGCGTGCCGATTCGTGCGGCGGGCGATGGCAGCCTGCCGGTGAGCGGCAGCGACGATGCGCACGAGTGGATAGGCTGGATTCCTTTCGACGAGATGCCGCATGTTTATGATCCGCCGTCGGGAATTCTGGCGACGGCCAACGGCCGCATCACTCGGGAGGGCTACAAATATTCGATCAGTACGGAATGGGAAGCGCCCTGGAGGACGGATCGCATCTATCGGGTGCTCGAATCGGGGAAGAAGTTTGCGCCCGCGGATATGCTGGAGCTGCAGATGGATGTGTCCTCGACTTACGACCGCTTCTGCGCCGACAAGTTCGTATACGCGGTCGATCACGCGGCGAACGCTTCCGATCGCGCAAAGCGGGCGGCGGATATTCTGCGCGACTGGGATGGGCGGATGTCGGCGGGTTCCGCGGCGCCGACGGTTGAGACGAAGGCGCGCCAGGAACTGGCGCGGTTGCTGCTGGAGCCGAAGCTGGGTGCGGCGACGGATATTTCGGCTTCAAGCCCGAATGCAAGCGCGGCTTCCGGCGCGCTGAGTTGGAAGAGCTATCGCTGGATGATGTCGTCGGTCTGGCTCGAGAATGTGCTTACCAAGCAGCCCGCGCGCTGGCTGCCGCCGGGATACTCGGATTATGGAGCGCTGCTGACGGCGGCGATGGAGAATGTCATAAGGCAGTCGCGTCTAGTAGTGAATCCTGCGGCAGACGAATCGCTTGCGCCCGCCGACCTCAATCAATGGAAGTGGGGGGGGAATTATCCGGTTGAAATCAATCATCGCCTGCTCAGCCGGCTTCCAGTGATTGGGCGCTTCACGGGGCCGGGGATGCATCCTTTGAGCGGGAGCACGTACACGGTGAAGGCGGGGAGCCGCGGGTTTGGGGCATCCGAACGGCTGACGTGGAACTTTGCGAACTTTGACGAAAGCACGCTGAACCTGGTGACGGGAGAGAGTGGAATCTTCCTCAGTCCGTATTACATGGACCAGTGGGCGGCCTGGTACGGAGGCTCGACCTTCGCCTTTCCCTTCTCGCAGACCGCGATCGAGCAACATCGGAGGCATGAGATGACGCTGGTGCCGCGGTAGGGAGTCGTTGGCTGTTCGCTGTTCGCCAGAACCGAGGCCAACAGCGAACAGCGAACGACCAATAGCGCCCCCTCAAAAATCGACGGTCTTGACGTCGATGAAATAGCCGACGAGGCCGTTGACCTCACCCGGGTTCAACGGATTGCTCGGGTTGTACTCCAGGGCATCGATGGTGGCGTCGTAGATATAGAGTGATCCGCCCTGGACCACATAGACGACTTGGCGCCTGCCGATGGGCTGGATGCCGGTCACGTCTCCGTTCTGGTTAGGAATTGCGACACCGCCAGGCGGGTTGCTCCCTACCGTGGTGGCCGGCAGCGTGTTGTAAATAGAAAGGCAACCGCGGACCTCGGAGCCGGCTGGCGGCGGAATGGGCGGGACGATCTCGGTGCAATAGCGCGCACCGATGAAGAGCTGTCCGTTGGGGCCGAGTGCGATTCGATCGTGATATCCGTCGGTGATGATGATCCCGGAATTGGTGACCGTCATGTTGGACAGGTCAACGATGGTGAGCAGCCCGCAGGATTGTGCCGCAGTCTTCTCCCCTGTGCAGGGCTGCTGCGGAACTCCGCCTATGAAGGGGGGAGTGCCCGCAACATACATGGTCGAACCATTGATCAGAGCCACACTGCCGGCGGTTAGGTCGAGAGTACCGATACACGATGGATTACCGCCGGGAGTGCAGACGACGCCAGTCGGGCCTGCCGTATTCGTGGTTAAATCGAGAGTTTGAATGCTGGCTTGTTGCCCGCCGCACTCGGCGCCGCAGTTCAGTACGTAGGCGGCGGTGTCGTCACTGTTGAAGAATGCCGCCACTGGATGATCAAAGCCGGGCACGAAAGTGACAACCGGATACTGCGTTCCCACACTCGAGGGCGTGATCACGGCAATCGTATCCGCGACGGAATCCGCGCCCTGGCTGAAAGCGAGGATTCGAGTGCCGGTATTTCCCATGGTGAGAAACTGGTAAGGCTGGTTGAATCCTTGAGGCACTGTACCGGGCCACACGCAGACGGGGTTGGTGGGGTTTACAGGCGGGCAGCTAATGGCGGCGGTGATGGTGCCCGTTTTCAGGTCAACGACTCCAATGGCTCCGGGAGATTGCCCGGTCACCGGGAAATTGGGCGTGGCGACGTAGGCGGTAGAGCTGTCGGGCGAAACGACGATGCTCTCGGTCATGCCGGGCAATCTCAGGGGAGAGGCGGCGGATTCGCCGGCGTTGTTGATGATGGTCAACTGGTTGTCAGAGAATTGCGTACCGTTGGAGCTGAAGACCAGGGTCTGGGCCAGGTTGGGCGTGACCACCATCATTCCCGGGGTGTTGCCGGCGGCAATCGGTGAGAAGGACCCACGCGTATCGTTTAAAGCATTGACGACATACACACCAGCCGAGGTACTGGCGGTGACGCTATTCGAGATAAAGGCGCGGTATGCGAGACCGCTGGTTCTTGAGCTGCTGCCGGAGGAGCTGCCGCCGCAACTCAGCCACACCAAACTGGCGGGGAGCAGGAATATCACAAGGAAAGGATAAGGATCGAGAATCTTTTCAAACTTCGGACTCCAACCTCATGCGGGATAATCGCTTGGATGCAGGAATAAGGATTATAGCAAAGGCGGAAATTTGCTTGTGGTGCGGCGCTCGCGGGTTTTGACTTCTCTCTCGGATGGTGGAGGCGACGGGTTGTGTCTGCTAGGCGCGGGACACACTGGGGTTACGGGAGAATTCCCGGACACGGCGTCGCTCGAAGCGACCGAGTAGGGTCTTTCGACGTCATCCGATCTCCGGCTTCGCCGAAGACCGGATTCCGCTCAAGATGACAGTATTTGTTGCGGCAAAGTTAGTTCAAATTGAGCCACTGCCCGCAATCGCTCAATGATTCAATTATCCCGCCGCTTCTTGTATTCTCAAGAAGATGGCGCAGAACTTTATTGAACGTCTGAAGCAATCGCCCGTGCTCTGTGACGGAGCTATGGGGACGCTTCTCTATGCCAAAGGCATCTTCATCAACCGCTGCTATGACGAGCTGAACTTGTCGCAGCCGGAGTTGATCCACGCCGTCCACCACGATTATCTGCAGGCCGGCGCCGAGATTATCGAAACCAATACTTTCGGCGCGAACAGCTTTCGCCTGGCGCGGCACACCCTGGCCGATCGCGTGCGCGACATCAACGTGGCGGGCGTTCACTTGGCTCGCGAAGCAGCCAAGAGTTTCGATGTTTGGGTCGCTGGATCGATGGGCCCGCTGGGCGTTCGCATCGAACCGCTGGGCAAGACTTCGTTTGAAGAAGCCCGCGCGGCGTTTCGCGAACAGGCAGCAGCTCTGGTCGAGGGCGGCGTGGATTTGTTGATGTTGGAAACCTTCGGCTACCTCGAAGAGTTGCACCAGGCGGTGCTGGCCTGCCGGGAGGTGAATGCGAAGCTTCCCGTCGTTCTTCCCATCGTGGCCCAGGTGACGATTGACGAAGACGGCAACTGCCTCGATGGCTCCGACCCCGAGACTTTCGCTGCCCGGCTGACGGAATGGAAGGTCGACGTACTCGGCATCAACTGCAGCGTGGGACCGGTTGCGATGCTGGACGCGATCGAGCGCGTGCGCGCGGTCACCTCCGTACCCCTCGCGGCACAGCCGAACGCCGGCATGCCGCGCTCGGTCGAAGGCCGCAATATCTATCTTTGCTCGCCGGAATACATGGCGACCTACACCCCCAGATTCGTGGCGGCCGGAGTGCAGCTGATTGGCGGCTGCTGCGGCACGACGCCGGATCATATCCGCGCCATGAAATCGGCTCTACGTGTAGACCAGGCGCGCGGCAAGACCGCGATTTCAAAGGCGGTTCATTCCAGCGCGGCGCCTCCGGCCCCGGCGAACATTCCCATGGCAGAGCGCTCCCGGCTGGGCGCAAAGATTGCGGCTGGGGAATTTGTGACCATGGTCGAGATCGTGCCGCCCAAGGGAATCGACATCCGCAAAGAGATCGAGGGCGCGAAGTTCGTCAAATCAGTCGGCGTGGATGCTATCAACATCCCCGACAGCCCGCGGGCCTCGGCGCGGATGAGCAACCAGGCGCTGTCGCTGCTGATGCAGCAGGCGGTTGAGATTGAAGCCATCCTGCACTACACCTGTCGCGATAGAAACGTGCTGGGCATTCAATCCGACCTGCTGGGCGCGGCGGCCACCGGAATTCGCAACCTGATTTGCATCACCGGGGACCCTCCGAAGATGGGGAACTATCCCGATGCGACAGCGGTGTTTGACGTGGATTCGATCGGACTGGTGAATATTGTCCACAACCTGAACCGGGGATTGGACTTGGGCGGGAACCCGATCGGCGCCGGGACCAGTTTCGTCATTGGCGTGGGTGCAAATCCGGGGCTGCCCAACCTGGACGAAGAGATCAAGCGCTTCGAATACAAGGTGCAGGCGGGGGCGGAATACGTGGTCACCCAGCCGGTATTCGATATTAGCCTGCTGGAGAAGTTTTTGCAGCGGATCGCGCACTGCCGAATCCCCGTCATTGCCGGAATCTGGCCGCTGGTAAGCGTCCGTAACGCCGAGTTCATGAAGAACGAACTGCGGGTTTCCGTACCCGATGAGATCCTGAACCGGATGAGCCGGGTGGCCAGTCCGGAAGCGGCTCGCGCCGAAGGGGTGGCCATCGCCCGCGAGATGCTGAGGGCCGTCCGCGACCGGGTCCAGGGGGCGCAGATCAGCGCTCCCCAAGGTCGATATGCCGCCGCGGTCGATGTTCTGGAGGCTCTCGGCTCGTAGCGGCCAGCATCTGTGTAGTCTTTCAATACCCACTGTGTCGTTTTGAAACACCAGGCCTAAAAAAGAATGCACAAATTATGAAATTTCACTGGACATTTCGCCCCGGAAGCGGCATTACAATAGAGTGTAGGAGCAACGGGATTGGTGAAGTTTGAAGAATGCCTCGAGCGTCTCGAGAAGATCGTTGAGGAACTGGAAAAAGGGGAGGTTCCTTTAGAAAAGTCTCTGACGCTGTTTGAAGAAGGCATGCAACTTTCCGCAACCTGCCGTAAACAGTTGGAGGAAGCGGAAGGCAAAGTAGAGATTCTGTTAAAACAGAACGGAAAGCTGCAAACTGAACCGTTCGAGCCCCCGGCCGAGAAAGCGTTGCGCAAGTAACGCTGTCGCGCTCGGAGTCGATAACGCCTGCGCAGCATTTAGCTGTCCCAGCCAAGGCCGCCGCGAATCGCGGTGACGTCAGGGGGAAGTTATGGTACCACTCAGTGTAGTCCTTTATCAGAATGACCCCGGAACTGCACAAACTCTGGCGGTCAGTCTGTCCCAACACTTTGATTCAGTTTATTTGGCCCGCACCTACGAAGAGGTCCGTCCCGCGGTTGCCCGGCATCGCGCGACAGCGCTGGTGCTGGATCTGGAAAAGTCGGGGCCGGACGAGGTCAAGCGTTTGCATCATGAGTTCCCGAGCCTTTGCATCGTCGGTACGCACAGGCTAGCGGACGACAAATTGTGGGCCGAGGCAATGAGTCTGGGCGCGTCCGATATATGTGAGCCGCGCAAAGATGACGTGGTGCGCGCGTTGTTGCAAAGGCGCACGCGCCCTGCGGCCGCCTGATCCTTGGCATTGTAGAGACGGGGTTGACCCGTCTCACTGGCGGCAGTAGACGCGGCAAGCCGCGTCGACGGATCCTAAGACGGTAGGTTGAAAGGGACGCTCGCGGGCGTCCCTTTTTCATTTCCGCGAGGCCCGCTTGTTATACTGCGGTGCCATGCTGAAACAGGTTCTGGAGCGGGGACGCGAAGCCGCCGACGGTGCGCTCGATCAACTCTTGCCGCCGGCGACCCAGCATCCAACTTCCATCCATCAAGCCATGCGGCACAGCGTGTTTGCCGGCGGAAAACGCCTGCGGCCCATCCTCTGCATGGAAGCGGGGCGGATGATCCGAGCGGCACTGGGTGGTGACGTGGCTGGCTCGCTGCCCGCGGGCATCGAGCCGGTCGGCGCGGCGCTCGAAATGCTCCACACTTATTCCCTGATCCACGACGATCTGCCCGCGCTCGATAACGACGACCTGCGCCGCGGGCGTCCCACTTGCCACAAGGCCTTCGGCGAAGCTATCGCCATCCTCGCCGGAGACGCGCTGCAGACGCAGGCCTACGAAGTGCTGGCGCAAATCGCTTGTCCAGCCGAGGCGCGCGTCGCCATCATCCGCGAAATCGCCCACGCCACCGGCACCATCGACGGCATGATCGGCGGCCAGGTCGTTGACCTTGAAGCCGAGCATAAGAAGCCCGACCTTGCCACCCTCGAATACATCCACCGCTCCAAGACCGCTGCCCTAATCGCGGCCAGCGTGGTCAGCGGAGGAATGTACGCCGGGGCAAATGCCGCGGATATTGCCCGCCTCCGTACCTACGGCCAGTCGATTGGCTTGGCGTTCCAGATTGTGGACGACGTCCTCGATCTGACCCAGACCTCCGAGCAATTGGGGAAAACCGCGGGCAAGGACAAGGCGGCGGAGAAGGCTACCTATCCGGCGTTATTCGGAATCGAGGAATCGATCCGCAAGGCCGACGCCCTGGTCGATCAAGCGTGCGCGGAACTCAACGAATACGGTGAGGCCGCGTTAACGTTGAAAGGGCTAGCCCACTACCTGGTAGAGCGCAAAAAGTAGTCTCCGGTAGAGACGCTTGGGCTAGCCCTGTCTCCGCTGGCCCGCAACCGGCCCAACGGACCAAAGCGCCAATGCTCGTTTTAGCAGTTGTCAGGCATCCTATCCTGGAATAAACTCACCGAAATCCCGCCGAAGTGGGGGTACCCTACAATGTTCCATCGAGCGTCCATTCGAGTAGTTCTCCTGCTATTTGTCTCGTGTACCGCGTCTGCTCAGGTAATGAGCATCCCGAATTCCAACATTGGAGGGGTTACAGGTCTGCCCGGGTCGCTCGGCCTGATCTCTCCTGAACAATTCACGAATGATTTGTGGGCTATATCCGGCCACCAGAGCCCACTGGAGAGCCCCAGCGGTTCTCTCTCTGCGCTCGACCTCAAAGCTTCCGGCAAGGCCCGTCGAGAGTTCGAGAAGGGCTATCAGTTCCTGATGCGCAAGGATCACCAGGGTGCCGTGCAGCACCTGACGATAGCCACTGCGATCTATCCCAGCTTCGTCTCGGCGCACAACGCCCTCGGCACAGCCTATTTGGCTTTAGGGCAGAATGATCAAGCGCGGGCCGAATTCTCCCAAGCCGTTTCGCTCGATGACCACCTGCCTAATTCTTACCTGAATCTGGGTTGTGCCGAGCTGGCTCTCAAGCACTATTCCGCGGCTCAGGAGTCCATTCAAAAGGCTTCGGCGCTCGCGCCTCTCGATGTCCACTTGCTCACTGCGCTGGCCTACGGACAGCTTATGAACCAGGATTACCTGGCCGCGATCACGACGGCGCATCAGGTCCATGACCGCAAGCACCAGGGTGCTGCCCTGGTTCATCTCTACGCCGCGGCGGCGTGGGAGGCCCAGAACCAACTCCCTGAAGCGCTATACGAGTTGCAGACCCTGTTGCGGGAAGATCCCAAGTCGCCGGCAGCCGTGCAAGCCCACCAAGTGATGGAGGAAATAAAGCAAGAACAGAATCGGCCTCCCGCTCGTGCGCTCAGAGCGCACTTCTCTTTTACCGAAAGTCCGAGCGATGCCTCCTCGGATCCAGCAGAGGTGCCCGAGAGGGTCCGGAGGCTGATGCAGGCATCAAAGGAGAATGCACAGATCGTGGAAGCTGAAGCGGAAGCGGAGTGCACGACCTGCGGTGCGGACGAATCTCTAGCTTCCGTCGAGGTCGCTCCTGCTGAAGTCGGCATCGCGCCCAACTCCAGTTCGCACCCGAAGGCCGGCAGCAAGAACGCCGGTTTGACTTTCCGGGCTTCGACGGACGAGGTCGCGATGTTTTTCACGACCACAGATCACGGAAAATCCGTGACCAACCTTACCCGTGGGGACATCGGAATCCGTGATGACGGCAGGCCTCCCGCAGTCGTAACCGGATTCCGCAATGAGTCTCAGCTGCCATTGCGGATGGGACTCGTCATCGATACCAGTGCATCCATCTCCGACCGCTTCAAGTTCGAGCAGGAGGCTGCCGCCAGTTTTCTGCAAAAGGTGATGACCGGCCAGAATGACCTCGCCTTCGTGATCGGCTTCGCCAACTCCGTGCTACTTGTCCAGGACTTCACCGGTAACCAGAAACTTATCTCCCATGCTGTCGGCCAACTCGTGGCCTCCGGCGGCACCGCCCTCTGGGACGCCGTCGCCTTCGCTGCCGACAAACTCGCGACCCAACCGGAAGTCCAGCCCGTGGCCAGAATTCTCGTCGTCATCAGCGACGGCGCGGACAATTCCAGCAGCGAAACGTTGAAACAGGCAATCAATCGGGCGCAACATGGAGAAGTCGTCGTCTACACCGTTAGCACGCGTGAAGATACCAACACGAATGTGGATTCCTTGGTGGGTGAACATGCTTTGAAGACCTTAGCCGAGCTCACCGGCGGAGCCAGCTTCGCACCGGGTTCAACTCGCCATCTAAACGGCACTCTCGCCGACCTTCAGCAGGTCATCCGCAGCCGCTATCTGGTTTCTTACAAACCTGATCTGTTGATGCGTGACGGCCGGTATCACGCCATCGACATCACGGCCGAAAAGGACGGTCACAAGCTGCGAGTGTACGCGCGCAAAGGCTACTACGCAGACGAGGACTCGGCAGGCACAAGCCGGTACTAAGAATCACCGGAGGGAGTTCGGTAAGACTCTGGACTATGAGCACATTTGCTTGAACCTCCCTGCCGTTAGCGGTACAGTGATAGGGCTCTCGCGGCCTCCCACCTTCTTATTCCTCACCCAGAACTTGCGTGAAATTGCTGCAGTGTCTGTGCAACTAAAGGCGGTCTTTGGATGAGCACCCCAATATGTGGTGTTTTATTACTTGACCCGTCCCCATGTTCGCCGTTAGAGTTGGTCGAAAGTAGTGGTGACGTTCCTGATTCAGGGGGGACGCATCGCGCGATGCGACCAGCGAGGAACCTTGTGAGTTAACAGCAGATGTTAACCTCCGGATCCTCGCAATTCGCAGCGCACTCCAGCCAGCGCAAACCGAGTCCGCGGACCGCAGTGTCCGCCCACGAAGGAGTCACTTTGCTCAAACTTAAGAAGCTGCAAATCTTGGGATTCAAGTCCTTCTGCGATCGCACCGAACTGAAATTCCATGGCGAAGGCATCGCCGCCATCATCGGGCCCAACGGCTGTGGAAAGTCGAACATCGCCGACGCGATCTCCTGGGTGCTCGGGGAGCAGTCGGCCAAGTCGTTGCGCGGTTCGCGCATGGAAGACGTGATTTTCGCCGGCACGCGCGACCGCAATCCCACCGGCATGGCGGAAGTGTCCCTGACTTTGATCGACCCCGAAATTTATGGTGGGCCGGATACGAACGCGCCCACCGAGATTGAAATTCAAGACGACCTGCCAACGGCACGAATTAACGACGACGAGAACTGGGATGAAGCCGAGATCCGCGCCCAGGCCGCGGCGGAAACCGAACGAGCCGTCGAGGACGCGCAACCTGGCAGAAGACAGAAGCAGCGGAAGGCGAAATGACAACCGTAGCACCGGCCGCAGAAGCAGCCACTGCCGCAAGCAGCCGGCACTAGCGATGCGGCGGTGACCGTGCTGGTGCCGCAACTCGTTCTGAAAATCCGCCGCCGCAAATTCAATCCGCAGCAACACCACGCCGGAGAGATTTTGGTCACGCGCCGGTTATTCCGCAGCGGCGATAGCGAATACCTGCTGAATGGAAAACTTTGCCGGTTGCGCGACATCCAGGAACTGTTCATGGGCACGGGCTTGGGGCCGGAGTCGTACGCGCTCATCGAGCAGGGACGCATCGGTCAGATTTTGAGCAGCCGCCCGACGGACCGCCGCGCCATCATTGAAGAAGCGGCTGGGATTACGAAATTCAAGACGAGGAAGCGTCTCGCGGAGGCGCGTCTCGAAGACGCCAGGACGAATCTGAACCGCGTGAACGACATCTTCGAAGAGGTCACGCGGCAGATGAACTCGCTCAAGCGCCAGGCCAGCAAAGCCGAGCGCTATGCCAAGCTGCGCGACGAGATGCGAGCCAAGCTGCGGGTGGTGCTCGCCAGCAAGTTCACCCAGATGGACCAGGAAAGCGTGACCCTCGACACCCAGATCCATCAATTGGGCGAGGAGATTCGTCAGCAGACCGAGAGCGTGCAGCAATCGGAAGCGGAGCAGTCCGAGCGCACGCAGCGCGGATATGCGATCGAAACCGAGACGCGACAAAATCGCGAGCGGCTCAACCAGATCGCAATCGAAGGCGATCGCGGCAAGGCTCGCATCCGAACCAACGAAGAGCGCTGCGCGGAACTCATCGTGCGCACGGCCTCTGCGGAAGCGGAGATGGCGCAGGCTCAGACTCGCTTGACGGCGCTTGAAGAAGAACGCAATGGTCACCAGCAGTTGCTCGACTCGGCAGCTGCCGATCTCGCGGCGGCCCAGCAGGAGCTCGCGCTCAGCCAGCAGGAAACGGCGTGCGCAGCCACCAACCTCGCGATGCTCGAAGAGGAGCAGGAATCGCATCGCGCAGCGATTCTGGAGGCGGTCGGCGGAGCTTCCAACCTCCGCAATCAGCTGACGCAGTCGCAGGAACGGCTGGCGGGCATAAACCGCGAGGAGCAGCGTCTGCGGTCCGAGATTGCCACCGCCTCGTCGCAATCGGAAACCTTCGGCGGACAACGCGGTCAGCTTGCGCTGGAATTCGAAAGCGTTTCGCAGCGAGCGAGTGGCTTGGCTACGGAAATCGCGACCCTGCGTGAAACCCTCGACAACAAGCGCTCTGCCGAGAACGACACCAAGAAACACCTCGATTCCATCCGCTCCGAATACGCCACGGCGCTCGGCAAGAAAGGGTCGCTCGAAGCGGTCATCGCCGAGCACGGTTATTCCACCGAGTCGGTGCGGCGACTGTTTCAATCGGGCGCAATGCAGGGAGGGAACACTCCCGCCGGAGTGCTCGCCGATTTCCTGGAAGTCGAGCCCCGCTATGAACGCGTCGTGGAAGACTTCCTGCGCGACGAACTGAACTTCGTCGTGGTCAAGTCGTGGGACGCCGCCGACGAAGGCCTGCGCCTGCTGCGCTCCGACGTCAACGGGCGCGCGACATTTCTTGTGCATCCGGAGGACTCGCAGGCTAAGTTCTCGTTTGTCGCGGATGAAAGCCAGCACTACTCTCCGCTCAACGACACGGTGCTCCCGCTCAAGAACTCGATTCGCGTGCTGAATGGATTCGGCAAGTCGCTCGAAGTGATCCTGCCCAAGCTGGGAAACGGCTACATCGTGCCCGATCCCGCGGTAGCACGCGAGCTCGCGCTCTCCAGCCCCGACGCGTTCTTCCTCTCGCAGACCGGCGAATGCTTCCACAATGTCACCGTCACCGGAGGCAAGCAACGCAGCGAGGGACCGCTCTCGATGAAACGCGAATTGCGCGACGTGCTGCGCCTGCTCGAAGAGCTGGAGCGAGCTTTGCGCGAGAAGGAAATACTCGCGCTCACCTTGGGGCGCGAGATCAAGGAGCACACCGCCCTGCTCGATCGCCTGGAAGAAGAAAAGCGCGAAGCCGAGAAGCGGGCGATGACCTCCGGACATTTGCTCAAGCAGTTGGAAAGCGAAATGTCGCGGGTGCGCGAACGGATTGCAATCAGCGAACACGAACTGCAAAGGCTCACGGCCGAACGGCAGGAGCAGGAAAGCTTGATCGCATCGCGGCAAGCTGAGCTGGCCACGATCGAGGAAGCACGCGCCCAATTTGAAATGCAGCTCGCCGCCGGGCAAGAGCGCCTCGCCGCTCTGCGCGGCCAGCGAGACGCTGCCGCTGAAACCACATCGCAGCGGGCCGCTCGCGTGGCCACGCTCGAAGAGCGCCACCGCTCGGCGACCACACTGCTCCAGCGCATCGAGGCGCTTGTCGCCGAGATGCGGGAGCGGGCGGGCGCTTTGCAAACCCAGATGGAATCGGCGAGCGCCGAAATCGCGCAGCGGCAAAAAGAGAACGTGCAACTGGCCGAACAATTCGTGCAGTTCGAAGCCGAGCGCAATGTTGGAGAAGCGCGAGAAGGCTTGCTGCAGCTCGAGTCTGAGCAAGTGCGGACGCGCCTCGCAGAAATTGACGAGCTTCTTCGCACCACGCGTCAGCAACTCGATGTCGCTCGCGACCGCCGGGGTGAGTTCTCGGCCACGGCTGCCAAGCTGCAATCCGACCTGCAACACCTCGCCGACACCTGCCTGAACGAGCTTGGCGTAGAACGCCCGGTCCTGATGGCCGACACGACGATTCCCCTCATTGCCTCAGATGAACTTGCGGCCGAAGATCAGGCCCACCGTGAAATGCGTGCCCGCCTTGACGCCATGGGCCCGGTCAACATGATGGCTCTCGAAGAGTACAAGGAAACGGCGGAGCGCCACGAGTTTCTCGCGACGCAAAGGAAAGACCTGATCGATGCCATCGAAAACACCGCGGCCACCATTCGCGAAATCGATCAAGTGTCGCGGCAGAAATTTGAAGAAGCGTTCCACAAGATTAACGAGAACTTCCAGGCCACGTTCCGCAAGCTGTTCGGCGGCGGACACGGCTTCATGCGGCTGACTGACCTGGAAAACAGCGCGGAGAGCGGCATTGACGTGGTGGCATCGCCTCCCGGAAAGAAACTTCAAAACGTGCTTCTGCTTTCCGGCGGAGAAAAGGCGCTCACCGCACTCGCGCTGCTGGTCGGCATCTTCCAGTACACGCCGAGCCCGTTCTGCATTCTTGACGAAGTCGATGCTCCGCTCGACGAATCGAACATCGCGCGCTTCACCGATCTGGTGCGTGAGTTGAGCGTGCAAACCCAGTTCATCCTGATCACGCACAGCAAGCGCACCATGAGCATTGCGCCCGTCCTCTACGGCGTGACCATGCAGGAACCGGGCGTGTCGAAGCTGGTGTCAGTTAGGTTCGGGGCAGCATAAGACCGGGGCAGAAGTTTTCAACGCGAGCAGCGAGTGGGCATGACGAAAAGACCATTCTGGACCAAAATCGCGGGTACACTCAGCGTCTTTCCTGCCCTATATCTCTGGCTTTGGATATTGGGTCCCAAGTCTTGGCTCGCAAGTTATCCGGGGAAACCTTCCATGGTCTTGACAGGAGTCTTGTGCGCCATTCCGTTGTCTATTGTGGCAGCGGAGCGCGGTTCCCGAATTTGGTATGTAGTTACTGCCGTATCGATAGGGACCCTTCTCTTCGTGGGTTTCCGATTGCGTTGATTTTGTAGGAGTCCGGAGCAGTGCCGGCGAAAGCGCAGGCACCCGGCGCCAAAAGAGGTCGAGTCTCGGAGGGACGACCGATGTCCCGTACACACTTTTCAGTTCTGTGTACAACTGATGTATAATGTATACACCATGTCTGAATCCTCGGTTCTCACTCTCCGCCTGGATGCCAAACTCAAGAATCAGCTCGACCGTTTGTCGAAATCGATGAACCGGAGCCGCTCGTTCGTCGCCGCCCAAGCGATCCAGGAATATGTCTCCGTCAACGAATGGCAGATCAACGAAATCAAGAAAGGTCTGGCCGAGGCTGACGCCGGTGACTTTGCCAGCGAGGAGGAAGTGCAGCAGGTGATGAAGAAGTGGACGCGTCGTGCGCGTTGAGTGGCTGCGAGCAGCGATCAATAATTTGGATGCTTTGGCGGAGTATATCTCGCACGACAATCCAGCCGCCGCCGAAAGAACCGTTGCGGCAATTCGTGAATGCGGTCGAAGATCTCGAGCGTTTCCCATCTTCAGGCCGTCCCGGTCGGATATCCGGCACTCGCGAATTAGTCGTCTCGGGAACGCCGTACATAGTTCCTTATCGTGTGCGCGGCGATGTTGTGCAGTTGATCCGCGTTTTCCATGCCGCCCGCAAATGGCCCAGCCAGTTTTGAACCATTACGTCGAAGGCGGCTCACGACTCCAAACGCAAACTCAAAACTTATTGACAACCTCGGCGCCATTCTGCTTTTTGCGTTGAGAAAATCGCTGCCTTTTTTTCCAGAGCCTTCCTCAGTTTTTCCACATTGCGGTCCCTCGAAAACCGGCGCGGGACAAGGCTTCTAGCTTACACTGGAACTGTCAACACTTTTCGGCGCGACACCGTTTGGCGTAGCCCACTCATGTGTGATTGTAGTCGTTGACAAATTTCCCGTGACAGCTAGAATACGCAAAGTTTTTCTCCGGTGATTTAGAGATGAGCCCCAAGATTTTAGATTCCGTTCTGCTGCGAACGGACTACCCCGAATTGCAGTTGCACGCCAGCGGCAAGGTCCGCGACGTCTACTTCCTCGACAGTGACCACCTGCTGTTCGTGGCCACCGACCGTATCTCAGCCTTCGACTACGTTCTGGCCACCGGCATTCCGCACAAGGGCCGCGTCCTGACGCAGATCTCGCTGTTCTGGTTCGACTTTCTCAAGGACATCGTCCCCAGCCATTTCGTTACTGCCGACGTGAACCGCTACCCGGTAGCGATTCGCAAGCACGCCGACGAACTTCGCGGCCGCTCCATGATGGTGATGCGCGCCGAGATGTTTCCGGTCGAGTGCGTGGCGCGCGGCTACCTTTCCGGCTCCGGGTGGAAAGAGTACAAGGCAACGGGTTCGGTCTGCGGGATCAAGCTTCCGCCCGGATTGAAGGAATCCGACCCACTGCCGGAGCCCCTGTTCACGCCGGCAACCAAGGCAACAAGCGGGCACGACATCAACATTTCATTTGAAGAGATGTGCAAGTTGGTCGATCCCGAATTGAGCCGCCAGCTTCGCGACATCACGTTGCGCATTTACAAGAAAGCCGCCGATTATGCGCGGCAGCGCGGCATCATCATTGCCGACACCAAGTTTGAATTTGGACAGACCGCCAAGGGCATCACCCTGGCGGATGAAGTATTAACACCGGATTCCTCGCGCTTCTGGCCGGCCGACACGTACCAGCCGGGCAAGGCGCAGGATTCCTACGATAAGCAGTATGTACGGGATTACCTCGAAGAAATTCGCTGGAACAAACAACCGCCCGCGCCGGCCCTCCCCCCGGAAGTGGCGCGGCGGACAAGCGAAAAGTACCTCGAGGCATACCGTAAGTTAACGGGACGCGAGTTGGAGATTTAGGCTGCGTGCGCTGGAGCATTGAACTGGTGTCATTGAATTCGACCATTGCATTCGGATCCTGTGAACCTCGAATCTTTGAACGACGAATCCTTGAGCCATGAATCTTTGAACCATGAGCATTGCAGACTGGATCATCCTCGGCTTTCTGGTGTTCTCCGTGACTGCGGCAGCGCTTGAAGGCTTCTTTTTTGAAGCCTTCAAGCTGGCTGGCTTGGTTGTGGGATACCTGCTGGCCGCGTGGCAGTATCATCGCCTGGCGGAGTGGTTCGCGCCTCACTTGAAATCAGCGTGGTTGGGCGAGATTGCCGGTTTCCTGATCATTTTTTTCGCGGTGCTGATCATTGCAGGCATGGCCGGGCGGATAGCGCGCGGGGCAATGAGAAGAGCCGGACTGAGTTCGATTGACCGGGCAATGGGCGCGCTCCTTGGTTTGTTGCGGGGCGCCTTGGTGGTGGCGGTAGTGCTCACCGCCATGGCCTCTTTTGCGCCTGCTGCGAAGTGGCTGGATGGGTCGGAGTTGGCTCCGTATTTCCTGGTAGGCGGAAGGGCAGCGATCTGGCTCGCACCGTCGGAATTGCGCCACCGTTTCTACCAGGGCTTGGATTACATGCGGCAGGTACATTCGGCAACGGAGAAGGGTCAGCCGCAATCCTCCGCGCCGGCGAAGTAGTTTTTGTCAGTTAGTGAAGTTTCTTGTGAAGGTGTGGAAACGAGGCGGTAGGTGAAAGATCAATTGGAAGCACTCATTCTTCAGATGTGCAGAAGCAATATCCTCTATTCGGAAGCAGTCCGTGAGTTTAAGAAGCGTTTTATCGTGACCGTGCTCGAAGAAAACCGAGGCAATCAGTGCAAGGCCGCGCGGCAATTAGGCATGCACCGGAACACGCTGAGCCGGACTATGCAGGACCTCAAGATTGATGTTCGTCCCTTGCGCGCCGGCGCCAAGCGTCCGCCGCGGAGCGCGCGTCCTCTTGCGCTGGAAAGAAAACAGGTTCGCTAAAGCGGCACTCGAATTTAACCCAAAGGCTGTTAGCTTTTGACCTTTAGCTAAGAGCCCGGTCGTTTCTCGACAACACATAAAAAAGTAGGGCGGTCGCGATCGGGACTGCCCTACTTCTTTTGCAACAGGTTTTCCCAAGCCAAGGTTTTCCTGAGACCTGCCAACTGAGATCTTACTTTCAGTGTGCAGCCGGCCGCTTGCGGGCGGGCGGTTTTGGCGCCGCTTTTACTAGCAGGGCCCCATCGTTCATCGTCATCAGAAACGGCTTCGCGACGTAGGAGACGGGCGTCCCTTGGAACTGGAAGTCCGTATCCTCCTTCGGCATCTGCTTCGCCGGGATCGCTGCCGACATAGTCAAGTCGATGTCCGCGCGTTTGGCGTCGATATCGTCCGAACTGCCAGCCAGCATCAGTTTGGTTGCGGTCTTGTTGGAGGTATCGATACTGATAATGTGGGCCTGCATCTGCAACGGCTTCCCCTTCAGTACGCTCCACACCTTCTCGGCGTCTTCGGGCGTGCCCTCGGAAAGGACCATTTGCCACTCCGCAAAGTTCATCTCCTCAACTTTCTTGCTCTTGACCAAGGCGTCCGCCTGTTCGGCGGGAGTGGGCGGCACATACTGCTTGATGGCGAAATTGGCGGGCGGCAGAGTTGTGGTGCCCGTCATCGCTAACAAATCGCTCCATCCTTCTTCGCTGCCGTGGTACTTGACGTATCGGCTCTTGCCGAACTTGGCGATCTGATCCTTGCCCGCACCCTGTGCCAGATTGGAGGCGCGCGCGATAAAGAAAAGTCCGTCCACGTCGTTCTCACCCGGTCCCGGCTCCAAGTAAGCGCGCCCCAGGTCATAGACATCGAGCAGGTTAGCCGGATCCGCTTCCACCGCAGCCCGCAGATACTTCTCGGCCTTGGTGTAGTCGTTCCCCTTGGCCTGGAGGGTAGTCTGGAAAGCGCTGACCCCCACCGCGCCGTTGAAGATGGTTGCCGTTCCATCTTTCAGTTTCTGAAAATCCGCGTCCGACGTGCCTTCCGGCTTGGTCGCAGTGGGCAAACACTGCAAGCCTTTTTCGCCGAATTGGCCCGCTTCCGCAAAATTCTGTTGCGCGTTCTTGGTGTAGGCCAGCAGCGCCAATGCCCGGAGATTGCATGGGTTCACCACTAGAACCTTCTGCGCCGTGTCCAGCATCTTGGTCTGATCGAGCCTCTGCTCGTCGGGCGTCTTCGACTGACCGAGCATCTGTTGATAGGCGCCCATCAAGAGTTCCAACGCATCTTCCTTCATCACGCTGTTGGGATACTGGGTCACAAACGCTTCCAAGCCGCTGACCTTGGCCGCGGCGTCGGTTTGCTGCGCGGCACCCACGTAGGCGTTATACTCCGCCGGGTCTTTGATCTCTTTTTTCTGGGGAGGTTTCTGGGGCGTTGCTGGAGACTGCGCGGGTTGGGCGGGTACGGCCGCGGTTTGAGCGACGGCGGTAATCGCGGCTACCAGCAACATCGCGAGAATGATCTTCTTCATTCCGGTGGCTCCTTGACTCTTCGGGAAAACTGGAGTTGACAACTTGCCCGATTCGAACCAAGACTGGCGTCGGACTTGCACCATAAACCAATTCTTCAATCGAACGCCACTGGCATTTCTGCCACTCACACCAGCGGGTCCCGAAACTGTGAGCCGCCTGTCGATATGCCGCAGCTTAACATTATTCCGGTGTGCGGATTATAAGGATGTAATCCCGCTAAGGCAAGCGGCTTACGCGCCAAATCGCTCCTGCGAGCTTAGATGCGGAAGAGCGCAAACCAGTTAGGATTGTGCTCCAGCGTGGCACGTGAGCACTCGCCCTCGGGCAATCAGGCGGAACGAGATCATCGGGAATTCAGTGGGGGCTGAGCTAGATGGTCGCGCGCTGAAGTGAAAGTCCGGGCGCGTCGTCTGAACGTCGGCGGCTGGAGGTTGACTAAAGAAAAATGGCTGGCAGCGCAGTGCTGCCAGCCGTTGAAACTTCTCTATGTCTGGAGTTCTTACCGGTGTCCGCCACCATGGCCTCCGCCACTGTGACCTCCGCCACTGTGGCCTCCGGCAGCGTGACCGCCGCCACCGTGGAAACCGCCGCCGCGGGATCCGCCGCCATGGAAGCCACCTCCGCCTCCTCGGGCAAAGCCGCCATGGGCGTAGCCACCACGCCCGTAACCTCCGCGTCCGTAGGCGCCGTGACCATAGCCCCAGCCGCCCCGGCCATAGCCAGGCCCCGGCCCCAGCCGCCACCCCAGCCCCGCCCGTACCAGGGGCCGGCACCAATGAACACTCCGCCGCTAAACCACTGCGGACCGTAGTAGCCGTAGGGTGCGCAGGCATACGGATAATAATCGTAGTACCCGTACTCACACACCGGCGGCCCGTCCACGTAGCCCGGTCCTACTCCTATGGCAACTCCTACTTGCGCCTGCGCGAAGGCAAGCGGCACCATCAGGACTGCCAGCAACGCTAAATATCTCAGGTAACGCATATGGACCTCCTTTTCCCAGGTCCGCCGAAACTTTGACTGGATCCAGAAACTTTCTAGTGACTGTGGTCTTCGTGGTGGCCTTTTGCTCTCCCACCATGGACCAGGTCTCTACTACTTTGAACACAGGAGGGGAAGAAAAGTTGCAAGAAGAGGGGTGGCTGATTTCAACCATCCTGGTTAAATTCAACCACTTACGGGGGAATGATTATCGCAGCGGTGAAGTGTGCGTGAGGACTCGGTCCCTTCGACTTCGCTCAGGGCAGGCTCTCCGGGACTTTAGGTCATTCTTCCCACTTTTCCAGCGCTGAAACAGCTTGCGGAAAAACCCAGGTTTCGCATCAGGGTATCGCTTCAGCGATACCGCAAGTTCTCCTGAATCAGACGTCCCTTTAGGGGCCGGGCATCGAGAATCGACTTTTCCGCGAGTTGCGAAAGCGCTGGGCTAAGCTCGGACGCCCCCTCCGGAGCTGGATCGTCGGACATTAGGAAGACTTCCCTTCCCTGAGAGTTGACAGCTGAGAGCTAACTTCAATCCTTGAACAGATTGTCAAACGCCGCGCGCGCGTCATTCGGACGCTGACTGCCTTTGCTGGAGGTTTCTTTTTCGACCATCACGCGGATGGAATAGAGAGAGCAGTCGTTGCGTTTGTCTTTGGGAGAGATTCTGGCGAGAATCGGCTGATTGCATTCGAAGCGGCTGGATGGATCAAAGTGTTCGCACTGTTTGCAGGCGTGCAGAGCGAAGCCACACTTCGGGCACTGGCCGACGGGGTCCGTGAGATTCTGCAGCAGCGCGCCGCATTCGGCACAGCGCGAGACGGTCCGCGTTCCCGGCATGTTGATCGGTCGCGGCCCGAAGGTATTCTCTTTTTTCGGGGCCGCTGGCTTCTCGAACTCCTTTTTCGGTCCCGCACCGGAATCCTGGTATCCGCGCTGGCGATACTTGCGGTCGGACAAAAGTGCCTCCTGAAAACCGCATCATTGTCCGCCTTTGGCGCGTTTGGCACAAGAGTTTCTTTGCTGACCGAAAGACCTTGTTGGTGGAGAGCCGGGCGTCCCCGCCCGACCGGACCCTTCGACTTCGCTCAGGGCAGGCTCGCGATGCGCCCGTCCCTCCGGCGTTGGACTCAACCGCGGCGCGGCGAATTGTTTTTCACATATCAGGGTGCTACCATCCGTTACATAGAAAAATCGAGGAGGCAGTTATGGCGGATCATGATGGCAGCGGCTTCTTGTGGTTTCTGGCGGGACTCGGTGTTGGAGCGGTAGTCGGCGTGTTGTACGCGCCGCACTCGGGCGATGAAACGCGCGACGTAATTCGCTCCAAGGCGGAGGAAGGGAGCGAGCGGGTGCGTCAGCAGGCTCGTCGGGCGCGCGAACAGGCGGGGGACTGGGTGGATCGCGGACGCGATGCGCTCAACCAGCAGAAAGAGCAGTTCCGCAACGCTTACGAGGCGGGACGCCAGGCATATAACGAGACCACCGCGACTGAGCCGCCCAAGAATATCTAGCGGTAACAGCGGCAGGGTTAGTCCAGAAGCGACTAAGCCTGAAGCTATGATGGAGCAGCTATGGATGACAACCTCCTAAGAATTTTTATTGCGGTGACGACTTTCGCAGTCGTGGTGCAGGCGGGAATTATGGTGGGCCTTTACCTTGCGGTCCGCAAGAGCACGGCGAAGATGGAAGCTCTCGCCACCGAAGTCAAGAGCAAGGCTCTGCCCACGATAGAGACGGTGCAGAACCTGCTAGTGGAAATGCGGCCGAAGATCGAAGTCATGACGGCCAACTTCTCGGAGTCGAGCACCCTGGTGCGCAATCAACTCGGCCGCATCGATGCTACGCTCACCGATGCGCTTGACCGCACCCGGCTGCAAGTCATCCGCGCGGACGAACTGCTGAACCGGACGATGGATAAAGTGGAGGAGACCAGCGAAATCGTGCACAAAACCGTGATCTCTCCCTTGCGCCAGGTCAACGGACTGATGGCCGCGATCAGCACCGGAGTGGAAGTCTTTCTCGGCCAGAAAAGGCGCCATCCGAAAAACGGAGCGGGCGTCCCGCAAGACGAGATGTTCATCTAGACTTCGTGTGTGGGGACGGGCTCTGCCCCGTCCCAAGCGGAGCGGAGCCCCGCTTCCACACTATTTTTCATTCTTCGCCGCCGCCGCGCACCCGCCCACTTCTTATATCGGGCACGAAGATCGACTGGAAGTTTTGTTCCGCTGCTAGCTTTTGAAAGTTGGCGATATCGGCATTCCGCACCTGATCCCACCCTACCAGTAATTCATCGGTCCGCTTTTTCATCTTGTTGAATTCCTGGTACTGGGATTCGGTGGGAGCAGAGTCGGCAAACCCCGCCACTGCCATGGCAAGAAACGCCAGCTTCGCGTCGATTTCCGGCGCATAGGCAAGAGAATCTTCGCTGGCGCTGATTTTGAAATTGATTAAGGAATCGGCTGTTGCTCATGTTAAAACCAGAAGCGCGAAGGCACAAACGGACGGGTAGTGGCTCAATTTGATTTCGAAATTGCGGCGCTCGCGGGTTTTTACTTCTCTCTCGGATGGTGGTGGCAACGGGTGGTGTTTGCTAAGCGCGGGACACACTGGGGTTACGGGAGGATTGGACACGGCGTCGCTCGACGCGACCGAGTAGGGGGTCTTTCGACTTCATCCGATCTCCGGCTTCGCCGAAGACCGGATTCCGCTCAAGATGACAGTATTTGTTGTGGCAGAGTCAGTTCAAATTGAGCCACTACCAACGGAGGACTCTGGAATTTCGTGCAACCTCTACCGCTTGGCTCTCGATCGACAAGTTAGAGTAGTAGGGGAAAAGAAGGTGCCCGTACCGCAGCCTGCAACTTCGGATCGCTCATGATCGCTTTCCTTACTCTCGAACTTCGTATCGAAGCCGCACACTCGCTCAAAGACAAACGTCAGGTTACGCGCAGCCTCAAAGATCGTCTCCGCTCCTCTTTCAACATCGCCGTCGCCGAACTTGACCCGAGCCTGCTCTGGAATCAGGCGACCATCGGCGTCGTCAGTGTCTCCCACTCGCGCGATTACCTGGACGGCCTCATGAAAAACGTCGAACGCCAGGCCACCCGCATCGCCAACAACGCTGGCGCTGAAGTCACGGACTCGTTCGTGGAGTTCCTGTGAGGGCGGGCTCGCAGCCGCCGAGCTGCGCTCGGCATGGACGGGCGGGACGCCCGTCCCCACACGAGCCTAAGTCAAGTAACTGAAGAGATTATTTTGCGACGCGAGCTTGCTGATGGCGGCTAGCGCTGCTTGGTTATCGGTCTGGGCCTGGGAGAGATTGGTTGCGGCCGCAGCCATGTTCGCGCCGCCAAGCGTGTTCTGCTGCTGGCTAATTTGCAGTTGGGCGGCATTGAGGTAGGTGGTCTCGGACTGCGTCTGGTCGGTGGCGTTGCCATAGAGCACGGTCTGCGCCGAAAGATAGCTGGAAGCCGCGCTTACTGCGTTAACGGCGGTACCAACGCCACTATTGTTCTGCACGGCCTGAATGAGGTTGTTGATGGCAAGAAAAACGTCGTTGCCGGGAGCGGAAAACAGTTGCGCTCCGGGCTGGTTGACGGCGAGCTTGTATCCATTGCCGATCGATACCTCATTGACATCGCTGTTGCCAACATAGTCGACACCGGAAGGCGAGGTACCGTCCACCACGTACGGCGGCATATTCGTAGCGGTGCCGGCGAATATATAGTTGCCCTCGTAGGTTGTGTTAGCCAAGGACACAAGCTGGCTCTGGATGCCTTGCAGCTGATTGGCAATTGCGGCTCGGTCGCTCGCGGAGAGCGTGCCGCCGCCGGCCTCGACGCCGAGGCTTAGGGCTTGTTGCAGCGCCGTTGTGACCGAACTCAGGGTGGAACTGGCGGTCGAGAGGTGGCCTTGCACTGCGCTGATACTCCGCAGACAGCCGCTGTTGAAAGTAGCCTGATCGTTGTTCTCGACTAGTAGGGCAGCGGCGGTCGGATCGTCGGAGGGTTCGTTCACACTTTTGCCGGTCGAAATCTGGAGCTCGGCCTGCTGCTCTTCCAGTTGTGTCTGGTTGAGCGCCGCCATTAGATCGGGCATGGGATTCGGATTGACGCGCATGGATGTTCACCTTATGAAGCGCTAGTCGTTAGTCTTTGGTCGTTGGTCGTTAGTCGTTAGTCTTTATTCTTCCGCCTGGCCCATGCCCAGATTTACGGCATCAAGAAGCAAGAGGTTTACCGTAGAAACGACGCGGGCAGCGGCCTGATAAGCGGCCTGATACTGGATGAGGTTAGATGCTTCTTCGTTGAGCGACACGCCGGAGACGCTTCCGTTCTGGTCCTGCAACTGTTGCAGGATCAGACCGGAGGAATCGGCGTCGGCCGAAGTGTTGGACGTGGCACTTCCGACTTGGCCTACCAGCGTGGAATAGGCATCGATCGGCGTCTGCCCATTGGCCACGTCCTGATTGGCGACGGCGGAGAGGTTGGCCAGATTTCCATTGCTGCCGGAAGTGCCGTCGGAGCTGGCGGCGATCAGCGACGGGTTGGTCATACTGACGGTCAGCGAAGCCGCTGCGCCCAGACCGGAAAAGATGGGGCCACCCTGTACCGGCGGGGTCTCCAGATCGAGGCCCTGTGCGTTGGCCGCGTTGAGGTTGGTGGCGAGACCAGTTGCCAGCTGATTGAGACTCGTTTCAATGCTCGGAATCTCCTGGTCGCGAATCTGGATCAAACCGGCCAGACTTCCACCCTTCAGCGAGTTGGTGATGTCGTCGGTCCCGGCCATGATGTGCTGCACCTGCACGCCATCGGCGCCGACGATTGGCTGGGTGGTCAGCGCGAAACTCTGCGATCCGGATACCAGCGTCGTCCCGTTCGAAGTCGCCAGCGTGATGCCCTGATCGGTCGGAATGACCTGCACATCGATCACCCCGGAGAGTTGCTGGATGAGGTTGTTCCGTGTGTCCACCAGGGTGTTGGTGCCCTGGTTCGCGTCCTGGAGATTGCCGATTTGCTGGTCGACACTGGCAATCTGCGAGGTCAGGCTGTTCACCTGGGTGACCGTCTGCGCGACGTTCTGGTCAACATTGCTGCGCTGGGTCTGAAGGTTCTGGGCGGCGTTGTTGAAGTCGGTGGCCAGAGTGTCGGCCGCGGTCAGCACGCCTTGCCGCAATGTCAGATCCGAGGGATTGGGGGAAAGCTGCTGCAGACTGTTAAAGAAATTGCTGATGTCGGCGCCGATGCCGGAACTGTCGCTTGCGAACTGGGTCTGAATCTGTTGCAGTTGGGTCAGCGAGGCATTGAGCGCGCTGTTCTGCTGCGTTGCCTGATTGATTTGGATCTGGAGTATGGGGTCGCGCAGGCTCTCGATTTTTTCGAGGACCACTCCGGTGCCAACGTTGAGCGATCCTATCTCCACCGGATCCGCTGCCGTTACATCCGAAACCTCGCGCGTGTATCCGGGAGTATTCGCGTTGGCCACGTTATTGGAGGTGGTTTCCATCTCCTGCTGGCTGACCGAGAGCCCGCTCAGGGCAACCGAAAGAGATCCGAATAAACCCGACATAGCTATTCTCCAGCACTTTCTCCGGATACGAGCCGGACTTCCGTCCTAAGCAAGCCGGGATCGGGCGTGTAGGTGGCCGCGCAACTGTCGACCACGCGGTTGAGGACGGCCAAGCTGCGCTCGAGGTGCCGCAACAGCGACCAGTGCACCCGCGTGAGATAACGGATCCGAGTTCCGAGCGTCTCCCACTCGGCTTGCAGCCGCGCGGAGTGCTCGGTTTCCGGCGAATTGCCGGATGCGCCAACGGGGGGCGGCGCCGAACGCCGGCCCGCCTCGCGACGAAGCTCGTCTTCGAGTTGGCTCCATTGGCGGCAGAGTTCGGCCTGGTGTGCCGCACCGCGCGCAATCGCTTCCGCATCGTTTCGCACCAGCGCCAGGGTGCTGCCCTCGAGACTCTCGGCCAAGCTACGCAAGAGCGCGAGCCGCTGCTCGATCAGCTTGCTAAGTTCGGGAAGCGATGTGCCGATATCATCCATAATGGGGTCGCTCTTTGTTCGGAGTTCAGATCAGATGGTCAGATCAGGTTGTCAGCTTCATCACGATCACGCCCATCACGATCACGCCCATCACGATCACGCCAGGTCGTCCAGTGTGTGCTTAGGAGTATCGGGATCGGACTCCTGTTTATTTT
The DNA here is from genome assembly GCA_963794365.1 of uncultured Acidobacteriaceae bacterium. Classification (GTDB taxonomy): domain Bacteria; phylum Acidobacteriota; class Terriglobia; order Terriglobales; family Acidobacteriaceae; genus Acidiflorens. The sequence goes on from CAWCDV010000021.1 coordinate 64,629, forward strand.
CTTCTTCTGCGCCCGGTTTCTCGGGTACCGGCGGACGCCTGCGGCGGGCGGCCGGGTCGCGCTCCTGGCCTCGCTTTTCCAGCACGCGCAGCAGCGCCGGATCGATCGCGTTCGTGATCAACGGATCCATAATTCACTCCGTGGCTCACTCCAGCTAGCCCTCGGCTCCGGCGCCCAGGTCGCTCGCCATGGCAGCGGCGACCTGGCCGGCAGAAACCGAATATTCGCCGTTGCCGATCGCCTGTTGCAGCGATTGAACCTTGGCCTGGCGAACTTCAGGCTGCGCCAGAACCTGGGCTTCGAGCGACTGCACCCGTGTGTGATCGAAGGAAAGCCGGGTTTGGTCCAGACCCAAAGTGCTGCTGGCGGAATTGTTGGACGAGTTGCTCGACGCACTGCTCCCCGAGGTCCCCGAGGCCCCAGTCTGGCCGCCGCGGCCCGTCTTGCCATTTTCGGGCGGCTCCACTCCACGCGATGTTAAATCGACTCTCATAGAATTTCTCCGATTGTGTCCTGCCTTTTCCATCCTGCCTTTTGTATCGGCAGATTCTTAACAAGCCTTAATGTGGCGGCGGCTTTTCCGCAGACGCATTCCGGCTCAAATCTAAGATCGGCAGAGTTCGGAAAAACTTTAGCGCTGGAAATGAACCCCACGTTCAGCCCCCACCCGATACCTTTGGTGGCTGCAAATGGCGCAAGACGAGCTGCGCGATGCCAATCCCACCCCGGGCGGCGATCGCCTGCGCCAGCGCCTGGCTTCCCATCTGGCGATAGTCGCTTGCCCCCGTGGTTTTCGAATCCCCGGAGTCGCCGGCAAACGTTTTCTGCAAAGAGTCGAGCACCGGGGTGAGCAGCAGGGCTTCAAAATCCCGCGCCGCCTTTTCATTTTTCAAGACCGATTTCACGGCCGCAGGATTGGCTGCGGGTGTGGGGATGGAACTCGATGCGAGTGTGATGTTCATGAGAATTGTCTCCAGGGGCGTTAGTCGTTGGTCGTTGGTCGTTCGCTGTTCGTCGTTCGCTAATCGCCGGTGATACGGGCTTTTTTGCGAATAGCGAACAGCGAAGAGCTAAGAGCGAACCGCGAAACTTAGATGACCTCTAAATCGGCATCGAGCGCTCCAGCCGCTTTGATGGCTTGCAAGATCGAAATCACGTCGCGCGCCGTCGCGCCCATGTTGTGCAATCCGCCGACCAGATCGTCGATGCTGGCACCTTCGCCGATTTCGAGGCGTTTTGCGGGGCTGTCTTTGGCCTGCACTTCCGTGTCTGGCCACGACCTCGGTTTTTCCCGCTGAGAGCGGGGCGGGCTGGGAAACGGAATATTCGGTCTGGATCTGCACCGAGAATCCGCCGTGCAGAATGGACACGGCTCCGAGACGCACGTCTTTTCCCATCACGATCGTTCCCGTACGTTCGCTGAGTACGACCCGGGCGCGCCGGTGCACGGGTACGGTCAAAGTTTTCGATGCGGGCGAGCACCGCTGTCAGGTTGGCCACGCCGGTTGCCGCCGGATCGACTTCCACGCGTCCGCCGTCGCGGGCGCTGGCGACCGCGTGCCCGAATTCGCGGTTGATGGCGTCGGAGATTTCGCCCGCCGTCGAAAAATCGGACTCGCGCAAGAGCAGCGAAAGCGGAGCCAGGCGGTTGAAATCGAAGGTCAGACTGCGTTCCACCCGGCCCCCCGCCGGAACTCTTCCGGTCGTGGGATGGTTCATCTGCTTGGTCGCACCCGCGCCTCCAGCCGCAAACCCGCCCACGGCGATCGGGCCCTGAGCGGCGGCATAGACCTGCCCGTCGGCGCCATACAGCGGAGTCAGCAGGAGCACGCCGCCTTCGAGGCTTTTGGCATCGCCGATCGAGGAGACGGTAACGTCCACCTGAGTGCCGGGCCGCGCGAACGCCGGCAGGCTCGCGGTCACAAACACCGCCGCGACATTTTTGACGATCGCCGTCGTCGGCGGAATCTGCGCGCCCATGCGCTGCATAATGTTGGCCAGGGTCTGGGTGGTGAATACGGTCTGCTGGCTGTCTCCGGTTTGCGTGAGCCCCACCACCATGCCGTAGCCGATCAGGGGATTCTCCCGCACCCCTTCGACGCTGGTCAGATCGCGGATTTTGACCGCGACCGGTTCGCCGGCAAAGACTTCACCCGTAAAGATAAAGATAAAGATAGCGACCGCACCGGAAAGCGCGAACAGCAGTAAACCGGCGGCCCTAGCGGCTTTCATAATCCTAAAACGAACTCCTAAAGATCGAATCTCCTAAGATCGAATTCCTAAGAATCGAACTCCTAAAAATCCAGCAGGTGCATGATGGTGCGTATCACCCGGTTCGGCTGCCGCACCCCGTCCGAGATCACGCCTTTACCCTTGATCTCCAGTTCCAGATCGCCGACGCTGTCGGAGGCGACCGTATTGTTCGGTCCGATATCGCCGCGGCGCACAACCCCGCGCAAAAAGATGGTCTGCTTCTCGTTGTTCATGTTGATGGTGCGCTCGGCTTCGACCACCAGATTGCCGCTGGCGAGAACGGCGACCACTCGACCCGACAGGGTGGTGGTGACGCTCGTCGCCGTAGAAGCCGCGCCTTTGCCGGACAAGGCCTCGGTCGAGTTCAGCCCGAGCAGGTTCGTGACCCCTCCGACATTGATCTTGCCGGGTAGCGAGCTAATGCCCGAACCGCTGTTCAAGGTGCGCGCTGTGCTCACGGAGTTGGCGTTCGACGAGGTCAATCCCTGGACCACGACGATCTCGATCGTGTCGCCGACCGCCATGGCCTTGTAATCGGCGCTGAGAGAAGCCATCTGTCCCGCATCCACCCAAATGCTGCCGACGGAGAGCGCGGGCGCGGCCGGTTGCGCCGTCTGGATGCGGGCGAGGTATTTGGCCAGAGTGTTGCCCTTCGCATCCCGCTTCGACGCATGCAGCGAACTCGCCGCCAGCACGAGCAGGAAACAGAGTGTCGTTTTCACTTGGGCTCTCCTTCTCATGTGGGGACGGGGCTCGGCCCCGTCCAAAAGCGGGGCCCTTCGGCTCCGCTCAGGGCAGGCTCCGCCCCGCCCGACACTTCATCTGCGGCAAAGCTTCGAGCAGGGCGGGGCCGGCAATTCGCGCCCGGAAAAGTGGCCATCCTGGTTCTGCACGCGAATGATTTCGCCCTCGCGGCCACGCTCCAGACAAATCACGCAAGCGGTGAGTCGCAAACGGTCCGCAAGGAAAACCACGGTCGCCCGGTCGCCGGCCCGCACCGCAGGTTTCGGGGGGTTTCGGCGGAGCCTCCAGCGCCGGGCGCGACGGCGCTTCCAGCCGGCATGATCCGGCCCGTGCGCCCGCGTCGCGATTCTGGATATGCACATAGGCCAGAAATGGAATGACACTGACCGGGCTCGCGGCATTCCAGGCGAAATTGGGTGCGACCGGGACCCTCGTCCCAGCAAGCCGACGAGACCCGCAACTTCCGTCCCTCAACCGCCGGCAGAGCGAACGGCAGATCGAGATCTTCGAGCCGCGGCAACTGTGGTTCCGGGAGTCCTCGTTCGCGGAGTTCAGCCACCACCGCCTGCCACACTTCCTGCCGCGTTACGGAGTGGGCCCGGTGTCAGCCGGCGTGCGCGGCTCTTCCGCCGAAAGCCTGGCCGAGAGCAGCGAGCTCGCTGCTATCGCAAGGACAAAGATGAAGACAAGGACAAAAACGAAGACGAATCGGAAGCCGGCGCGAATCGGTCGGGCAATCACTCTGGTCCTCTGCTTTCTTAGGCTGCTTTCTCAGGCTACTTTCCCAGCTGGTTGACCAACTGGAACATTTCATCGGCGGCCTGCACGACTCGTGAACTGGCCTCGTAGGAACGCTGCGCCACGATCATGCTGATGAACTCATCGACCACGCTGACGTTGGACTGCTCCAAGTACCCTTGCTCGATCTGTCCCAAACCAGTGGTGCTGCCCGGCGTGCCGATGACGGGATCGCCCGAAGCGGTGGTGGCCAGAAACTGATTCTGGCCGACACTGTTTAATCCGCCGGGATTCGGAAACAGCGCCAATTGAATAGTGCCGACTTGCTGCGCCGCGGTTTGCCCGGCCAGCGTGACCGACACGGTGCCGTCGGACGCAATCGTGACCGAGGTGGCGCCTGCCGGAATGGCGACTGAGGGCTGGAGCGGATTCCCGCCGGCGGTCACCACATTGCCTTGTGCGTCCTGGTGAAATTCGCCGCTGCGCGTGTAGGCGGTCTGACCCGTCGGCAATAGCACCTGAAACAATCCCTGCCCTTCGATGGCCAGATCGAGCGGATTGCCGGTCTGGCTCAGATCGCCCTGCATCTGGAGAATCTCCGACGCCGCAGAGCGCGTGCCGAGGCCTATTTGCAGACCCGTGGCCACCGTGGTCTGCTGCGAGGCGGCCGCGCCCGGCATCACCATGTTCTGGTAGATCAGATCCTGGAACTGCATGCGGCGGCTGCGGAAGCCGGCCGTGCTCGAGTTGGACAGGTTGTTGGCAATGGTATCCAGATTGGTTTGCTGCGCCTGCATGCCACTGGCGGCGGTGTAGAGTGAGCGGAACATGATTTCCTCCTAATCGCGTTTTGGCTCTTGCGCTCTTGCCTTGCTCTTAGCCTTTGGCTTTTGGCTGGAAGCTGAGAGCTAATAGCCAATAGCGATGCCCCCTAAACCTTTGCCAGGTCGGTCGCGGCAATACGGTTGAATTCGGTGTCAAACAATGACAGGGCGCGCTGCAGCATTTCGGCCTGGCGCTGCACTCCGATCAGCGTCATCACCGAATTGATGGCATTCACGTTCGACGCTTCGAGCGTGCCCTGCTGGAACGCGGACTGCTGGGCCGGCTTGGCGCTTCCTTCGGGGGCGGCGATCAAGGTTCCACCTTCCGCGGTGAGCCTGGTCCCGGCAGCGAACTCGACCAACTGGAGGCTGCCCGCGACCGCGCCGTTCACCGAGAGCGTTCCATCCGAAGCAACCGAGATGGCTCCCGCCGGAATACTGATCCCGCCTTTCGCTTTGAGCGCAGGGTCGCCGAGCACCAGATCGCCCGCCGCCGTCACCAGTTGTCCGCTGCTCGACACCTGGAAACTTCCGTTGCGCGTGTAGCGTGTGCCGCGCGCGGTCCAAATGGCAAAAAAACCGCTGCCCTCGATTCCCACGTCGAGCGGATTCCCGGTCGGTTGCAGGCTGCCCGCAGTCATATCCAGGTGCGTCCCTTCGAGCACCCCGAAGTTGTTCGTCGCCAGATTCAGCACATTTGGAACGGTTGGGCGGGACACTGCCATCAGCGACTGGAAGGTTGTCTGCTGACCTCGAAACCCGGCGGTGTTCAGATTGGCAAGATTGTGGCCCGCCACTTCGAGCGCCTGGCTCTGCGCTCGTAACCCCGCGCACGCTGCGTAAAATCCACTGTCCACATTGGCTCCTTGTGGTGAGACAGGGAGCAAGCCAGTAGCCATGACGGAGATGGGAATGTTTTCACGAATGACTTTGTTCTGAACCGCTTAGGAGTGGCGTGCCGGCAAGGAAACATTGGAAGCTTCTTAGAATCTGCGGACGGGGAAAACTCTGCCGGGCTTATTGTGGAAACCGGCAAGGTTTTCCCGAGGTTGGAGGTACAGCTGTCAGGCCGCAGGTCTTAGCGCCAGAGACCTACACTTGACACCTAACAACCTAACATCTGAGACCGGCCTTGATCAGTTTTGCAGCTGTAGACGGATGCTCACCGGCGCG